>NZ_JBSGVW010000063.1:0-25832 GCF_053608645.1 Streptomyces sp. NPDC055013
AGGCCGGCGATGCACCGGCCTTCACCGATGTCATGGCCCGCCTGCGTGTTCCTCGACGACGTGGTCGGCCGCGCACCAGACCGGACATGGTCCTGACGGACAAGGCGTATTCGTCCCGCGCGATCCGCGAGCACCTGCGTCGACGCGGCAGCCGGGGCGGCCGACCACCGGCCTTCGACCGCGAGACCTACAAGCAGCGCAACACCGTCGAGCGGTGCATCAACCGCCTCAAGCAGTGGCGAGGCATCGCCACCCGCTACGAGAAGACAGCCACGATCTACCTGGCCGGACTCCACATCGCAGGCATCCTCCTCTGGTCCGCCCGATAATCCAAACGAAACCGCCTAGAAGCGCACAGCCAGGTCTTCGTGCCCTGAGCCTCTGGACCATCGTGGCTGGGTTTCTCCCACCCTTGCACTCTCCCACCCGCTGCGGAGGTAGCCCGCAATCCATCCCCTCGTTCTGTGGTCAGGGTAGGGCCCAGCTGGGCTGAGCTTGGAGCCGTTCGCCGCGAAGGCCAGCAAGGAAGCCCCTGGGCCGAAGTTGCACCGCTTGTTCGATCGACTCAAACTGATAACGGCGCCCCTCTCGGAGCACGCGCCCCTCCCGGAAGCGCACCGTACGAATACGCGCTGCAAAGCGCCGCACGCGAGGCGATCAACTTGGTGTCACCTCCCCCTCAGTTGCGCTTGCTCGGCCAGTTCCGGCTGGAATTCGGGTCCGAGGCCGTCGAGCTGTGCCGCAACGGCCAACGGATGATGGCCTTCGTGGGGCTGCGAGGCCGGGTGTCGCGCACGGTCCTGGCCGGAACGCTGTGGCCGGAGGTATCCGAAGAGCACGCCAGGGGCAGCCTGCGCACCACCCTGTGGAAGCTCCCCCGCGGCGAGCCGCCCCTGATCCGCTGCTGCGGCGACGACCTCGTCATCACGGCAACCGTGCGAGTGGACGTGCACACCCTCGCCGAAACAGCACTCAGTCTCATCCAGGAGTGCGACCCCCCGCTGAACGGCGGGCCGCCCTTGGCAATGCTGTCGGGCGAGGACCTGCTGCCCGGCTGGGACGAGGACTGGGTGCTCCTGGAGCGTGAGCGCCTGCGTCAGTTGCGCCTGCACGCACTCGACGCGCTCGCCGAGACCCTGACACGACAGGGAAAACCGGCACTGGCACTGGAGGCCGCGTGGGCGAGCGTCCGCAGCGAGCCGCTCCGCGAAAGCGCCCATCGAGCTGCCGTGTCGGCCCACCTCGCTGAAGGAAACCTCGCCGAGGCGGTCCGTCACTACCACGCGTTTCGGCGCCTGTTGCACGAGGAACTGGGCGTCGAGCCCTCCCCCGCGTTCGCCCGCATGCTCCGCCTCCAGGCGGCGCCAATGACGCCAGAGTAACGCGGTGCTGACGGCAGTTCCGTAGCGTCGAATTGACCAACTTCCGCGCGGACGGAAGGACAACGGTGTGACCGCCACAGCGCCATCGAAGCGGTCGTGCGTCGCGGTCGACGACATCGGCACGGAACGACACGGCCTGGCAGACGGGGGTCGACCTGCCGGTGACCAGCCCGCAGATCACCATGCAGGAGCGAGTGACCGCGCACAGGTGCCCGCTCCGACGGCACTCCGCATCACTCTCTCCACCCCGCATCACTCTCTCCACCCGGAGCTCCGAGATCAGCGGCGCCATCAGTGCCCACCGGTCCCCAGGCCGGCCCCTCGCCGCCGTCCAGCCCTGGAGTCTGGATCAACGAGGTCGAACCGCCGACACTGCCGCCCCGCCTCCCGGCCAGATCGCGCGGATACGGCTCTCCATGACCTCACCATGACCCTCTGGGCATGACGAGAGAAGGCGAATTCTCATGGTGGCCCTGTCCAAGGTCCAGTTCGGCAAACGGAACGAGGACGTACGCACCGTACAGAAAGCACTCATAGCCCGAGGCCGCAAGATCCCCGACGGCCCCACCGGCCTCTTCGGCCCCCAGACCAGGGCCGCATACCGCGCCGAACAACTCGCCCAAGGCTTCAAAGGAGCCGACGCCGACGGCAACCCCGGTTGCACCTCCCTCACCACCCTCGGCCGCCACGCCGGCTTCAAGGTCAACTGCCAAGGCGCTCCCGCCAACAGCAACGGCAGGCTCCCGCTCGGCAAGGTGACGTACCTCGATCCCGGCGACAAGGTCGGGGAAGCGGCCATGCGGCGCTATGCCGACAAGGCGTGCGCACTGACCGGAATGGATCCTCGGTTCGGAGTCCCGGCCCTGGCCACCATCGCCAGACGCGAGTCCGCATCGAACCACCCGAAGTTCCGTGTGAACCGGACGGATGCGAACGCGCATGGCCCCATCGTGTCCGACGGCCACCCGCAGAACTGTTCCCGAGGCGCCACGCAGTGCATCCCTCCCACGTTCGCCACGCACCATCAGGCGAACACGGCGACTACGCCCTACGACGTGGTCGCGGACATGTGCGCCACGGTCAACTACGTGCGCGCCCGATACCACGTGAACAAGTCCGGATCGAACTTCGCCGCACGCGTCCAGCAGGCCGATCCGCACCGGCCACCCCACCCGTACTAGGAGGCGTCATGGTAGCCCTGTCCAAGGTCCAGTTCGGCAAACGGAACGAGGACGTACGCACCGTACAGAAAGCACTCATAGCCCGAGGCCGCAAGATCCCCGACGGCCCCACCGGCCTCTTCGGCCCCCAGACCAAGGCCGCATACCGCGCCGAACAACTCGCCCAAGGCTTCAAAGGAGCCGACGCCGACGGCAACCCCGGCTGCACCTCCCTCACCACCCTCGGCCGCCACGCCGGCTTCAAGGTCAGCTGCAAGGCCGCTCCCGTCACCCCCCGTCCCGGGAAACGGGTGCCGTCGCCCGTGCCCGGGCACCGAGTCACCTTCGGCTTCTACGCACGCGGTCCGTACGCCTGGAAACCGGAGCGGGACGGGGTCGGTCGACACACGGGCCAGGACTTCGCCGCCAATACCGGCACACCGGTGGTCGCCGTACGCAACGGCACCATCGCCTGGTCGAACAACAAGGGCGGAGCATACGGGCAGTGGATCGGGCTCCGCGCCGACAACGGCCACATGTACACCTACTGCCACCTCTCGCAACGGCAGGTGAGGACGGGTCAGAAGGTCAGCGCCGGAAAACAGCTCGGACAGGTCGGCAGATCCGGCAACACCACGGGACCACATCTGCACTTCGAGATGTCCAAGAGCTCCACCTGGTCGTACGGCAATGTCGCCAAACCCAGTTGGTGAAGGAGGCCGGTCATGACTCAGCACAACCCCCATACCGTGCCGGTGGACCCGGGCGTGTTCGTGCCGGTCGGTGTCAGAGCATGGCAGGACGGCTACGACGAGGGCATCAGCTCTCCACCGGACGTACCGCGCACGCCGCTGGTACGCGACCCCGACTACGCGGAGGCCTGGGCGGAGGGTGCCCTGGCGGGCAATGCCGACGGGCGGGCCGAGGGCTGGCGGTGGGCCTACTTCGAGGGAAAGGTTCGCCCTGAGCCCAAAGATGAGGCCGTCGGCCGGTACGGGCCACAGGACAGCGGTGAACCGGAAGGGACGACGTTCTCGTTCGCGCACTCCTGGCCGTGCGTCGGCGAGCGGCCGCTGCTCGTGATGCTGAGGCAGATCGCTCCGGGCGAGAGCGGCGGTGACGGTCTTACCGGCCGACTGCTCGCACAGGCCTGCGCGGACAAGGGCGTCCGGCAGCTGTACCTGCCGGTCAACCTGTCCTCCACGCGGCTCACGAATGAGCCGACCGGCGACGCGCTGAACAACGCGGGCTACTGGCACGGCGCCGTGTCCGAGTCCCTGGAGGAGGCCGCACCCGAAGCGATCGCGCAGGTGACGGTCCGTATCCCCAGCTTCGCGGGCCTCGTGCGGTACGCGCCCGCGGCGGAACACAACTTCTTCGACCTGCTGCCGGTGGACGGACTGCTCCCGCCGGAGCGCTAGAGCCGAACCAACACAGACAGCGACCACCACCAGAGGCGCCCGGAGGCAAATCATGGCCACGGCGGAACTCGCTACTGAACGAGAATCAGACTATCTGTCACAACTCACCTTGGCCGCAGCCCGCTACGCGAATCGCACCGAACGGCGCGAGGGGAACCAATCCGTTCTCGAGTCACGTGGCGTGCTGTATGCGGACACCCCAGAGCGGGTCGAGAAGCGGCTGGCGCGTCTGGGTGCGGACTGGGCCATGGCGCGGGCGATCGAGCGAACGCAGACGGAACCGGCCAGCAGCGCGGGGAGCACCTTGCAGCTTCCCCCGGAAGCCTTCAACAGTGACGCGCTGGGGCTGGAGCGCCTGATCGGGCGCAACAACCTCACCCCGGTCGCGTTCCTGGAGGAAGGTGTCCAGGTCTCGCGCTCGGTCGGCCGGATCACCATCAGCGGTCCCGGAGGTGGACACGGAACCGGCTTCATGGTCTCCCCCTCCCTGTTGCTCACCAACAACCACGTGCTGCGCGGCACGCAGGAGGCGAGTCGCAGCAAGGTCGCCTTCGCGTTCCAGGACAGCGTCGACGGCAGCCCGCTCCTACCGGCGGTATTTCAGCTTGAGCCCCTGCGGTTCTTCGTCACCGACCGAGCACTGGACTACAGCCTCGTCGCAGTGGCTCCGCGTGGCGCGCAGGGAGAGGACCTGTCGTTGTTCGGCCGGCTGGTGCTCAGCGAGGCGCAAGGAAAGGTCCTGATCGGAGAGTTCGTCAACATCATCCAGCATCCCCGGGGAGAGCCGAAGCAGATCGCGCTGCGCGAGAACCAGATCGTCGACATTCTGGAGCGATTCCTGCACTACGAATGCGACACCCGTGAGGGTTCTTCGGGTTCTCCGGTCTTCAACGACCAATGGGAAGTCGTCGCGCTGCATCACTCGGCCGTTCCGAAGACCGATGCCGAGGGCCGGCCGTTGAGCGTCGACGGCGGGGTGTGGCGGCCCGAGATGGGCGAGCAGCAATTGGCCTGGCTGGCCAACGAGGGGGTACGGATCAGCCGCGTGCTGGGGGCCCTGCATGAGGTACCCCTGACCGGAGAGGCAGCACGACTGCGGGACGAGGTGTTCACCGCCGGGCTCACCCCGCCTCCCGGGCCGAGCACCCCGCCGATGGCCGCCCCCCTCAACGGCGAGTCCACCATGCGGGGTACCAACGGATCCATGCCAGGTACCAACGGCTCCCAAGGCCGGACAATCACTCATGAGGCCGACAGCACAACCCACTTCCTTCTCCCCCTGCGGATCAGCATCGGCTTCGATGCCCCGTCGGCCTCGTGGGGCGCTGTCCTGGCCCCGCCGCCCGCTCTTGCACCGATGCCGCCGACCGCACCACAGCCGCCGGCCGGTCGACCGGACGTCGTGTCAGCGGTGGAGAAGGATGTCGACGCGGCCCTGATCAACCATCGGGTCGCACGGGAGCGTCCCTACTACGACCGCGCCACGGACGCGGCCGCGCGCGAGGCGTACTACGCGAACATCCGCACCAGCGACGGCGACGCGCTGCGCCGCGCGCTGACGCAGCTGCTGACAAACAGCCACGAGCCCCAGCCCAAGTACAAGCCCATGCGGCTGGTCTATCCATGGGTCGACCTGCACAAGGACGGACGGCTGCGCAGCATCTACTCGGGCAAGGACTTCTCCCCCGAGGAGCTCATACGGGCCGACGCGGCCGTGGCGCAGGCTCGGCTGGCTCGCGTGCAGGAACTCCTGCTGCTGGAGAGCACGGCAGGACCGGCCGAGTTCGAGGCGGAGTTCGACGCACTCGAGGCGTCGATGCCGTTCAACTGCGAGCATGTGGTTCCGCAGTCGTGGTTCGAAAAGAAGGAACCCATGCGCGGCGACCTGCACCATCTGTTCGCGTGCGAGGTCGGCTGCAACAGTTTCCGCGGTAACTTCCCGTACTTCGACTTCCCCGACTTCGAGGAAGCGGTCCGGGATGCGTGTGGGATGCGCGAGAGCGCGGGCTTCGAGCCGGAGGAGGGCAAGGGCGCGGTCGCGCGTGCCACCCTGTACTTCCTGCTCCGCTATCCGGGCCAGGTCGGCGACGCCGCGCGGGAGTTCCCCGAGGACCGACTGCCCGTCCTGCTGCAGTGGCACGCGAGCGAGGCGGTGACCGAGTACGAACTGCACCGCAACGCGGCCATAGCGGAGATCCAGGGCAACCGGAATCCGCTGATAGACCATCCAGAATGGGCCCACGAGATCGACTTCTCCGGTGTCTGGCCCTAACAGGACGACTCAGGTGCGTGGTGGGCAAGAGGCAGAAACGGCAACGTGGTCCAGGCGGTTGTGTCGGCAAGGAGCGGCATGCGGCGCACCGGCTCAGCGGGCCATCCAGCGGTCCATCTCCTGCGCCCGTGTGTCGAGCGCGGTAGCGACGGTGGCTGACGCGGTCCGGGGATTGCCGGGGAGCTGCACGTCGCGCTGGACGCCACCATCCACATGACCGGACCCCGCTTCGGGTATCTCCACCTCGATGCCCGCGCGCCGTGCGAGCGCGACCGCCGTCGCCACGAACCCCTCGGAGAGCGCCAGGATCACGGAGTGCCCCGTCCGGCAGTGCCGGACGACCAGGCCGCGTACGAACTCCGCGTACACGACCGGATCGACCTCGAGTGTGTCCGGGTCGCCCCAATACTTGCCCTGGCCGATTCCCGAGGGCAGCTTGAGTTCCGCCTCGAAGATCTCGACCTGCCGTAGAAAGAGGCGGCCGGCGCCGTTCGACGGATTCCACAGCGTCTCGTCACCGATGTCGAAGTACATGCTCATCGCCGATCCCCCTGCTCAGCCGCCCCGGCACAGGGTAGGAGATCAGGTGGGTGGTGGGCACCTGGGTAAGACGGTGTCTCGGATTCCATGAGCAGTCTAATAACTGCTCATGGAATGACTCCCAGGACCTCGTTGAGGCTCGTACCGTGGGTAGCGGCTGGGTGCCAGGATGCTGCTGTGCTGCATGAGATCGACGTGGTGGAGTGGGACTCCGTGCCGGGCCATCCCGACTGGTATGAACCGGATCGGGCCGCCCATGGTCTACGCGCCCTGGCCGAGGCAGCGAACCTGGTACAGGCGGCGGAGGCGGGCTCGCAGCTCGGCGGCGGTGGGATCGTTCATGGTCACAGTGGCGCGGTGTTCCCCGCGGCTGTGGCTGCGACCCCGCTGCTCCTGGACATCGCCCACCAAGGTCACCCGGCGGCACAGGACACCGCGCTGGGGCTGCTCGATGAAGCTCTGTCGAGCTACCCGCATGCCGGGTACACGCGGGTGACGGCTCCAGACGGCACCGCGGTTCCCATCTGCTGTGCCATCGCCCACCATCTGCGGGATCGTGCCGACTTCCTTGCAGGACGGGGCAAGAGCGGCAAGTCATTGCTGGCCGACGCGGCCGCGCACTGGCGCTTCGAGATCCGCGAATGCATCGCCGACGGCAGCGACACGGCAGCCTTCGGCACCTTGGCCGGCTGTCTCCCCGACGGCGTCCACGCGGCGGAAATGCATCACGCCGGAGCCATCACCATCCTGAGCGAACTCACCCTCGAATACCCGCCCGCGGAGGACTCCCGCGACGCATGCCTGCGCGTGATCACCCGAGATCCGAGCCAACTGCCACCAGGCGCCATGCTGTTTCCGGCGGCATGCGGAGATCGCGTGCACTGAATGGCTCCAGTCCTTCAAAGACCCTCTGGTGCAAGGACCGGCTGCGGTCCTGACGCGGCCAGACACCTCCAGCAGATCAGAGCACATCCGAGGGTCAGGAACGCTTCGGTGCAGCTCGACCTCCCCGGGTGGGCGACCTCCCCGGTCGGCGCCAGCGCACAGCGCAGACCCCCGTTCTGCCTGCAGGAGAACGTACGGAGGTAGGCCGCATCCTCGCGAAGGGTCACGGCCAGTCCGTCACGTCGTACCGAGCCGACGTCGTGGAGGACCAAGTCCGCAACTATCGCGGGGAGGCAGAAGGATTACGTCCCTGACGGATGCCACATGGACGGCAGACTCAACCCGGCCGGCAATGGCGACCCGTCCGTCGGGACCAGGTTGATCGGCGCGACACCCTCCGCGCCGCGGAAGTCGACGCGCCCACCCGAGAACCTCGCTCCGCTGACCATGCCGCCGAATATGACCCGGGCGACGGCAAACTGCGCGGCGCGAAAGTCGACCAGGCCCCCGGAGAAGACCGCGTCGCTGAAGTTGACCATGCCTCCGGAGAAGCGCGCGCGGCAGAAGCTGACCGTACTGCCGGAGAACGACGCGCCGAACTCGACGCTGGCGTCGCCGGAGAAGCGTGAGCCATTGAAGTCGACCGTGCCGCCGGAGAAGTCCACCCTGTCGAAGAGGAACTGGCCGCCGGAGAACCACGCGCCATCGAAGCTGACCGTACTACCGGAGATCTCCGATCCACTGAAAACGATCGCGCTACCGGAGAACTGCGTACCACCGGCGAGGCGACTGCCGCTGAAGTGAACCGTGCCTCTGGAGAACCGCGCGTCGCGAAAGGAGACAGTGCCTGCGGAGAAGTCAGAGCCACTGAAGTCGACGGTGCCGCCGCTGAAGTCCACCCTGCTGAAGTCGACCGTGCTACCGGAGAACCGCGCACCCCGGAAGTCGACCATGCTTCCGCAGAAGACCGAGTCGCTGAAGTCGACCATCCCGCCCACGAAGTGCACTTTCGAGAGATCGCCACCGTCGAACGTGACAGCTGTGAGGTCGAAGTCGTGCCCCCGCCAGGAGTGCGGGTGCTCCTCCTCAAGCCGCAGATGGTCACGGATGAGGCGGATGATCGTGTGCCGCACCTCCCGCAGGGCCACGTACGCGTGCCGAGCCTGTGCATTGTCCGCCGGCAGGTCCGCCTCGACGGTGTACGGCAGGCGAAGGTAAGCGCACATGACGTCAATGCAGGTCTGGCGCAGGCGACGGGTGGGAGCGTCGTCGGCGAGGCCAGCCAGAGCGTGCACCCCGCCGAGGCGCACGGCAGCGGACTCCTCGCCGAGTTGGGCGACAGCAGTGGTGAAGCGCTCGGTGTGCAAGCGGGTCGCCTCCCGCAGGGCACCGTCCTCGTCGACGCGCTGGCGCCGGTACGCCACCACCAGAGCCACCAAGGCACCGGCGCCGGCGACCACGCCGAACGACAGCTTCACCAGATCGAACAGCGTCTGAGACTCAATGCGGGGCTCGGCCTTGAGCCCCCGGGCACCAAGAAGCTCCCACCCGGAGTAGAACACCGCGACCGCCACGAGGACCGCGGCGGTGAAGGTCAGGGCGAGGACCGTGCCGACCGGCCAAAGTCGCAGACCGCGCCGCTCGGCCCGGCGCCGGGGCAGGTGTGTGTTCACATTCCCAAAAGACAGCCCAGACCCGCCACTGGTTGCGGCCGTCGCCGGGCCTCTGAGGAAGTCCGCGGACAGCTGAGCACCCTTCCCCTTCGTTCCCACTCAACGGGGCCGCCCCCGCCGCACCCGTGCCCGCACCGCCACCCGTCGTCCATCCAACGGCCCCTCCGCCACGCCCGGCCCGGTGATGGTCATGTATACGCCTCAAAGGTGCGCCCGCAGGCACAGCGCAGCGCCGCGTACTACGACGTCCGAGCCCGCGCTACGGGCCGTTCCCCCTCTTCGACCGCGTCCAGGACGGTCAGGCGGCCACAGCGATCTCAGTGCCGCGTCCGTGCCGTCCCGAGCCCCGAAAACACCATCCGATCAAGCGCGTTGACATCCTTCACGCCTCGTCAACGACACTTCTCCACTGCGATTAGCCGTCAAAAGCCAGGCACCACCGTCAAATGACGCGCCTTAACGTATTTCGTCCCGAACCTTGTCGGAGACGATTTGGCAGCAAGTGGGCCGTCAGGGTGTTTACTTGTCTCAGGCGACAGCGGGGAGGGACAGTGCCTACACCCGGACTGGAACTAGTGGCCGGAGCGACGGTCGGCTACCTCGTCAGGAACGTCCGGAGAGTGGGCACCCCTCCCGATGCCGAGGTCGACCGGGTCCTCGACGAGAGCATGGACGCCCTGCACGAGTTGGTCAGTGGGGTGGTCGGCGACGATCCCGCCGTCACGCGTCTGCTGGAGCAGGCCGTCGACGGCGAGGTGGCTGAGCGCACGACGCGGCGGGCGACGGACGCGATCGCCGACGTGGCGGAGGAAGATCCCGGCTTTGCCGCCGAGTTGGCAGCATCCGTCGACCGCCTGCAACGCCACGAGGCCGGCTTGGCGCATCACAGCGGCGTCAGCCTGACGCCTGGCCTCCAGGTCGAAACTAGTGGCGTCGTTGCCGGAGGGAATGTCTCGGAAGGAGTGACGACCGGGCACCACCCTTCGCCTCCGGGACCGCACGAGGGCTAAGCGGTTCCGGAGAGACGCCCGCCCAGCAGACGATCGCGGCCGGAACGGCGGCGATCGCCGCCGGAGTCGTTGCCGCGCGCATCGACCATGTGCACCTGGCACCCCCGCCGTCGAACGGACCGGTCACCCGCTCGAGGCCCATCCACGCGCTTCCGTCGCGCAATCAAGCATTCACCGGGCGGATCGCCCTCCTGGAACGCGTCAGCACCAACATGCGACGCGCAGGAGAAGGCGGCGCCGAGGAACACGGCTGGGTGTCGCTCATCGGGATGGGGGGTATCGGCAAGACGCAACTAGCCCTCGAATACGCCCATCGCCACGCCGACGACTACGGCCTGGTGTGGTGGGTGGGCGCCGACCAGCCCGCCGCGGTTATGGCGAGCCTCACCGCCCTGGCCTCCCAGCTGGGGCTCACCGCAGTGCAGCCGTCTCTGTTGATACGGGCCCTCTGGGTGGAACTGGCGGCCAGGCGGGACTGGCTGCTGGTGTACGACAACCTTGACGATCTCGGAGCCATGAACGATCTCCTCCCTCCCGACGGAGGGAAGCTACTCATCACCGGTCGTGATCCCCGCATCGGACGGATCGGCACGCGCATCGACATCACCGAGTTCGAGCGAGACGAGTCGATCACGCTTCTGTCGCGCCGCTGTCCCTCCCTGTCCCCCGAAGACGCCGACCGGGTCGCCGCAGCAGTGGGCGATCTGCCCCTCTCGGTGGAGCAAGTCGGTTGCTTCCTGGACGAGACCGGCCTGGAGACCGCCGACTACCTCACGCTTCTCAAATCCCAGCCGACGGCGAGCGGCCTGGACGACCGCACGGTCTCAGCCCACCCCGGCCTGGTGTCAGTGGTCGTCACCAGTCGTGACCGGCTGGTGACGACTGCCGGGCCGGCTGCCGCCGCCCTGCTCGACCGGCTCGCATTTCTCGCCCCGGAGCCGATCCCGCTGGGCTCCGATCCCACGGTCGGGCCGCCTCGGTTCGGCGTCCAGCTCGGTGACACGGCGACGGCCGCACTGGCCGTCCGCAAGATCGTCACCCTCGGACTGGCCCGACACGCAGACAACGCCCTGCAGATGCACCGCCTCGTTCATACCCTGCTCCGGGCAAGGCTCCCGCTCGCCGAGCACGGGGTGATTCACCATGCCGCCGAGGAGTTGCTGGCCACGGTCACTCTGGGCGACCCGGACACGCCCGAATCCTGGCCGGAGTACGGGCTGATCGTTCCGCACGTCAGGGAGCTCCTCTCGTCCGCCGCAGCCCTACCCGGAATCCAGCTGGACGCAGAGGCGTTCCGTGCCCTGGTCCTGAAGGTGCAACGGTATCTGTACTTCTCCGGCCAATCCCGTTCCGCGGTCGACATCTGCCGGATCACCCGGGATTCCTGGACGGCCCGGCTCGGCCCCGACCATCCCGACACACTCCACTCCGGCTACAACCTCGCGTCCAACCTGTTCGAGCTCGGTGAGTACGCACAAGCCCGGGATGTTGACCAGGAAGTCTGGGATCGGCGGCGCCGGGTCCTCGGCAGGGACCATCAGGACACCATCCGTTCCGCGCACCAGCTCGCTGCCGACCTCTGCGACCTGGGGGACTTTGCCGGGGCGCGTGCCCTGGACGAAGAGGGATGGCGGCATCGCCGCCGCTTGCTCGGCGAGAGCCACCCCGACACACTGCAGTCGGCTCACTACCTGGGCTCCGACCTGTATGAGCTCGGTGAGCGCGAGCGGGCCCGCGATCTCAACGCGGACGTCTGGAAGCGCCGCCGGCAGGTCCTCGGCGAGGACCATCCCGACACACTGCACTCCGCGCACCATCTCGCCTCGGACCTGTGCGACCTGGGTGAGCTGGAGCAGGCCTTGGAGCTACAGCGGTGGGTGCTGGGGCAGCGGCGGCACCGACTGGGCCAGGACCACCCGGACACCCTGCGTACGGAACACTTCCTCGCCATCACCCTCCACCGGATGGGTGAGTATCCCCGAGCGCGGGCGCTGAACGAGGACGTATGGAACCGGCGGCGACGGCTGCACGGTGACGACCACCCCGACACGCTCCGTTCGGCCTACAGCTTCGCGGACGATCTGTGCGCGCTTGAGGACTACACACGCGCCCGCGAACTGCACCGCGACACCTGGATGCGTCGATGCCACGTGCTGGGCGAAAACCACCCGGACGCCCAGCGCTCGGCCCGGGCCCTTGCCGCTGTGCCGCTTCCTCCGTGATCAGCCCACACCGAGCTCGTCCCCAAGCCCGGCAATCACCGCCGAGGCATGGACGATGATGTCCGGGTCGCGCAACAGAGCCATGCGAAGGTGCCGTCGACCCAGGTGCGGTGACGACCAGTAAAACCTCTCACCGGACAGGACATGGACGCCTCGCTCGGCGAGCAGCCTGCGGACGCCCTCTCCATCCAGTCCGCCGGCCGCCACCTCCAGCCATGCCAGGCCCAGCTTCTGAGTGTCGTCCGTCCTCAGGAACGAACCAGGGATCCCGCTCTGAAAGAGCGTCCTGTTCTCCGCGACCAGTTCGCGTAGATAGTCGCCACCATCGGCCTCCGCGAGACACACGAACTCTGTGATCAGCCGGACGGTGAAAGGCGAGAGGTGCAGAAGGAAGTCCGAGTGCATGCCGACGACGGCGCTGACCAGCCTCGGCGAAACGCTGAGGAAGGGTGCCTTCAACTCGGCCGCAGGCCAGACCTTTCCTGTGTCCTCGATCACAACGCAGTCGATTCCAGAAGTAGCGAGGATCCTGTAATGGTCGTAGACCTCCTCGTCGGACAGGTAGACCCGGAAGCACCCGTCCAGAACGAGCAGCTTCCCCTCGGCCACGCAGTACTCGACGATCCGGGTGAATGCCGCCTCACTCACCACCGTACCGGTCGGATTGTTCGGGCTCACCAGGAAGATCACGTCCGCGGTAAGCGTCTCGAGCAGCGCCTCCAACGCGGCTGTTCCGTCCGTCAGTACGGTCTCCGGAAACGGCTGCAGGGGTACGCGGTGGCGCCGCAGGATGTCGGCGATGTTGTCGAAACACGGCTCGATCAGGGCCGCGGAAAGCCCTCTGAGGCGCAGCAGATTGGCTACGATCTCGACGGCCATCGAGGCGGAGTATGACATCAGCCCGGTGAAGTAATCCGGGATGTATGACTGCCCCCCGAGCGCGAGGTAGCGTCGTATGTACTCGGCCTCGGCCCGCTGCCCGCCCCTGCGGTCTGACTCGGCGAAGAAGCGCGCCGATTCGCCGATGATCGCAGATTCGGCGGGTGTCCAGGAGCGGAAGGCGTGGCCATCCGACAGGTTGTGCTCGAAGGGGAGAGCGTCCACCTCCTCTTGCGTGAGATTGCGCTCGATCACCGTCACCCCTCGTGTGTTCAACCGACCGTCGCTGTCAGGGACCGCTTCTAATCGTCCCTCTTCGCCCTTACCATCCGCAAGCTACAGCTATGTCAACTTAACGGCTGTTCGCGGTTGTTGAGTACGGTGCACCTCTTGCGGCCCGTGCCGGTCGGGCCAGGTTCATCAGCGCCTTGCCGAGCGTGCGATCGAGGTGGCGGTCCTTTCGTCCCTGGTGGCGATGCCGCGGAACCCCTGGAGCCGGTTGAAGCAGCGCTCAACGATGTTGCGTTGGCGGTAGGTCTGCCGGTCGAACGCCGGCGGTCGTCCGCCGCGGCGGAAGTGGTTGAGTCTGTGTCGCTGCTGGTCGACCTTCTCCGGGATGGTCTGCGCGATGCCGCGTCGGCGCAGGTAGGCCGGGAAGCCTCGGGCGCTGTAGGCCTTGTCCACGATGACCTGATCGGGTCTGAAGCGAGATCGACCCGGGCCGGTGCGCGGGACCCGAATCCTTCCAGAAGGGGGCGTGCGCAGCTGCTGTCGTGGCGTTGGCCCGGTGTCACCAGGATCGCGAGAGGCCACCGGCGAACGTCGCAGGCGGGTTGCGCCGAGCAGGGCGGCCCAGGCAATGGGCATTGCCCAGCAGGCGATCGGCCGACGGAGCGCCGCTGTAGTCCATGACCCTCTCGCGTACCGACTCTGACGGCTCGTTGGCGCACTGGGAGCACCGATCGGTGAAGGGCGCTCGCCAGGTTCGCGGTTCCAGCCTGGGGAGTCCTCGGCTGGGTCGCGGTGATCGCCTCCTGCGTCGGGCACGGCACGCGGTTGGACTTGAAAGGGATCAGTTTCGTAGGTAATGGTTCGCGAGTTTGGATCGATACTGAAGAGGCAGATGCGTTATCGGTCTATTCCTGATGCGGGAAAGCCGAAAACGGCAGTTAAGTTACCCGCACGTTTCTCGTGACTTGTTTCGCGATTCCCAGTAGAACTCGTTTCTGTTATGCGAGAGAAAGGGGATCTACGTGGACTCCAAACCACCCCGAAAACTGGAGGGAAGAGGCCCTTCCCGCCGTCGCTTCATTGCTAGAACTTGTTCTATTTTTGGCGCCGCCGCTCTGGGCACATTCGACCTGCCGGCTGCTGCCGCGCTGCCTGAGGAGCCCGGTCTGATCGAGCCCGGTGCACAGGTCAACGCACTCGTGATAGGCACCGGGTACGGAGGGTCCGTCACCGCGCTTCGGCTCGCTCAGGCCGGCGTGGATGTGCACATGGTGGAAATGGGCATGGCTTGGGACACTCCGGGGACGGACGGCAAGGTCTTCGCCAACACCACCACACCGGACTACCGGTCCTTCTGGCTGCGCACACGGACCAAGCAGCCCCTGAGCAACTTCCTCGGCTTCCCGCTCGACAGGGACGTGCCGCGATACACCGGCATCCTGGACGCCGAGGAAATGGGCGGCATCGTGGTGTATCAGGGGCGGGGTGTCGGGGGCGGCTCCCTCGTCAACGGCGGCATGGCGGTGACACCCGAGCGGAGCCGCTTCCCCGGAGTACTCCCGTCGGTCGACGCCGATGAGATGTACGACGTCTACTACCCGCGAGCGAACAGCACCCTCGGCGTCACCACGATCGACCCCACCTGGTTCGAGACGACCGAGGCCTACCAGTACGCACGCGTAGGCCGCAAACACGCCCAACGCTCCGGTTTCCGCTTCATGTTCGTCCCCAACGTCTACGACTGGGACTACATGAAGCAGGAGGCCGCGGGGGCGGTGACCAAGTCGGCGCTGGCCGGCGAGATCCTGTACGGCAACAACCACGGCAAGAAGTCGCTGCCGAAGACCTACCTCGCACAGGCCCGAGCAACCGGCCGGGTCAGCATCTCACCGCTGCACAGGGTCACCGCGGTGACGCCCGCCACGGGCGGTTACTCCGTGGCCATGGAGCAACTCGACACGAGCGGAGCCGTCACCGCCACCAAGACCGTAAGGGCGCAACGGGTGTTCTTCGCCGCAGGCAGCGTCGGCACCAGCAAGCTGCTGGTGCGTCTGAAGGCGACGGGCGCGCTGCCCGGCCTCAACAATGAAATCGGCAGAGGTTGGGGCGAGAACGGCAATGTGATGTGCGGCCGGGCCAACCATCTGTGGGACCCGACCGGGGCGCTCCAGTCGTCGATCCCGACTGCGGGCATCGACAACTGGGCTGCAGGGGGTGCGTTCGCCGAGGTGGCGCCGTTGCCGACCGGTATCGAGACCTGGGCGTCGTTCTATCTGTCGATCACGAACAATCCGCACCGCGGTCGGTTCACGTGGAACGCGTCGGCGGAGAAGGTGGAACTGGACTGGCAGACGGCGTGGAAGCAGCCGTCGATCGCCATGGCGAAAACGATCTTTGACAAGATCAACGCCAAGGAAGGGACCATCTACCGCACCGACCTCTTCGGCGCCTACAAGATCTGGGGCGACCACCTCACGTACCACCCGCTCGGTGGAGCGGTCCTCGACAAGGCCACCGACAACTACGGCCGCCTGCACGGCCATCCCGGCCTGTACGTGATGGACGGTGCGCTGATTCCCGGCAACGTCAGCGTCAATCCCTTCGTCACCATCACCGCGCTGGCCGAGCGCAACATCGAGAAGATCATCGCCGGGGACTTCTGAGCGTTGCCACGTGCCGTGGGCGCCGCCCCGAGCGGAGCTGTGGGCCGTGGCCGATGTGCCCCGGCCCGCAGTCCTACGCGCGCCTCCTCAGGAACCCTGCGGCGACGGCAGCACACAGACGCTGTCGAGCCCCAGCACATGATTGAGGCGGCCGAACGCCAGCCAGGAGCCGATACTCATACTCAGCTCCACGATCTCCGCCTGGCTGTAGTGCGCCTTCATCCGATCCCAGAATTCGTCGTCCAGATCGTGATGGTCCAGTGCGTAGCGCTCCGCGTACTCGGCGGCCAGCCGTGTTCGTACGTCGAAGGAGTCCGTGATCCGCCACTGGGTGACCGCGTCCAGGAACCCCTCCTCGACCTTCTCGCCGTCGCGTTCGGTGCGCCAGTCCAGACAGAACTGGCATCCGTTGATCTGCGCGATGCGCAGGCGGGCTGCCTCGAACTCGCGCAGCCCTAGGGTCGTGTACTGATAGACGGCCATGGAAAAAGCGCTGGCTGCGTGGCCGATCTCGGGCACCAGGTCGCCCCAGACGTAAGGGATGGGTTCGGCGCCGTCGGGGATGTCGATCTGCATGATCACTTCTTTCCCAGTTTGCCCACCGCGGGGCGCAGCGGGATGTCGAGTGCGTCGTAGAGGCCGGGTTGGGCCTCGGCGAGCCAGTCGATGGCGTTCACGAGGCGGCCGGCTGCTGTCGCGTTGCCGCCGGCGGCTCTGTTGTGTCCCTCGTCCGTGGCTTCGACCGTGACCTCTATGCGGGGGCGCCCTTCGATGATCACGCGGTGTGCGCCCGCTCCGCCGTCCGGTGGTGTGGGCCAGTCAGGGGCGCAGCCGGCGTGGATACGGGTGATGTGCTCGATGACGATGCGGGGCTCGCCCTCCACCACGCCCTGCACCTCGAGCCGTACCGCTCCCTGGGTGCCGGCCGCGAACTCCCCCATCGTTTCGGTGACGACGGACGTATCGAGGGGGCGGCGCTCCAAGGTTTCTTCGATGCCGTCGAGTTCGACGCCCAGGGCTCGTGCCATCATCCGCAGTTGTCCGCCCCAGATCATCGTCGGGATGCCTTCGGCGAGCATCAGGGGCTCGTAGTCCAGAGGGTGTCCCATGCCGATCAGGTGGCGGACCGCTTCCTCCTGGTCGTATGTCGAGTAGTCGAAGATCTCCTGGCAGCGGACGGCGTCGATGTCTGATCCCAGTCCGCTGATCAGGAGCGGGAGTACGTCGTTGGCCCAGCCGGGGTCCACGCCGGACACGAACAGCGAGCCGCCGCCGGTCTCGACGGCTGCCAGCAGTACGTCGCGGATCTCGTCCGGTGCGTTGGTGCAGTCGTACATGCCGTACAGGGATGGTGTGACGACCACGGCACCGGTGCGGAGCGCGCGTGTGATGTCGTCGATGGCGCCGTCCAGGCGGACGTCACCGGAAGCCGCGTACACGACCGCGCGGGGGCTTTCGGAGAGGATCCCGTCCACATCGTCCGTGGCCGCCACGCCCAGGTGCCGGTCGAGTCCGCTGAGTTCGCCCGCGTCCTTGCCGATCTTGGCGGGATTCGACACCAGCACGGCCACCAGGCTGAGCATCGGGTGTGCCGCGACAGCTCGGATGGCCGCGCGACCGACATTGCCTGTGCCCCAAACCACCGTGGGAATCATGGGCGGAGGGTAACTATGCGCCCTAAAAGTTCCCATAGCCGTGCAAGAGGAATCGGGCCCAGCGGCCGGAGGAGTTCGGCGCGGATGGGGGTGTGCTCGACCGGCGGCTGGGTTGGGGCCCCGGTCCGCGCGAAGGAGTGGGGTGCGGGCGTGCCGAACGTGACTCAACGGCCTTTGTACAAGCGTAGAGCGGACCACTACTTGTCTCTGCGGGCATTGCTGGGGCATTCATCTGCTACGGCGGACTCGACGAACTGGATGATGTCCAGGGAGTGCGATCTGGCGCGGGTCCGAATTGCGGATCGCCGTGGTCTTCGGCCTCGGCCCGGCGGTGGTCGCGGGGGCGAGCGCTGGGTGAGGGCTCCGCGGGGGTCTCCGTTGCTGTCCGGCTGTGGCGGGCCAGCACGGTGATGGTGGCTGCCAGGAAGACGGTCTGCAAGGCGGTCCGGGGGCCGAGCTCGTCGTACCAGGGCACGTCGCCGGTGGCGGCGTACACGTTGGCGGGGAACATGGCGACCAGCATCACGCTGAGCACGGCGGCCGAGAACCGGGTCGTTCGTGACCACAGCAACCCGAGGGCGCAGGCGAATTCGGCGATGCCGGTCAAGCTGACGAGCAGGCCGGGGGCCGGCAGGGCGGGCGGCACCATGGCGACGAGTTCGTCGCGCATACCGACGAAGTGCGCACCGGCGGTGAGCGTGAACATGGCTGCGAGGCCACCGCGCAGGGCGGTGGTCGGCCGACGGAGCCGTATGGCCCCGAGTGCCCCGGCGAGCAGCAGCAGGCCTGTGACGGCGACGAGTGTGACGAGCGGTTCCATGCCGGGTCTTTCTGCCGTGGCGGATGTCGTGGTGGATGCCGTGAAGGATGTCGTTACGGCCTGTCTTGGGAGTGAGGGGCCGAGTCGGCGGGGCGCTTGCCGCGTCTGCCGGTCAGGCGGTGTCGTCGGCCACGGCCGCGGCCGACCTGCGCACGGTGTCGGGGTCGATGTGCTGGATCTGTACGACGACCCCGTCCGGGTCGGTGACGCGGATGCTGCGGCCGAAGTTCTCCTCGACGAGCTCGAAGGGGTAGCCGTTGTGTTCGAGGCGCTGCGCGACCTGTGCCAGCGGTTCGTTTGTCGTGAAGCCCAGTTCGGTGGTGCCGGGTGGCCGGCCCTGCGAGACGGCTGCGGCGTGGATGCCGACGGCGCCGGCGGCGGCGGTCAGGCGGACCCAGACGGCAGCGCCGGGCTCTTGGCGGACGTTGAGCCCCAGGCCGACGTAGAAGTCGCGAGATGCGTCGACGTCGGCGACGTATCGGATGGGAAGGACGGTCAGCATGGTCTGCCTTTCTGCGGTGGGCTGCCGCCAGCGTCCTCCCGGGTGCTCCGCCGCGCGCTGTAGGGTCGCCGGGTTGGACGTGTTCGGACGTTTGGAGGGAGTCTGGTGGCGCAATCGGTCACGCTCGACGCGCTGGACCGTCGTCTGATCCATGCTCTCCAGATCGACGGGCGTGCCTCGTTCAGCCGAATCGCCGCCGTGCTCAACGTCCCGGAGCGCACTGTCGCGCGTCGCTACCAGCGGCTGCGGTCGGCCCTCGTGGTCCGGGTGGTCGGGCTTGTCGACAGCCGGCGGATCGGCATGCTCGACTGGTTCGTCCGCATCGACTGCACGCCGGACGCCACCGATGCGCTGACCGCCGCGCTCGCGCAGCGGGACGACACCTCGTGGATCGCCCCGCTCGTCGGCGGGCCACGGCTGACGTGCATGGTCCGCACGCCTGGCGCGGAGGCGGAGGGCGGTCGTCCGCTCTTCGACCACTTGCTGCGGACCCCGGGAATTCGAGATGTCGAGGCGGGCTGCGTGCTGCGGCCGGTCGCCGGGGTCGGTGGCTGGGCGGGCCGTACAAGCGCGCTGGAGGCGTCCGAGCAGGCCACTCTCCTCGGCTCCGCGCCCGAGTCACCGCAGGGACCGGACGTCGTTGCCGAAGTGTCCGGCTGGGGTGAGGCGGAGGCGCGGCTGGCGGGTGAACTGGCCCTGGATGGCCGGGCGGACGTCGCGCAGCTGGCCGCTGCCACCGGGTGGTCGGCCTCGACCGTGCGGCGCCGTGTCGCCGGGCTGCGGGCCGCTGGGGTGCTGCATTTCGAGGTGGATGTGAGCCCGTCATACTTCGGCTTCCCGGTGGAGGCGCTTTTGTGGCTGGAGGTGGCGCCTGCCGCGCTGGGCGAGGTCACGCAGGCGCTGTCACAGCATGCTGCGGTCGCCTTCGCTGCCGTCATGACAGGCCGGGCGTCGGTGTTCGCCATGGTGCAGTGCCGTGACACCGGCGCTCTGTATGACTACCTGGCCGGCGAGTTGGGCGCTCTGGCGGGCATCGGCCGAGTGGAGAGCGCTCTTGTTCAGCGGCGCGCCAAGCGGGCGGGGCCGCTGCTGCTGCCGGCGATGGCGGAACGCGCTGCACGATTCGCGCCTCGGGGGACGGTCTACGGGGCCGGCCGGATCAGGTGACGTCTCCGTCGGATTCTCCCCGTGGCGTGGACGCAGGTTCTCCCCGTGCGTGGCTGGGTAGGGGCGACGAGCCAGCCGTGGCTGTGGGTGTGGGTGAACTGCGCGAGTTGAGGGCCGGGGTCGGCCTTGAAGCGGCGGGCTGCCGTCGATCCGTGGGGAGTCGTCGTCGGCGTTCCTTATGTGGCGGCTCTCGAAAGGCCGACGAGGCTGGGGCTCCTTCAAACTGCGGGCAGGCCTACGTGCCGTAGCTGCGCACGCCGGACGGGGAGTCCGCTACGGGCCTACCCCGGCAAGTGACCGTCGCGGGCAACACTCCCAGGCCGACGTGCGGGGGGGGCTTCTCCGGCAGCAGATGTCCGTTCGAACTGGCCGACCCCGGTGGAAGATTGACATGCCGGCCCTGGCCGGGGCTCGCGCTGTTCGTGGTGGGTGACTGACCTGGAGAGCTATGCCTGTGGGATCTCACCGGGTGGTTCCCATACCCGACGCGGCTTGGCCGCCGCGGCGGGGACATCATCGCCCTCGCCGATGGGCGATTTGTATTGCGAGCGCTCGGGCCGCCGCCCGCGGGCGTGCCGCTCTGCGCAACGCCCCGCTGCTGTAGGGCCCTGACGGAGTACGGACGCGGCATCGGTATCCCAGGCTCTTGCGTTGCTGCAGGTCAGCTGGGGAGGGATGGTTCCATGGCCGGGCGGCGGGTGTGGGAGGTTGCGGCGGCGGCTGTGACCGGTGATGCTCTCGGTGTCGCGCCGACCATGGCTGAACTGACCATCAGTCGCCGGGAGTTGCGATGTGGGGTGCACGTATCGCGCCGGGCCGGCGGTAACCGGTACCGCCTACAGTCCTGGCGATCATTTCGGGGGGAGAGTCGGCATGGAAACGATCATTGTCCAGCCGTCCGGTCCGGTGCGGCCGGGTGCTGCCGGGGCGGGCGGGGCGGGCGGGCCCGGGTTGCTGTACATGGGGCCGGGTGATGTGGCCGATTTCGGGCGGGGGCTGCCCGGTGGCGGGGACGTGTCCATCGTCCTGCCCGATCCGGGGATCTCCCGGCGGGCGGGGCGGCTCGAGGCGGCCGAGGACTACTGGCGGTTGTCGAACTTCAGCAGTGACTGCGCCTATGTGGTGGAGAACCTCGAGGGTGCCGGTGAGTACATCACCGTTGCGCCTAGAAGGCTTGGGGCGCCGGTGCCTTTCGAATTCTCCCGGGTTGTGCTGCCGGCACTGAGCGGGACCGCGGAGTTCAAGGTGTTCGCCCCACAGCACGCCTTTTTGGATGAGCGGTCCGTGCCGGGTGCGGGTGAGCAGACGGTGCTTCCCTACGCGCTCGATGTGACGGCCAAGTATTTCCTGGTGCTGGTGGCGTTGTGTGAACCGCGGCTGCGTGAGGGGTCGGACGGGGCACTGCCGGGGGCCGGGGACATTGCGGAGCGGCTGCGTCCGCTGGAGAGCTGCCGCGGTCTGACCCGTTCCGCGGTGAACTACCACATCGACTACCTGGCCTTTGCGAAGCTGCGCCTGGACGTGGGTGAGGAGTCCGGGGCGGACGGCAATGGCCGTACCGGCGCCAAACGTGCCCGGCTGGCCATGCTCGCTCTGCGGTTCGGTCTGGTGCGCGAGGAGCACCTCGCGCTGCTGCCGTCCCGTAGGCGAGCTGGGGCACAGGGGGCTGGGGCGTGACCCGGTCAGGCGCCGGGGACGGCGCGCTGGGGGCATCAGGGGACAGGAGTGGTCCGCTGAGGGCATCAGGGGACAGGAGTGGTCCGCTGAGGGCATCAGGAGACGAGAGCGGTCCGCTGGGAGCACCCTGGGCCGGGGAGGACGCGCTGGGTGCACCGGCGCCGCGCCTGCCGGCGGGCTTCCGTATCGAGGGCTGGGAGCTGGATGCGGTCATCGGCTCCGGCGGCTGGGGCACCGTGTACGAGGCCCGGTCGGTCGCCGACGGTACGACGGTGGCGATGAAGGTGCTGCCGACCGGCGGTCTGGCACCTGGCCAGCGTGCCGCGCTCGGTGAACTGGTGGCGCGTGAGGTGCGGTTCAGCACGGAGGCGGACCATCCGCACCTCGTACGGACCCACGCCGTGTGCACCATCGACGTGCCGGAGCTGCCCGCGCTGGACGGCGCGATCGCGCTCGTGATGGACCGTGCCGAGGCCAGCCTGCGCCAGGTCCTGGACGCCGCCGAGACCGGCCGCCCGGTCCCCGACTCGGTACGCCTGCTGCGGGGTGTTGCTGCCGGGCTTGCCCATATGCACGACGCCGGGTGGGTGCACGGTGACCTCAAACCCGCCAACGTGCTACTCGGCGCCGACGGCGAGGTCTGGCTCGCCGACTTCGGCCTCGCCACCGAACTCGACGGCACCCACGCCCACATGCCGCCGCTCGGCACACTCGACCATCTGCCGCCTGAGTGGTGGTCCCAGCGCACCGGCGCCGACGGGTCGGTGGTCCGGCCGACCGCCGACATCTGGGCCTTCGGTGTGCTGGCCCATCAGGTCCTCACCGGTGGCCTTCACCCGTTCTCCGGCGCCACCGCCCGCGCCCGCTCGCTCGCCGCGCAGGCCTACGCCCGCGGCAGCGCCCCACTGCGTCTGGACGCCGGGCTCGAGGAGGACTGGCGCCGACTTATCGGGGACTGCCTGGCACCGGACCACGCAGCCCGCCTCCCGCACACCGCCGCCGGCCTCGCCGCCCGCATCGACGCCCTTCCAGGCGGGCGTGGCCGTCGGCGTCGGCTGCTGCCGGCCACCGGCGTTGCGCTCGCCGGTGTCGCGGTGGCCACCGCCGTCGCAGTCGCCGGGTTCGCACTGTTCGGCAGCCACAGTGACGAGGATGGTGACCGCGGCGGCGGGCGTGGCACGCCGGCCGCCGTCACGGATTCGCCCGTCGTGGCCGCCGGGGAGATCCCGCAGGACTCCGACGTACCGGAAGCGCTGCGGCCGGTCATCGTCAGTGCCGCCCGACGCTGCACCGACGCCGAGGTCACACCCGCACTGCTCGCCGCGCTACTCAAGGCGGAGAGCGGCTTCGACGCCAACGCGGCCCGCCCGGCCACCGACGAGCACGGCATCGCCATGTGGACACCCTCGGTGTTCCGGGCCTGGGCCGTGGACGGAGACGGCGACGGGGACAAGGACCACCTGTCACCGCCGGACGCCATCCACACCATGAGCCTGTACGTGTGCTGGCTCGACCAGCGATTCAAACAGGCCCGACTGCCCGCCGAGGACCTCCCCGCGCTGATCGCCGCCGGCTACCGCACGAGCGATCGGACCGTCATCGAGGAACGCGGCGTTCCCGAACGCGTGCGGCCGCACGTGGAGAAAGTGCTCCGTTTCCTCGCCGACTACGAGCGGTGAGGAGACGGCCGCCCTCGCACCAACCCAAGCACCGCGCGGCCGCGCCCAACAGCTCCTGGGCGTCCGCCGAGGTCAGCAGTCCTTGACGTCCGGCAGCCGGTTGCCGGGCGAGCTCATGAAGATGTTGGAGACCCAGCCGCCGTACTGAGGCAGATAGGCCCACCAGTCATTGGTGTACGGCGGCACCTCCACCTCCTCTCCCCGCGCCTGGCAGCCCACCAACACCTCAGCCCCGGAGGGCAGTTGCGTGATCGGCGCATTACGTGTGGACGGGTCGCGGCGGACGTTCACATGGCTGCTCCACGTGCCGTACCACCACCCGGCAGGCCGCGCCGCACCCGGAACATCCAGCGAGCGGGTCAGCCGGCCGATGTCCGTGAACGCCTTCCCGTACGACGTCCCGACCGGATGGAGCGTGAACACCGCCACGACGAACCGGTCACCCACGCCCACCGTCCCCGTACTGTGCAACGCAGGCCGGGTCAGATCCACGCCCGCGGCAACCGGAGCCTGGTCCTGGTGCTGGGCCCGGGCGGCCTGGGCCCGGCCAGTTGACGCGGTCGCCGTCTCCGCCGTACGCGGCGCGGCCACCGTCGTGCCCGGCGGGCCGCACGTGCCCTCCTCGTACGACGACCCCGCCCAGCCCTGCTTGATCGCCCACGGCTTCTCGAAGGCCCCGGCAATGCCGAAGTGCTGGTCGAAATCGTCGGAGGCGCAGCGGGTGGACTGGCGCAGGTTGCTCATGACGAAGTCGCGTACCGCAGCCGGTGCCGAGTCCAGGAGGTAGCGGTAGATGGTCACGGTGTCACGGGCCGAGAGCGAGGCATAGCCCCAGTAGCCGTCGTACCCGGCGGGCGGCCCAACCGTGTCCTTCAGGCCGAGACGGCCGGCCATACGGGTGATGATCGCCGGGCCGCCGTTCTGCGACCAGTAGTAATTGGCCGCGTCGTCCCAGCTGCTGCGGAGCATCGGCTCCAGCCAGGCCCGGTCCGCGGCGGGCACCGTGTAGTCGGGGCCGCGGTTCCACAGGAAGTCCAACGCCAGCAGCAGTTTGACGACGGAAGCCGACCGGAAACGCAGAGTCGTGTTGAGCTCCTCGGTGAAAGTACCGGCCTGCCGATCGAACACGGCAGCCCCGGCGGTGACACCGTCGGGTATCTGGACTGACGCGGGACCGGCCTGCGCAGCCCGCCCGGCAGGGGCAACCATGGCGGCATCGGCGTCTGCCCGGGCTCGGGCATTGGTGGGGGCGTTGGCGGCGGCGGAGCCTGCTGCAGCACCGATCAGCAGCAGCGCGGCGGCGGAGGCGAGAAGGCGACGCTTCACTGGTGGTGCTCCCTGAGCAGGATCGAGTTGATCGGGGTGAGATCGACGCCGTACGGGCAGCCGGCCCACGAGCCGCCCTCGGCCTGAGCCTGGCCGCCGCCTGCCAGGACAGCGACGGTGGTCAGGGTAAGCGCGGCAGCGCCATTGAGAAGTCTGCGCAAGGTCATGCCTTTCGCGATGAACAGTGAACGGTGTGGCGGCCGGTGCACGGCAGCGCAGGGGCGGGGAGGATGGGGTCTTCCGCCAGACAGAGCAGTGGGCCCTTGAACGCCCGCGCTCCAGCCAGGACAAACGCGAGCCCTCGTGAACCCAGCCTCCGCACCGCCGTCCATCCGCAGCCGGAGCCCGTGCCGGCTACGCGGGCCGGACAAGGACCACGCCGGCAGCGACCACGCACAAGGCGGCAGCTGCGGCGAGCGCGGAACGGGACAAGCCACACCCATCGATGCCATCCTTCCTGTCTGCGAAGGATCCCCCTGCTGCAGCCGGGAGTTGGAAGGACACTCGAACCCTAGAAAACAAAGCGGCACCAGCGGCCCTGACAAGTGACAGGGTGACAAGGCCACTCCTCACCTAGGGTCCGTCTTCAAAGATCATCGGAGGGTGGATCATGGTGGGGTGATACGACGCCATGAACTCACCGACCAGGAGTGGGAGTTACTCGCTCT
>NZ_JBSGVW010000064.1:0-25002 GCF_053608645.1 Streptomyces sp. NPDC055013
GGGTCGGGGGCTGCTCCTTCGTGCGGGGGGCTCGCGCGGGGCGGGCGCCGGGGGCTCGGGGGGGGCCGCCCCCCCGCCCCCCGGGGGGGGCCCCCCCCCCACGTCCGGACCCGATCAGCAGATCCGCGGCAACTGCTCACCCAGCGGCAGATCCACCACCCGGGTCCCGCCGAGCCCCGTCGCGACCACGACCATCCCGGGGTGGTCGGCGACGCACTCGCCGATCAGAGTGGCCCCGGCGCCCTGCGGGTGGGCGCGCATCGCCGCGAGGACGTCCTCCGCCTCCGACGGGGGCACGAAGGCGACCAGCCGGCCCTCGTTGGCGACGTAGAGCGGGTCGAGCCCCAGGAAACCGCAGGCGTTCGCCACCGCGTCCGGCACCGGAATGGCCCGCTCCCGCAGTCGGACACCGGTCCCGGAAGCACGGGCGATCTCGTTCAGGGACGCGGCGAGGCCGCCCCTGGTGGGGTCGCGCAGCACATGGATGTCCGGGGTGACCGCCAGCATGGCCGCGACCAGACCGGCGAGCGGCGCGGTGTCGCTGGCCACCTCCACCCCGAACTCCAGCCCCTCCCGCACGCTCATGATCGCCACCCCGTGCAGGCCGATCGGCCCGCTGACGATGACGGCGTCACCAGGGTGTGCACGCTGGGGCCGGATGTCCACCCCGTCGGGCACGAGCCCTACACCGGCGGTGGTGACGTACACGCCGTCGCCGTGCCCGGATTCCACCACCTTGGTGTCACCCGTGGCGATGGTGACCCCGGCGGCCTCGGCCGCCGCGCCCATGGCCCGCGCGATCCGCTCGACCACGGTCAGCTGCACGCCCTCCTCCAGCACGAAGGCGGCGGAGAGATATGCGGGCCTGGCACCGCTCATCGCCAGGTCGTTGACGGTGCCGTTGACCGCGAGGTCGCCGAGGCTGCCGCCGGGGAAGAACAACGGCCTGACCACGTAGGAGTCGGTGGAGAACGCCAGCCGGGCGCCGCCCAGTTCGAGGACGGCGGAGTCCGCGAGCCCGGCCAGGGTGGCGTTGCCGTAGGCGGGGGTGAAGACCTGCTCCATCAGCTCCGCCGACAGCGCACCACCGCCGCCGTGCCCCATCACCACGACCCCCTGGTCGCGCAGCGGGGCGGGGCAGGACCAGTTGGCCGGGTCGACCATCTCGGCGAGTTGTTCAGGCAACGGGGTTCATCTCCTCCCGCGCGGCCCGGTCGGCCTGCGGAGTCGGGGCGTTCATGCGGCGGTACAGGTAGTAGGCCGCGCAGGCACCCTCGCTGGAGACCATGGTGGCGCCGAGCGGCGTGCGCGGAGTGCAGGTGGTGCCGAACGCGGCGCACTCGGTCGGCTTGATCAGACCCTGGAGGACCTCGCCGCTGCGACACTCGGCGGGCTCCTCGGTACGGATGCCGCCGACGTCGAAGCGCTGCTCCGCGTCGTAGGCCCGGAAGGCCTCGGTCAGCCGCCAGCCGCTCAGCGGGATGCGTCCGATGCCACGCCAGTTCCGGTCGGTGACCTCGAACACCTCCTCGATCATGCGCACGGCGGCCGGATTGCCCTCCTCGCGCACGGCACGCGGATACGCGTTCTCCACCCGGTGCTCACCGCGCTCCAGCTGGCGCACCGCCAGGCGGATGCCCTCCAGGATGTCCAGCGGTTCGAAGCCGGTCACCACCATCGGAACGCCGAACCGCTCGGCGAGCCCCGGGTACTCGGCCGTCCCCATCACGCTGCACACATGCCCGGCGGCCAGGAACCCCTGCACCCGGCACTCGGGCGCCGTCATGATCGCCTCGATCGCCGGGGGCACCCGCACATGTGACACCAGCAGACTGAAGTTGGTCAGGCCCAGACGACGCGCCTGGTGCACGGCCATCGCGTTGGCGGGGGCGGTGGTTTCGAAGCCGATGGCGAAGAACACCACCTCCCGGTCCGGGTTGCGGCGGGCCAGCTCCAGGGCGTCGAGCGGTGAGTAGACCACGCGTACGTCGCCGCCCTCGCCCTTGACCCGGAACAGGTCGCGGTCGGTGCCCGGCACCCGGAGCATGTCGCCGAAGGAGCAGAAGATCACCTCGGGCCGCGAGGCGATCTCCAGCGCCTGGTCGATGACGACCAGCGGCGTGACACAGACGGGGCAGCCGGGGCCGTGGATCAACTCCACGTTCTCAGGCAGCAGTTGGTCGATGCCGTGCCGGATGATCGAGTGGGTCTGCCCGCCGCACACCTCCATCAGGGCCCAGGGCCGGGTGGCGGTGGCGCGGATCTCGTCCAGCAGCCGCCGCGCGAGATCGGGGTCGTTGAACTCGTCGATGTACTTCACCGGGCCTCGCTCCCGCTGTCCTTGCGCTCCGTCACCGCGGCGCCGCCCGCCTCCTTGGCCGCCTGCTCCCAGGCGTCCCCGAACTCCTCCTCCAGCAGCCCCAGTTCCTCGAAGAGCTTCAGGGAGGCCAGCGCCGACTCCTCGTCCAGGCGCTGGAGCGCGAAGCCGACGTGCACGATGACGTACTCACCCACCCGCACGTCGCTCACGTACTCCAGACACGCCTCTTTCTGCACACCACCGAAGTCGATCAGCCCGGTGAGCGGATCCGCGCTGTCGTCGATGGACACGACCTTGCCGGGCACTGCCAAGCACATGGGTCACTCCTTCTGTCGTTCGTGCGCCGCGACCACCAGTTGGCCGAGTGCCAACCCGCCGTCGTTCGGCGGGACTTCGCCGTGCCGGAGCACCGTGAGACCGTCCCCGGTCAGCAGTCGCGTGCACTCCTCCTCCAGTAGCGCGTTGGCGAACACTCCGCCGCTTAGGGCGACGGTGGTCAGCCCGGTGCCCTCGCGTGCCCGCCGGCAGACCGCCTGGACGGCCCGCGCCACGCCGCGGTGGAAGCGTGCGGCGAGTACGGGAGCCGGGGTGCCGCGGCGCAGATCGGTGAGCAGCGCGCCGAGCACGGGCGCCGGGTCGTAGGCGCCGCCGGCGAGTCCGAAGGCGTACGCCGAGGTGTCGGCGTCCCAGGCCGCGGCGGCGGCGGACTCCAGCTCCATGGCGGCCTGCGCCTCGTACCGCGCGCGATGACAGACGCCGACGAGCGACGACACCGCGTCGAAGAGCCGGCCCATGCTGGAGGTCGCCACACAGGCCAGACCGCGGGTCAACTGGCGTTCCAGAAGGGCCAGTTCGTCGGGAGCGCAGGCGGCCACACTGGGCAGGTCCGCGTCCCATCGCAGGCCCGCCGCCCACAGCCGCGCCAGCGCCAGGCGGCACGGGTTGGTCACGCCCGCGTCACCACCGGGGAGCGGGGCGGGGGTGAGGTGGCCGAACCGCCGGAAGCCGTTGTAGTCGGCGAGCAGGATCTCGCCGCCCCAGACGGTGCCGTCGTCGCCGTAGCCCGTGCCGTCGAAGGCGACGCCGATCACGGGGGCGGTGCCGTCGAGGGCGTGCTCGGCCATCGCCGAGGCGATGTGCGCGTGGTGATGCTGGACGAACACCGGTGCATGCGCGGGCAGCTGGGCGGCGCGCTGCCGAGCCCAGCGCGACGAGTGGTATCCCGGGTGCCGGTCGGCGGCGACCAGCTCCGGGCTGACGCCGGTCAGGGACCGCAGCTGCGACTCCGCCCGCCGGGCCGCCTCCAGGGTGGCCAGCTCGCCCATGTCGCCGATGTGCGGGCCGAACCAGGCGTGGTCGCCCTCACCGAGGCACAGAGCGTTCTTCAGATCGCCGCCCACGGCGAGCGCGGGCCGCACCGGGACCGGCAGGCGCAGCGGACGGGGTGCGTAACCCCGGGACCGGCGCAGCACCTGCTCCGTGCCGTCGGGGCGTACCCGCAGCAGGGAGTCGTCGCACGGCGACGCGATGGGCCGGTCGTGGGCCAGCCAGGCGTCGGCGAGACCGGCCAGCCGGGTCAGGGCCTCGTCGTCGTCCGTGACGATCGGCTCCCCCGAGCGGTTGCCGCTCGTCATGACCAGGACCCGCGGTCCCGGCGGATCGCCGGGCAGGCCGAACAGCAGGGCGTGTACGGGGGTGTAGGGCAGCATCACGCCGACGTGCGGGCTACCGGGGCAGACGCCGGTCGCGAGGGTGTCGTGCTCCGAGCGCCGGCGCAGCAGGACGATGGGGCGCCGGGGGCTGGTGAGGGCGGCCGTCTCGGGAGCGGACGGCACGGCGATCCGCCGCACGACATCGAGGTCCGCGCACATCACCGCGAACGGTTTGCCGCCGCGTGCCTTGCGGGTGCGTAACGTGTCCACGGCCCGTGCGTCCGTGGCGTCGCACGCCAGGTGATACCCGCCGAGACCCTTCACGGCGACGATCCCCCCGGCGGCGAGCAGCGTCCGTGCCGCCTCCAGGGCATCGGCGTCCCGCGCGGGCCGGACACCGCTCCCGGCCGCGGGCACCAGGCGCAGGCGAGGGCCGCAGTCGGGGCAGGCCACGGGCTGGGCGTGGAAGCGGCGGTCGGCGGGATCGCCGTACTCCCGGGCGCAGTCGGGACACATCGGGAAGCCGGCCATGGTCGTGACCGCCCGGTCGTACGGCATGCCCGTGGCGATGGTGAAACGCGGCCCGCAGTGCGTACAGGTGACGAACGGGTGCCGGTGGCGGCGGTCGGCCGGGTCGGCCAGCTCCCGCAGGCAGTCGGCGCAGGTCGCCGTGTCCGGCGGCAGGAGCGTGCGGCCGGGGGAGCGGTCGGTGGAGCGGATGGTGAAGGCGTCGTCGGCACCGGTGACGGGCAGGTCCTCGAACCCGACGGCGGTGACGGAGGCCAGCGGCGGCGGCTGGACGGCCAGCCTCTCGCAGAAGTCGACGACACCGTCCGGCGGGCCCTCCACCTCGATCAGGACACCACCCGCCGTGTTGCTCACGAACCCCGCCAGCGCGAGATCGGAGGCCAGGCGGTGTACGTACGGGCGGAAACCCACGCCCTGCACCGTGCCGCGCACGGTGACGCGGCGGCGTACCGCCTGTGCGGCGGGCGCCGTCACGAGACGCGGCCGGCCGCGAGGCCGGAAGCGGCGTCCTCATGCGTGTGGCTGTGGCTGTGGGTGTGAGGACGGGGCGCCAGCGGAGGCCGGTGGACCGCGGCCCCGTCCCGCACCGCGAGCACCCGATCCAGGAGGGTGTCGACGCCGTCACCGGTCCGGGCGCAGGAGAACATGAGCTCCACGCCGGGGTTGACCCGCTGGATGTTGGCGGCGAAGGCGGCCTGGTCGAAACCGGCGGGCCCGGCCAGGTCGGTCTTGGTGAGCACCACCAGATGGGCGGAGCCGAAGGCCGTGGGGTACTTCAGCGGCTTGTCCTCGCCCTCCGTCACCGCCATGAGCACGATCCGCAGGCTCTCGCCGAGGTCGTAGGAGGCCGGGCAGACGAGGTTGCCGACGTTCTCCACGAACAGCAGCGAGGTGCCCTCCGGCAGCCAGCTCTCCACGTGCCCGCGCAGCTGCCGGGCCTCCAGATGGCACAGCCCGTCGGTCAGCAGCTGCTTCACCGGCGCTCCCGAACGGGCGAGCCGGTGGGCGTCGTTGTCGGTCGCCAGGTCGGCGGTGAGCGCGGCCACGGGGATGCCCCGCTCCACCGCCCTGGCCAGCACCCGCCCGAGCAGTTCCGTCTTGCCGCTGCCCGGGCTGGACAGCAGGTTGGCCACGCTCACACCACGCCGGGCCAGTTCCTCGCGCAGGCTCGCGGCCAGATCGTCGTTCTTCGCCAGGACGGCCTGAGTGACCTCGTCCACGGAATCGCACATGTGCGCTGCTCCCAGCGGGGGATCGGGGGTTCGGACCGCTATCGATCCTCCGCGCCCTCGCCCACCAGGCGCGGGAGACCGGCCGCGCACGGGTCCGTGGATTCCTCCGGGCGGCTCAACGGGGGCGTGGCCGCCGGGTCGGCGAGCAGCACCGGCACCATCGTGTGCAGAGCGGCGACGGCCCGTCCCACGGCGTCGCGCACGGTCGCGCTGATGCCCGGCGCGATGTCCTCGTCGCCGCGCGGCCGCAGCTCGGGCTCGCAGGCGAGGACGAGGACGCGTGGAAGCGGTTCGTCGCCCAGATGGGTGGCCAGCGCCAGGACCTTCGCCGGGTCCATGCCGTGCGCCTCGGGAACGGGCCCGCCCGCGCTGCCGTCGGGAAGCTCCGGCTCGATCAGCGACAGGGTGCCCGGCTCGTGTCCTCGTACGGACGCGTCGACCAGCACAGCCGTGTCGTAGCCGTCGAGCAGCTCGTACGCCAGGTCCATGCCGCGGATGCCGAAGTCCCGCACCCGTACCTCGGGCGGCAGCGGGCGCCCGTCGAGGGCGCGGATCACCTCGGGACCGAAGGCGTCGTCCGCGAGGAAGATGTTGCCGACGCCGGCCACCAGCAGACGGGTGCTCATCGCGCGCCCCCGGTGGTCAGCGGGTTGGCGGAGCCGCTCGGCTGCTTGCGGACGAAGGCCGAGCGCAGGGCGTGGTACGGGGCACGCGAGTCGAAGAAGATGGCGCGCATACGGGCGAGTTCGTCCCGCCGGTACTCGCCGAGCGGTCGCCGCGCCTCGTCCTCCTGCCGTGCCGCGGCCTTCGCGGCGATCCGTGCCGTGAGGTCCGGGGCCTCGGCGAGGGCGGCGGCCAAGTGGTCGACCTCCCCGGTGAAGTCCCCTGCCGGGACCGGCACCAGACGGTCCACCAGCCCGATCCGTGCGGCCGTCGCCGCGCTCACCGGCAGCGCCTCGGCCGTGAGCCGCGCGGCCGTCTCGGCTCCGGCGCGGCGCGGCAGCGTGTACGTCCAGTACTCCGACCCGTACAGGCCCATGCGCCGGTAGTGCGGGTTGAGGACGCTGCCCGTGCGGCACCAGACCTGATCGGCCGCCAGGGCGAGCATCACGCCGCCGGCGGCCGCGTTGCCGCCGACGGCGGCGACCACCAGTCGGTCGGTCGTCCGCAGCACTGCCTCGACCAGGTCGTTCATGGCGTTGAGGTTGGCCCACGACTCGCCCGCCGGGTCGGCCGATGCCTCGATGACGTTCAGATGGATGCCGTTGGAGAAGAAGTCGCGGGCTCCGCCGAGCACCAGCACCGAGGTGGGGCGGGTGAGCGCGCGCCGGTAGGCGGCGAGCAGCCTTCGGCACTGGTCGGTACTCATGGCCCCGCCCGGGAAGGAGAAGGACAGGAAGCCGACGTCGCCGTGCTGCCGGTAGCGGATGTCGGTCCAGGTGGTGCGCTCCGGGGGCAGTTCGAGCGGGGCGGCTTCCTCCGCCAGCCAGTGCGGGCCGCCGTCATGGCGTGGCGTTCCCTGACCGGTGCCGGGCGGGACCGGGAATCCGGCGAGCACCGAGGCCGCGGGGCGGCGGAACGGCGCCGGGTCGCCGGAGTTCTTGCGGGGGCGCAGCTCCGGGATCCACACCGCGCCGTCCCGGGTGGCCCGGCAGACCGCGCCGGACCGCGTCGCGAGCAACGCGCCGGGGCGCCCGCGCAACAAGTCCTCGCCGTGCCCGCCGTGCAGGAACACCTCCCTGCCGCACAGCTCGTCCAGGACACCCGGCTGCGAGTCGGCCCCACGGAGTTTGCGCAGCACCGTCGCGGTGCCGTCGTTCTCCCAGTCGATGCGTCGCCGCTCCTGGCGGAGGAAGTCGCGCCACACCACGGCAATCGCGGGATCGCTCTGTGCCTTCGGCTTGAACGATCCGTCGGCGAACCGTTTCACCGCCAGCAGGACGGCGGCCGAGGCGGCGTCGGAGACCTCGTTGCGGTACAGGTCGCTCTTCCCGACCGGCGGCACCGGGAAGGAGCCGTCCGCCCAGATGTCGCCCGCGTCCATCGCCGCCTCGGCCTGAAGCACCGTCACGCCCCAGCGCGGCGCCTCCTCGGCGATCGACCAGTCGAGGGAGGACGGGCCGCGGTCGCCGGGTGGGCCCGGGTGCACGATCAGACAGGTGTGCCCCTGCCACACGTCCTCCGGCAGCGCCGTCTTCAGCATCGGCGCGATGATCAGCTCCGGACGCGTTTCGCGTACGGCGGCCCGGACCGCTTCGGGTCCGTGCGAGGCGAGTACGACCTCAACCCGGTGTCCCCGCTCGGACAGTTCGGCGTACACACGCTGGGACAGGCTGTTGAACGCGCTGGCGACGAGCAAGATGTCCATGACACGGCATGTTCGCCGGTCGGGGGAGGGCCGCGAAGGACCACGGCGGCGTTTCGCGAGTCGCCGCCGGTTCCCGTCCGCCATCCGGATCGCATTCCCGGCCGGGTCGCGCGGCTCCCGGCGCCGCCCGCCTACCCGAACGGAGTGGTCTCCAGCAGCTCGCCGGCCATCCGCCGAGCGGGCAGCTCGGTGTGCTCGGCGACGCGCCGGAAGGTCTCCTGGGCGGCGCGGGCCGGCCACTCGGGGGGAAGGTGGCGGGCGGGCAGCCTCGGGTCCGTGCGGATGGTCCAGAGCCATTCGCTGACCAGCCGCAGCCGGGTTCCGATCGGGTCGTCCCCGGGCCCGGCGTCGAGGTGGGCCGTCCACCGCTTGTCGAAGGTGACGTAACGAGCGGCGATGCTCTCCAGGTCCCAGGTGCCGTGGATCATCTGCGCGATGTCGGTGCTGTCGTCCGCCAGGGCGTGGAAGATCTTGACGTGGTCGGCCAGCTCGAGCTCCGAGACCACGGCGGCGACGTCGACCTTCCCGGGGGCGATCCACAGCCCGCTGTACAGCGCGCCGAATCCGGACCAGGCCAGCCGGGAGCGCAGGTCATGGCGTCGGCGCTTCCAGGAGTCGGGGAGGGAGAAGCCGAGCAGGGTCCAGGAGCCGTCCCAGTCGTCGTTGACCGCGCCCTGCTGCCAGATGCGGGTACGGCCGTCCTCGAGGACGCGTGTCGCCTGTGGGGTGAGACCGAAGAACATCTTGCGGCCCTCGCGCCGGCGCCGCAGCAGACCGCGGTTGACCATGCGGGTGAGCGTGGAGCGAACGGCCTGTTCACCGACCCCGACGCGGCCGAGCACCTCGATGATGCTGCCCGAGTAGACGCACAGGTCGCCTTCCTCCAGAACGTGATTGCCGAAGAAGGCGAGCATGAGCGACTGCGGGCGCGGCTGCGGGCCCTCCGAGGTGACCGGGGTGTCCAGGATGTCGTCGTCCTCCACGGTGCACAGCGTACGACCGCCCACCGACAGCGCGGCGGGCGGTCGTACGGCATCACCGGCCGTCGGCGGGGTGGGCAAGGTCGTAGGGGCGCGGGTACGGGGCCGGTCGGTACCGCACATAGCGCGTCGGCGTGGTCGGATCGGCCGCCGTGGCACGGGAGTTGAGGGACTTCGGGTCGGTGCCGACCCAGCTGCCGGCCGTGAGGCGGTCCTCCAGGGTGTGCAGGGCGGCGAGCTGCTCGGCGGGGCTGAAGGTGCAGTGGCCGGCGTTGTCGGTGTACGCCTGCCGCAGCCGGGACGCCGACCCGGCGGCGGTGACGGCCCGTTTCAGGGCGCTCTCCGTCTGGACGGGGACGAGGGCGTCGCCGATGGTGTGGACCGAGAGCTGCGGCTTGGCCAGCTGTCCGGTGAAGGAGCTCGTGCCGCTCATCCACGCCACGGCGTTCGGGTCGGCGTCGACGCGCGGGGCGCGGTTGAGGGTGGCGAGGTCGGCGCGCAGGGACAGACCGGCCTTCCGGTACAGCTCGGTGACCTCCTTGCGGACGGAGGACCGGCCGAGCAGCTTCGCGTAGTCGACGCCGGTGTTCCACGACATGTTGCCGCCCGCCCGCGCCTCCGCCTCCTGCCGCCGGTTGAAGGCGGCGATCTGCAGCAGGCCCTTGACCGCCTCGTACTGGTTGGCCTGCTGGGCTTCCCAGTCGGTCGCCGCCGGCCGGGGCTGCGCGGGCTGGTTCCGGACGGGGATGTTGTGCAGGGCGGCGGCGAGGGCGATCCTGGCCCGCCCTCCGGCCGTCGTCTGCGCGGAGTCGACCACGGAGGTCAGGGCGTCGGCCGCGGCGTCGGCGGCCGCCTGATCGGCGATGTTCACCAGCGGGACGTCGGTGCCGGGCGCGAGGAGCGTTTTGATCGCGAAGACGGGATCGAGGGTGTTGTTCCAGTTGGCCACCCCGCCGTGGACCAGGCCGCACAGCGAGATCGAACCGTCGATCCGCTCCGGATGCCGCTCGGCGATGGCGGTGGTGACGAGTCCGCCGTACGACCGCCCCCAGGCGATGGTGCGGGAGGCCGTCCCGAAGCGTTCGGTGAAGGCGGTGAGGGTGGCGAGCTGATCGGGAACCGCGTCCGTCACAGCCCAGCCGGTGGTGGCGTAGGAGGAGCCGGCGAGGGCGTATCCGTTCCTGAGGAGCAGAGCCTTGGTGGCGTCGTCCGGGGCGTCCTGGGCGGGGTTGGCCGGGCCGGTCGCGTAGCCGTGGCTGAACAGCAGGACGGTCCCGTTCCAGTGGGCGGGCACGTCCATCATGTACGTGGCGCCCGAGGGGAGTCGGCCGTCGACGTGGGTCGTGTCGGAGGCGGCGACGGCGGTCGTTGCGGGCAGCGCGCCTACGGCGAGCAGCAGGGCGGCCGCTCCGGCGATGCGGGTCCGGCGGCGGGTCCGGCGAATGTGCGGTGCCGGGGGCGTGGTGGTGGTCATCGCGCGGAGATTCCCTCCGTCCGGCGGGAGTTGGGACGTTCGGGCGCCGACCCGGACAGGGAGGTGCCGCTGGTCTCGCGCACGAACCAGACGGTCAGCGCGGTGATGAGCGAGCCCCCGCAGATCAGCAGGGCGACGGGGGTACCGGTGCCGCCGGCGGCCACCAGGCTTCCGGCGAGCATCGGGGAGAAGCCGGCGCCGATCAGGGTGGCGCCCTGGTAGCCGAGGGAGGCTCCGGTGTAGCGGACCCGGGTGCCGAACATCTCGGTGAGCAGGGCGCCCAGCGGGCCGTACATCACGGACTGGGCGATGCCGTGGCCGAGGACGACGGCGAGGATCAGCAGCCCGGGCGACTTCGAGTCGACCAGGGCGAGGACGGGGAAGGAGAGCGCGGCCGAGGTGAGGGCTCCGGCGAGGACGACCGGGCGGCGGCCGACGCGGTCGGACAGCGCTGAGGCGCAGGGCAGGACGACCAGGGCGACACAGGCTGACACCGTGAGCGCGGTGAGCACCTGCGGGCGGGCGTATCCGATGCCGGTGGCGTACGCGATCAGGTAACTGGTCAGCAGGGACTGGGCGGTGAAGGCGCCGATGCCGACGCAGCAGGCGAGCAGCAGGGGCCGGGGACGCCGCAGTACGTCGACGATCGGCAGCCGCGCCTCGGTGCGCTCCTTCTTCACTTCGGCGAAGAGCGGACTCTCGACCACCTTCAGCCGGACGAAGAGGCCGACGCCGAGCAGCACCACGCTCAGCAGGAACGGCACGCGCCAGCCCCAGGCCGTGAACTGGTCCCTGGGCATGGCGACCACGAAGGTGACGACGAGCGAGGAGAGCAGGGAGCCGAGCGGGGCTCCCATCTGCGTGAAGCTCGACCACAGGCCGCGGCGGCGCTCCCCGGCGTGCTCGACGACCATGAGCGTGGCGCCGCCCCACTCACCGCCGATGGCGATGCCCTGGACGACACGCAGAGTGATCAGCAGGACCGGCGCCCAGACGCCGATCGTGCCGTACGTGGGCAGCAGGCCGATGAGGAAGCTGGCGCCGCCCATCAGGCCCATCGTGAGCAGCAGCATGGACTTGCGGCCGAGCCGGTCACCGAAGTGCCCGAAGACGATGCCGCCGAGCGGACGGGCGACATAGCCGGCGGCGAACGTGCCGAACGCGGCGATGGTGCCGACGGCCGGGTCGGCGCCGGGGAAGAACAGCTCGCCGAAGACGAGGGCGGCGACGGTGCCGTAGACGAGGAAGTCGTAGAACTCCACGGCCGTACCGAGCAGCCCGGAGAGGGCGACCCTGCGCAGCTGCCGGGCGCTTTCGGGGTTCGGGGGCGGTGACGGTGATGCGACGGGGGACGGGGGCATCGCGGTCTCCCTTGACGGGGGAAAGGACACCGCGAAGGTAGGCTCTGTCGTGACCATCGTCAAGAAAGTGCACAACATTAGGGTGTGCGAGTGCCGTGCAGGTAGGTCGTGATCGCCGAACGGCGCGTTCGTCCGAGGACGGCGAAGGGGCGGCGGCTACCGGGCGGTGATCGCCGCCGCCTCCGTGGGCCGTTTCCGCCAGGTGCTGGTCGACCTCAGCCTCAAAGGGCAGGAGGCAAAGACGGCCTGGCGCTTGGAGGAGGGGAGAACTGCAGCGCTACGGCGCGCATCCCGTCTCACTTCCAGCCGAAGCGGCGGTCCACCACCGCTGTGAACTCCTCCAGGGTCAGCACCGCGTCCCCGTTCTGGTCGGCTGCGTCGAACAGGGCGGACGAGGCGTACTCGTCTCCCAGTGCCCAGGTCGGCAGATCTCCAGAAGCGGCCAGGTACGGGCCCTTGCTGCGCAGGGCGATGATCACCTCTTCGCGGGTCAGGGTCCCGTTCTCGTCGAGGTCGAGTGCCTCGAACAGCTTCCGGGCCTTTTCGCTCATCGTGTCACCCTCGTTCCTGTCGTCGGCCATCGGGCCGACCCACCCCGTTACCAGATGAGAACGCCTTTTCCCCCGCTCGGGTTCCCTTTTCAGCGACGAATGCGAGTGCGGGCGATCAGCCACATCAGATACGGGGCTCCGACGGCCGCCGTGAGCACGCCCACCGGCAGTTCGACCGGGGAGAACATCCGGCGGGCCAGTACGTCGGCGACGAGCACGATCGTGGCGCCGGCCAGGGCGGAGGAGAGCAGCGGGATCTGGGCGGTGCGGGTCAGCCGGTGGGCGATCTGCGGGGCGAGCAGCGCCACGAAGTCGACCGGGCCGGCGGCGCCGGTCGCCACGGAGGCCAGCACGACGCCGAGCGCGGTCAGACCCAGCCGGACCGGACCGAGCCGCACGCCCAGCGCGGTCGCCGTGCTGTCGTCCAGGGACACCATGCGCTGCGCGTGTGCCGCCCACAGCAGCGCCGGGACCAGGGCCAGCAGGATCCAGGCGAGCGGCGCGGCCTGGTCATAGCCCCGGCCGTTGAGGGAGCCGGTCAGCCACACCTTGGCCTGCTGGGCGACCAGATAGTCGCCCTTGGTGAGGAACAGCCTGGTCAGCGAGCCGAGCGCGATGGACACGCCGATTCCGACGAGCACGAAGCGCGTCGCGTGCAGACCACCCCGCCAGGCGAAGGCATAGACGAGCGCGGCGGCCGAGAGCCCGCCCAGGACCGAGACGTACGGCAGGACGGTGTACGACGTGAGCCCGAAGGTCATCGCCGTCACCGTCGCCGCGCCCGCCCCGTGCGTGACGCCGATGACGTCCGGACTGGCGAGCGAGTTGCGGGCGACGGTCTGGACCAGTGCGCCGGAGACGCCGAACGCCGCGCCGACCAGCAGACCCGTCACCAGGCGGGGCAGGCGCAGCGTGCCGACGACGAGTTCGTCGGGGCTCGGCTGCCCGAGCAGCACCCGCACGACCTCCGTGGGCGAGACGTACGACTCGCCGACGCACAGGGACACGACGACCGTCACCGCGAGCACGGCGGCCAGCAGCACCGCGACGGCACACGCCCGGCGGTGCAGCAGGAAGCTGTTGTCCCGCACGCGGACAGCGGTGTAGCCGGAGGGGCGGAGGCGACGAGGCGCGGGGGCGGTGCGATCGAGGGGCTGAGTCACGCCGGCACCGTTGCCTTCCTGCGTACCAGCGCAACCAGGAACGGCACGCCGAGCAACGCGGTCATCACGGCCACCGGCACCTCCGAGGGCGCGAAGAGGACACGGCCGAGCACGTCCGACACGAGGATCACCGTGGGGCCCAGCAGCGCGGACAGGGCCAGCACCCACCGGTGGTCGGCGCCCACCAGCGCGCGGGCGATGTGGGGGACGGCGAGCCCGACGAACGCTATCGGCCCGGCGACCGCGACGGCGACCCCGGTCAGCACGGTCGCGGCGAGCGCGCCGACGGCCCGCAGGAGCGCGACCCGGTGGCCGAGCCCTCTGGCCACGTCGTCCCCGAGGGCCAGGGCGTCCAGCCCCCGCGCCACGACGGCGACCAGCAGCAAGCCGACGAGGACGAACGGCCAGGTCTGTGCGACGACGTCACCGTCCCGGCCGCCGATCGAGCCGACGTCCCAGAAGCGGAACTCGTCGAGGGCGCGGGCGTCGGTGGTGACGATGGCGGACACCACGGAGGCGATGAAGGCGTTCATCGCGGCCCCCGCCAGCGCCAGTTTCACCGGCGAGGCACCGCCGCGTCCGCTGCCCGCCACCGCATACGCGGCCACCGCGGCCAGCCCCGCACCGGCGAACGCGAACCACACATAACCGGCCGGCGAGTGCACCCCGAGGAACGCGATCGCGCAGACGACACCCAGCGAGGCCCCCTGGCTGACCCCGAGAACGCCGGGCTCGGCGATCGGGTTGCGGGTGATGCCCTGCATGACGACCCCGGCCACCGCGAGGGCGAGCCCGACCAGCACGCCGATGACCGTGCGGGGAACCCGCAGCGCCCGCACGACCTGCGCGTTGTCGCTGGTGCCGCCGTGCAGGAGGGCGTCGAACACCTGGGCCGGCGGGATCTGCCGGCTGCCGAGCGCGAGGCTCAGCAGGGCCGCGACCAGCAGCAGGAGCATGCCCGCGACCGTCCAGGCGATACGACGCCGGGTGGCACGGGACATGCGGTTCCTCTTGCTGTTGCTCTTGCCGTGTGGCAGCCGAATCCCCGGTACGGGGGCCTTACTTGGCGAGGTACTTCTCCAGGTCCGCGAGGACCTCGTCGGCCGCGGTGACGCCCAGACCCAGGTACCAGGTCTCGTCGGGGACGTCGTACGCGTGGCCGGCCTTGACCGCCTTCAGGTTCTTCCACAGCGGGTTGCCCTGCGCGCGGGACTTGTCGGTGGCCTTCGCGTCGCCGTACACGCCGGTGAAGATGTAGTCCGCGTCGGCCTGGTCGATGTTCTCGGCGCTGACCTCGGCGGCCAGGTCCTCGATGTCCTGGTTCTTCGGGCGCGGGATGCCGGCGTCCTTGAGGATGGTGCCGATGAACGAGGCGTTGGCGTACAGCCGGATCACACCGTCGGGCAGGTATCGCACCATCGACACGGTCGGCTTGTCGGCGCCCAGCTCGGCGTCGAGCGCGTCGACCTTCTTGTCGTAAGCGGCGAGCTTCGCCTCGGCGTCGGCGGTCTTGTCCAGGGCCGCGGCGTTCAGGAGGTAGTTCTCCTTCCAGGTGAAGCCGGGGCGGATGGAGAAGACGGTGGGCGCGATCTTCGACAGCTCGTCGTACTTGTCCGCGGCGCGCAGCTGGCTGCCGAGGATCAGGTCCGGCTTGAGGCCGGCGATCGCCTCCAGGTTGAGGTTGTTGATCGTGCCGACGTTCTTGGGGGTGCCGGCGTCCTTCTTCAGGTAGGAAGGCAGTTCGGGGGAGCCCTCGGTGGGGGCGAGGCCGACCGGCTCGATGCCGAGCGAGACGACGTTGTCGAGCTCGCCGACGTCCAGGACCACCACACGCTTGGGCTGGGAGTCGATGACCGTCTCGCCCATGGCGTGCTCGATGGTGCGCGGCCACTGGCCCGGCTTGGCGTCGGTGCCCATCGCGGCGGTCTTCTCGGCGGCGGACGCGAAGTCCTTGCCGCCCTTGGCCACGTCCTTCTTGTTGCCGGACCCGGCCGCGGAACCCGCGCTGTCCGAGCCGTCGTTGGAGCTGCCACAGGCCGCGAGGGACAGTGCGGCGGCGACGGCGAGAGCGACGGCGGCTGTGCCGCGGCGCCGGTGAAGCATGACAGGGCTCCCTCATGGTGCACAGGTGGCCATCCATTAGGCCAGGCTCACCTTATCCGTACGGTCTACGTGTGCCGTACACGAGAGCTGTGTGGTCCCTGTCACGGTCCTGTGCTGTGAACGTCGGGCCTCCTTGGCGCCCTGACCTGCCAGGACGCCAAGGGTGGCGAGCGCGTGGCGGTCAGGCCGGCGAGCAGGCGGAGTCGTTCAGCGTGAAGGCGGCCGGGCTCGGGTTGGCGCTGCCCTTCGTGGCCGTGAAGCCCAGGGTGACCGAACCGGCCGGGGCGATCGACGCCGTGTACGACGCGGACGTGACGCTCACGTCGGTGCCGCTCTGGGTCGCGGTGCCGCCCCACGGATTGCTGACGCGCCGGCTGTCGGGGAAGGTCCGGCGCAGCGTCCAGCCGTCGACGGCCGAGCTCCCGGTGTTGCGGATGACGATCTCGCCCTGGAAGCCACCGGGCCACTCGTTCGCCACCCGGTAGGCGACACCGCATGTCGTCGACGAGCCTGCGGACGACGTCGTGACCGTCACCGCGCCTGAGCGCTGCGAGCGGTTGCCCGCCGCGTCGCGCGCGTAGACGGCGAAGGTGTGGGCGCTCGCCGGGGCGAGGCCGGTGACCGTGGCGGAGGTGCCGGTCGTCGTGGTGGCGGCGGTCTCGGTCCCGCCGCCCATGCGGACGACGTCGTAGCCCGTCACACCGTTCGCGTCGGTGGCGGCGGTCCAGTTCAGGGTGACGGACGAGGACGTCACGGCGGAGGCGGTCGGCGTCCCGGGGACGGTCGGGGGAGTGGTGTCGCCCCCCCCCCCCGCGGAGGAGTAGACGGTGGCTTCCTCGGACGTGGCGGCGATGCCGTCCGCGCCGTTGAAGAGCCGCTGCCCCCATGAAGTCAGCTGGTTCGGGTCGAAGCTCGTGACCATGTCCAGGTACTCGACCCCGCCGCCGTTGCCGCTCCAGGACCAGCCCAGATAGCCGAGGCCGAGCTGCCGGGTGACCGCGAGGACGGTGTCCTCGTCGGGGTTGCCGTCCGAGTGGTCATGACCGAACTCGCCCACCACGATGGGGAGTGCGGCTGTCACGAAGTGGTTCAGATAGTCGCTGATCTCGGCGGCCGTGTCGAAGACGCCGTACATGTGGATGGAGAAGACCGTGTTGGCGTCCGGGTCGGCGGCGAAGACCGAGGCGGCGTTGTCGCGCATCGTGAACGCCCAGTCCTGGCCCCAATTGGCGGCGTCGACCATGAGGGTGTGCCGGAAACCGGCGGTGCGCAGCTTCTGGATGGCCGCCTTCGTGTCGGCCGTCCACGCCGCGTAATTCGCGTTGCCGTAAGGCTCGTTGCCGATGTTGACGACGACGTAGTCCTCCTGGCCGAGCAACGCGCTCTGCACGCCGATCCAGTATTCGGCGGCCCGGGAGAGCGTGACGGCGCCGCTCTGTTCGCCGTAGCCCGTGGTGTCGTGGACCTCCAGGACACAGATGAGCCGGTTCTGCTTGCACTGGGCGACGACGTTCGCCACGTCGGCGGTGTCGTTGCGGGTCCAGCGGTCACCGCTGGAGAGGACCACCCGCACCGTGTTCGCGCCCTTGGCCTTGATGTGGGCGAGGGAGCCGATGCGGTCCGGATACCAGGTGTGGGCATGGTTGACGCCCCGCATGACGAAGTCGTTCCCGTTCGCCTCCAGCAGCCGGCCGTTCGCGACCCGGAAGCCCGGCGGCGCGGCATGAGCCGGCGTGACGACGGCAAGCAGCGGGAGAAGAAGTGCCAGGAGTGCTGCGGCCACGGTGACCGGCCGTGGGACGGCGGGGAGGCGGAATCTCATGGCGGCTCCAGGAGAGGGGAGTTGGGGGTGGGGGGGTGTCAGGTGTGGCCTCGCCGCCGTGCCGTCGGCGGCCGTGCTGAGGGTGCCCTGCTACATGGGAGCGCTCCCACATCCCATCAAGCCACTGTTGTCATTGACGCGTCAAGGGGCGGGAAGTGCGGCTGCGATGCTGTCATGGAGAGCACCGACCGAGGAGGCGCCCATGCCCGAGCCGTCCGTCCTTGCCGCGCTGGTGTCCGGATTGCGGGGTGGATCGATCGAAGTCGTCGACCTCACCTCGCCCCTGTCGTCGACGACACCGGTGATCCAACTACCGCCCCAGTTCGGGCAGACCGCCGTCTTCGAGCTGGAGGAGATCAGCCGGTACGACGACCGGGGTCCCGCCTGGTACTGGAACAACTTCCGCAGCGGCGAACACACCGGCACCCACTTCGACGCCCCCAACCACTGGGTCACCGGCAAGGACCTCGCCGACGTGGCCTCGGTTCCGGCCGGCAAGCTGATCGCACCGGCGGTCGTCCTGGACTTCACCGCCGAGGTGGCCAAGAACCCCGACTTCCTGGTCGAGGTCGACCACGTGAAGGCCTGGGAGGCCGAGAACGGCCCGTTGCCCGACGGCGGTTGGCTGCTGCTGCGCACCGGCTGGGATGCCCGCTCGCACTCCCAGGAAGCGTTCCTCAACGCCGACGAGAACGGCCCGCACACTCCCGGTCTGTCGGTGGAGTGCGCCCGTTGGGTGGCCGAGGAGTCACCGGTGATCGGCCTCGGCGTCGAGACGGTGGGCACGGATGCCGGGGGCGCGCACTCGTTCGAGCCCGCCTTTCCGTGTCACTCCTACCTCATGGGCAGCGGCAAGTACGGTCTGACGCAGTTGCAGAACCTCGCCGCGCTGCCTCCGACCGGCGCCGTCGTCGTCGCAGGACCGCTGCCCATCGTCACCGGCTCCGGGGCTCCGGCACGGGTGCTGGCCCTGGTGGAGCGCTCATGAACGTCGCTGAAGCGGTCGGCCGGGCGCTGTGCGCGGCCGGGGTCGGCCAGGTCTTCGGGGTGGTCGGATCGGGCAACTTCCATGTGACGAACGCGCTGGTCGCGGCAGGTGCGCGGTTCGTCGCCGCACGCCATGAGGGCGGCGCGGCGACGATGGCCGACGCGTACGCCCGGACCAGCGGCACGGTCGCCGTGGTGAGTGTCCATCAGGGGCCCGGCCTGACCAACGCGATGACGGGAATCGCGGAGGCGGCGAAGAGCCGTACGCCACTCGTCGTCCTGGCCGCCGAGGTGACCGAGCCCCGGTCCAACTTCCATGTCGACCAAGAGGCGTTGGCCCGCGCGGTGGGCGCGGTCCCGGTTCGGGTCACCTCCGCGGAGGAAGCCGTCGAGCAGGCGTGCGCGGCGGTACGGCTGGCGGTGCGGGAGCGGCGTACCGTCCTGCTCAACCTTCCGCTGCCGGTCCAGGCGCTGGAGGTGCCCGACGGTGCCCTCGCGCAGGCGGCGCCACCGCCGCGGCGGGCCGCGGTCGAACCGGAGGCCGACGAGGTGGCTGCCTTGTCCCGGTTGCTCGGGCAGGCCCGGCGGCCCGTCTTCGTGGCCGGCCGGGGAGCACGCGGGCCGGGCTGTCGCGAGGCCCTGGAGGCGGTCGCCGAACGGCACGGCGCGCTGCTGGCGACCTCGGCCGTCACCCACGGGCTCTTTCACGGAAACCCCTGGTCCCTGGGCATCTCCGGCGGCTTCGCCGCACCCTTGGCCGCCGAACTGCTCCAGGGCGCGGACCTGGTCGTCGGCTGGGGCTGCGCCCTCAACATGTGGACGATGCGGCACGGCAACCTCATCGGCGCCGACGCCACCGTCGTACAGGTCGATGACGAGTCCTCGGCGCTCGGGGCGCACCGGCCGGTGCATCTCGGCGTCACCGGAGACGTCGGGCTCACCGCGCGTCAGGTGTTCGCGGTGGCTGACGGGCCGCGGCAGGGGTATCGGACCCCAGAAGTCCGTGCGGCCATCGCCGCGCGCGGGCGGCTGCGTGACGTGCCGTACGAGGACAGGAGCACGCGGGAGCGGATCGATCCGAGGACGTTGAGCATCGCGCTCGACGACATCCTGCCCGCGGAGCGGGTCGTCGGCGTGGACTCCGGCAACTTCATGGGCTACCCGAGCGCGTACTGGTCGGTGCCGGACGAGAAGGGCTTCTGCTTCACGCAGGCCTTCCAGTCGATCGGCCTGGGGCTGGCGACCGCGATCGGGGCGGCGCTGGCACAGCCGGACCGGCTGCCCGTGGCGGCGCTCGGGGACGGGGGCGCGCTGATGAGTGCCGTGGAACTGGACACCGTGCGCCGGCTCGGGCTGCCGATGGTGGTCGTCGTGTACGACGACGAGGCCTACGGTGCCGAGGTGCACCACTTCGGTCCGCACGGGCACCCGCTGGACACGGTGCGCTTCCCGCCGACGGACATCGCCGCCATGGGGCGGGGCTACGGCTTCGATGCGGTGACCGTTCGGACCCGTGCCGACCTGAAGGCCGTCGTGGACTGGGTCGCCGGGCCGCGGACCGCGCCGTTGCTCGTCGACGCCAAGGTCGTCGCCGATCGAGGGTCGTGGTGGCTGGAAGAGGCCTTCCGCGGCCACTGAGGGGTCCGCGAACGCCGACCCGCCCGCCGCGGCTCAGCACGGGGCGACAGGCGGGTCGACGTGGGCGGGATCAGACCGCCGGGGCCGGGTAGGTCGGGTACTCCACCCCGGAGACGTGCTGGACGACGCGGATGACCTGGCAGGAGTAGCCGAACTCGTTGTCGTACCAGAGGTAGAGGATCGCGTTGTCGCCCTCCACCTTCAGCGCGCCGGCGTCGATGATCGAGGCGTGCCGTGAGCCGATGAAGTCGCTGGAGACCGCGTCAGGGGCCGAGGTGAAGTCGATCTGCCGGCGCAGCGGCGAGGTCAGCGACACGTCGCGCAGGTGGTCCAGGACCTCCTCGCGCGATGTCTCCCGCTTGAGCTGGAGGTTCAGGATCGCGATCGACACGTCCGGCACCGGGACCCGGATCGAGCTGCCGGTGATCCGCGCCTTGAGGTCGGGCAGCGCCTTGGCGACGGCGGAGGCGGCGCCGGTCTCGGTGATGACCATGTTCAGCGGCGCGGAGCGGCCACGGCGCTCGGACTTGTGGTAGTTGTCCAGCAGGTTCTGGTCGTTGGTGAACGAGTGGACGGTCTCCACGTGACCGCGCAGCACGCCGTACTCGTCCTCCATCGCCTTCAGCGGCGGGACTATGGCGTTGGTGGTGCAGGAGGCGCAGGACAGGATCTGCTCGTCCGGCTTGAGGGTGTCGTGGTTGACGCCGTGCACGATGTTCGGGACGTCGCCCTTGCCCGGCGCGGTCAGGACGACCTTGTCGATGCCGGGGCGCAGGTGCTCGGACAGGCCCTCGCGGTCGCGCCACTTGCCGGTGTTGTCGATGAGGATGGCGTTCTTGATGCCGTACGCCGTGTAGTCGACCTCGGACGGGTCGTTCGCGTAGATCACCTTGATCGCGTTGCCGTTGGCGAAGATCGTGCTGCTCGCCTCGTCCACGGTGATCGTGCCCTGGAACTGGCCGTGGATGGAGTCCCGGCGCAGCAGGGAGGCGCGCTTGACGATGTCCTGCTCGCCGCCGCCGCGCACGACGATGGCACGCAGGCGCAGGCCGTTGCCCGAGCCGGACTTCTCGATCAAGAGGCGGGCGACGAGGCGGCCGATGCGGCCGAAGCCGTACAGGACGACGTCGCGGCCCTCGCGGCGCTCGATCTTGTTGGCTCCGGTGGCACCGGCGACGGCCTCGGCGGTGAAGGCCTCGACGGTCAGACCGCGGTCGTCGGCCTTGTACGTCGCGGCCAGCATGCCGATGTCGATCTGCGACGGGCCGAGGTCGAGCGCGGTGAGGGCCTGCACGAACGGGAGCGTCTCGGTGACCGAGAGCTCCTCACCGGCGATCTGCCGGGCGAACCGGTGGGTCTTCAGGATGCTGACCACCGACTTGTTCACCAGGGAGCGGCTGTGGAGGAGGACGGTGACGTCCCGCTCCCGGTGCAGCTTCCCGATGAGCGGGATCATCGACTCCGCGATCTCCTCGCGGGTCTTCCAGTTGGTGAACGAGTCGTCGTTGACAGTCACGGGCCTATCTTTCGAGCTAGGTGGCGCTCATATGCTAACCGCAGGGTGCGACGATCGTTCAAAGGGGGGTCGGTGAGGTGGGAGACTGACCTGGTTTGTGGGTTTTTCGCCCGCATGTGGAGAGGGAGTAAAGGGTGGAGTTGGAGCTACGGCATCTGCGCGTGCTGTGCGCCATCGCGGACGCGGGGAGCGTAGGCCGGGCCGCGGCGGAGCTGGGCTACTCGCAGCCCGCGATGAGCACCCAACTCCGGCGCATCGAGCGGTACTTCGGGGAGACCGTGTTCGAGCGCGGGCCGACCGGCGTGCGGTTGACCGCGTACGGCTTCGAGGTGGTCGCCCAGGCCCGCGACGTCCTCACCCGTGCCGACGCGATCGGACGCCGGCCGGCGTCCGGCTCCGCGGCGGCGGGCCGGACCCTGCGGGTGGCCGCCACCAACTCGCCGATGCTGGCCGGCATGGTGTCGGGCGTGCGCACCCGGCTGCCGGACATCACGCTCGCGGTGAGCAGCGTGTACGCCTCCTCGCGGATCGTCGAGCTGCTGGAGGAAGGCGTGGTGGACGCGGCCATCGCCGCGGACTACCCGGGCAGGGAGCTGGAGCACTCGGACGCGGTGGCCCACCGCGGCATCGTCACCGAGCCGACCTTCGTGGCCCTGCCGTCCCGGCACCCCCTCGCCCAGCGCACGCAGGTCGCTCTCGCCGATCTCGCCGAGGAGGCGTGGTTCCTGACGCCGGACGACGGCGCGGGCTGGCCCGGTGTCTTCCACTCGGCCTGCGCGGCGGCCGGCTTCACGCCCGCCGTCACCCATGAATTCCTCGGCGACCAGCAGCAGTTGCAGGGGATGATCGCCGACGGCTTGGGGGTGGCCGTCGTGCAGCCGACGATGCGGCCGGTGCCGAACGTGGTCGTCAAGCCGCTGGCCGGTACGCCGTTGTGGTGCCGGTATGTGCTGGCCTGGCGGCGTGCGACCGTCGCCGATGACACGGTCGAGGCACTGTTCCAGTCCGCGATCGCCACTCATCGCCAACTCGTGGGCCAGTCGCCGCACTTGAAGGCATGGGCCGCGCGGACCTGGAGCGCCGCCGAGGGGTAAGCGGCGCCGTATGGCGGGGCAGCGGTGTTATGTCTGCTCGGTGCCATGTGCTATGTCACACGGCATTGTTGAGCGGAGGCGGCGTTGAGACAGTGCCTCACACGCCTCAGCACCCCACACCGAGGCGCATCCATCCGTGGAGGACCCCCAGATGCGCTACCGCTTCGTGCTGCCCAGACGCATGGCCCCGGCGCTCGCAGCCTGTGTCACCGTCTGCGGCTTACTGACGACGCCGGCTCTCGCGACCACCGCTCCCCAGGCCGACGCCGTCCCGCTCTCCACCCGGTCGGTGAAGCCGACGCCGCCTCCGCCCCCGACCGCATCGACCACCGAACCCACCGCCCACCCCGTCGCGCGCGACCGGCAGCGCACCCCCGCCCACCTGCCGCCCCTGACACCGACGCCCGAGCCCGACCGTCCCGGCGCGCAGGTCGCTCCGAAGGCGGCCCCGTGCAGTCCCGCCGACTTCGGCAGCAGAACGGGATCCGCGCTGGTGGCCTTCGTCAAGGCCTCGACCACGGACTGCGTCAACAGCCTCTTCTCGGTCACCGGCACGGACGCCCGCGCCGTCTTCCGTGAGTCCCAGATGGTCACCGTCGCCGAGGCGTTCACGCGCACGGCACAGAGCTACCGCGGCGACAACTCCACCCGCATCTGGCAGCTCGTGCTCTTCTTGCGCGCCGGCTACTACGTGCAGTTCAACAACCCCACCGACGTCGGCCCCTACGGCACTCGCCTGGCCCGGAACACCGTCCGCGGCCTGGACACCTTCTTCGCCCGCACACCGTCGAGGGACGTCACGGCGGCCAACGGCGACGTGCTGAGCGAGGTCCTCATCCTCACCGACAGCGCCGACCAGCAGCCCCGCTATCTGGCGGTCTACCGGCGGGTTCTGAACGGATACGACAGCTTCTACGACGCCATCCCCAGCATGCTCGCGGCCGTCAACGCGGTCTACACCCCGCTGTGGCGCGGCAATTGGAACGCGGACTACGTCAACGCCGTGGCCGCCGACCCGTCCATCGTCCGGACCCTCCACAGGTTCGCGCTCGACCACCTCGACCTGCTGCCCACCGACCGGGCGTATCTGGCGTCCAACGCCGGGATGAACCTGGCCCGGTACGTCGAACACCCGTCGCTGCGAGCCATGGTGCGGCCGCTGACCAGGCAGCTGCTGAGCGCGTCACGGATCACCGGCCCGACGGCCGGGCTGTGGGTCGCGGTGGCGACGCAGGCCGAGTACTACGACAGAGCCAACTGCTCCTACTACGCCGTCTGCGACCTGACCGGCCAACTGACCAGGGCCGCCCTGCCGATCACCCACCTCTGCGATGCGACCCACACGATCCGGGCCCAGGCGCTCACTCCGGCCGGCCTCGACGCGGCGTGCGACAGCGTGCTCGGCCAGGACGCGTACGTGCACGACCTGGTCAAGGACGACGGCCCCATACCCGGTCAGTACCTGTCGACCATCGACCTCGTCGTCTTCGCCGGCCCCGCCGACTACCGCACCTATGCCGGAGCGATCTTCGGCATCAGCACGGACAACGGCGGCATGACCCTGATCGGAGACCCGGAGGACCCGGCCAACCGGCCGTTCGCGGTCATGTACCAGAAGGAGCAGGACGACGGTCACGCCGCCCGCATCTGGAACCTCAACCACGAGTACACGCACTACCTCGACGCCCGCCACAACATGAAGGGCGACTTCGCCCAGCAGATCTCGGTGCCGGACGTCTGGTGGATCGAGGGAGTGGCCGAGTACGTCTCCTACGGCTACCGCGGCATCGCCTACGACCGGGCGATCGCGGAGGCGGGCAAGCACACGTACCGGCTGAGCACCCTGTTCCAGAACACGTACACCAACAGCGACGTGACCCGCACCTACCCGTGGGGCTACCTCGCCGTCCGCTACATGTTCGAGCGCCACCCGGCCGACGTCCACCGCATGCTCGCCCGCTTCCGCGTCGGTGACTACGCGGGCGGATACGCCGTCTACGCCACCGACATCGGCACCCGCTACGACGCCGACTTCGACCAGTGGCTGACGGAGTGCGCGGCCGGGGCCTGTGCGGCCGGCGCGGCCGTCGGCCGAGGCCGGTCCGCGGTATCCGCACGCGGCCTCTGAGTCCCGGCCCGTGGGCCCCCCCGCGGGGTTCCCCCGGGGCCCCGGGCCCCCGGCCGAAGCCGGGGGGGGGCGGGGCGGGGGGCGG
>NZ_JBSGVW010000065.1:0-22324 GCF_053608645.1 Streptomyces sp. NPDC055013
ATGGTACTGCAGGGGGGACCCTGTGGGAGAGTAGGACGCCGCCGAACAAATTGTGAGAAAGGCCCACACCTTATGGTGTGGGCCTTTCTGCGTTTCTGGCTCAGGACGGCTGCACCAGTCCCGTGTCGTACGCCAGAATCACCGCCTGAATTCGATCGCGTGAGCCGGTCTTCGCGAGGATGCGGCCCACGTGGGTCTTTACCGTGGACTCGGCGAGGTGGAGGCGGGTGGCTATCTCCGTGTTGGTCCAGCCCTTGCCGATCACGGAAAGGATCTCGCGTTCACGGTCGGTGAGGGGAGAGAGGCGTGGGTGGTCCAGCGGCGACGGTTCCTGGCCGTTGGCGTGGCCTTGCGTCGGTAGGTGATGGGCGTACGCGTCGAGGAGGCGTCGGGTCAGGCTGGGGGCGACCACGGCGTCGCCGGTGGCGACTGCGCGGATACCGGAGAGGAGTTCCTCCGGCTGGGCGTCCTTGACGAGGAAGCCGGAGGCGCCTGCGCGGAGGCCGGCGTAGGCGTACTCGTCGAGGTCGAAGGTCGTGAGGATCAGCACTCTGGTGCGGTCGCCGGTGGTGGTGATGCGGCGGGTGGCCTCGATGCCGTCCAGGCCGGGCATGCGGACGTCCATGAGGATCACGTCGGGGTGTAGTTCCGCTGTCATGCGGATCGCCTCGCTGCCGTTGGCGGCTTCGCCCACCACCGTCATGTCGTCCTGGCTTTCGAGGAGCATTCGGAAGCCGAAGCGCTGGAGGGGCTGGTCGTCGGCTATGAGGACGGTGGTCACTGCGGGGTTTCCTCCGGGAGATGCAGGTGGACGCGCCAGCCCTGCTCGGGGTGCGGGCGTGGGCCGGCCTCAAGTGTGCCGCCGTACAGGGCCGTTCGCTCGCGCATTCCGGGCAGACCGCGGCCGCCGGTGGGTTCGGCCGGCCCGCCGGCGCCGGTGTCGGTCACGGTCGCGGTGACGGCGCCCTTCTCCTCGTACGAGAGGTCGATGTGCGCGGTCGTGTGGGGGCCGCCGTGTTTGAGGGTGTTGGTGAGGGCCTCCTGGATGACGCGGTAGACGGTGAGTTGGCGGCCCGGGGGGAGGCTGGGGGTGCCGTGGGTGGTGGTCTGGACGGGGAGGCCTGCGGCGCGTACGCCGTCGAGGAGTTGGGTCAGGTCGGTGAGGGTGGGTTGGGGGGTCAGCTCCGGGTGGGGTGCTCGGGGGTGTTCGTCGTCGCGTAGGACGTCGAGGAGGCGGCGTAGTTCGGCCAGGGCCTGGCGGCTGGTGGTGCCTATGGCGTGGAGGGCCTGGGTGGCGCGTTCGGGGGACTTGGCGGCCGCGTACTGGCCGCCGTCGGCCAGGCCGGTGATGACGGAGAGGTTGTGGCCGATGATGTCGTGCATCTCGCGGGCGATACGGGCCCGTTCGGCTGCGGCGGCGAGCTGGGCCTGCTGGTCGCGTTCGATCTCCAGGCGGCGGGCGCGGTCCTCGAGGGCCTCGGTGTGGTCGCGGCGGGTGCGGACCGTGATGCCGATGGCTACCGCGACGGCGATCGACATCAGTACCGGGACGATGTCCTTGTCCGGGGTTCCCTGCGGGTGACGGGCCGCCATCACGGCGATGGGTGCGGTGATCAGGGCCGTCGCCCACCAGAGGTTGCGGGGAGGGCGGCGCAGGGCGATGTGGAAGACGACGAGCAGCTGGAGCAGGACCGCTTGGAGGGCGATGCCGGTCCAGGCGTTGACCAGGGCGAACGGGGCTATGGCCAGGAGTACGGCGCGGGGGTGGGTGCGTCGCAGGAGGAGAGGGACGGACAGGCCGAGGCTCAGGGTGAGGACCAGCCAGCCGGGGTTGTCGCGGTCGCGGGCCACGTTGAGCCAGCCGTCGCCGTAGTAGTCGATCAGCGCGGCCAGCACCCAGAAGCCGGTGAGGTGCAGGTCCCAGACGAGCGGATGGCGTCCGTCGAAGGCACGTACGCGTCGGCTGATGCGCTGGATGTGCTGGGTGAGGGGCTCCGTCGTCGCTCGCTCGTGCGTCACGTGGTCCATCCTGCGGGGTTCGGTGATGGCCGGCACAGGGCCCTGGGCAGGAATCCGGATGAGCGATGTCGTACCCGGGTACTACGGTGGCGACCATGAGCACCACGAACCCCGGGGCCTACGTCATCCGGTCCATCCGTGCCGACGAGTGGCCCGCCGCCAAGGAGTTGCGGCTTGTCGCGCTGCAGGATCCTGTCGCGCCGCTCGCGTTTCTGGAGACGTACGAGCAGGCCGTTGCCCGGCCCGACTCCTTCTGGCAGGAGCGGGCCGCAGGGGCCTGCGAGGGGGCCGACGGGGCGCAGCAGATCATCGCCGAAGGGCCGGACGGTGTCTGGGTCGGGACGTTGACCGTGCTGGTCGAGGAGCCGGGGACGACCGACTGGGCCGGCTTTGCTGTGGAGCAGAAGCAGGGGCATGTCGTCGCCGTGTTCGTGCGGCCCGAGGAGCGCGGGAGCGGGCTGACCGACGTGCTCTTCGACGCCGGCCTGGAGTGGGCGTGGTCGCGGGGCGCGGAGCGGGTGCGGCTCATCGTGCACGAGGAGAACGGGCGGGCGCAGCGGTTCTACCGGAAGGTCGGGTTCGAGCCGAGTGGGGTGACCGTGCCGCTGGGTGAGGGGGCGGCGGAGGTCGAGTGGGAGTTCGTCATCGGGCGGCCGTAGGGGCCGGGTTCGGTGATCGGTTTGCCTGTGGCGGCTGTTCGGCTACGCCGGGAGTTCGTCGTGGGGCCAGCGGGAGCGTGCCTGTTCCCGGGACCGGAGCAGGGCCAGGGTCGGCATGCCCCGGTCCGCTCCGGTGGCCAGCAGCTCCGGAAGCTGGGGAAGTGGAGCCACGGCGGCGACGTCGTCCAGGACGAGCGTCATTGGTGGGTCGAGGCGACCGGAGGATGACCGTTCGGCCATGCGCCGGCCGCGCTCGACCACGCTTGCGGCAAGGGCCGTCAGGAGTGGCATGGCGCCGGGGTTGGCTCGGGGGTCCTCGATGGATTCACCCACCACATAAAGCGTGCCCCCTTCGTGGACGAAGGAATCCAAGGTGAGGGCATCAGTTCGGTTTGGAGTGCAGGACTCCCGGATGTTGACCGTGGAGAGGGCGGAGAGCGCCCTCGTCGTCAACTCCTGGGCCATGTCCCGCCGTTCGGGGTGGGCGGTGAGGGCCGCTTCGAGTTCGCCTGCCGCGCCCGGGGCCGCCTTCTGGTTCGTGCGCAGGATGCGTACGGCGTCCTGGATCTGGGTGCCCTGGGACCAGCGGTGGACGTGGCGGATGGTGCGGCCGTCGATGGCCGCGGCGTGCAGGTAGCTGCGCAGTAGCGTTTCGGCGGTGTCGCTGACCGCCTGGTCGAGGCGGGAGCTGGGGCGGACCGGGGTCAGGAGTGCCGCCGCTCGTGAGACCGCGGTCTGCTTGTCCTCGCAGCCCGTTGTGGGGGACCAGTGGAGGCGGGCCGGGGTGTCGCAGAGGTGGGTGGGGTCGTAGAGGAGGATCGGGCCGAGTTTCGCTCGGGCGTCCTTCGAGTCCTGCCAGACCGCGGGGTTCGACGTGACGACGAGGGCGGGGCCTTCCGCGTCGCGTACTGCCTGGGTTGCGGTGGCTTGGCGGCTCTCCCTCGGGGCTACGTGGATCTTTTCCCACGTGCCCACCCGTTCGGTGAGCAGCGCGGTGTGGGGTCCGGCGTCGGGCGCCGGCCTTTCGCTGCGTACCGCTGTCTCCGAGGCGGCTGCTGACGCCGCTGTCGTGGCCGCTGCTGTCGTCGCTGCCGTCATGGGCATCGCCGCCATCGGCTCCGCTTCCGTCCGCGGCGCCGGCACGTCGCCGTGTACCGGTGCTGGAGCGGGCTCAGGGGCCGATGAGAGGCCGGGCTGTACCGCGCTGTCCGTCTTCTCCGCCCCGGCTGTCCGCTCGGCAGCCTGTGCCTTGTCCGCGCGCCGCCCCGCCCTGACCGCCCGCCACCGTGCCACCGTCCCCAGCACGAACACGGTCAGTACGACCAGGACCATCAACTGCCCGATGAACAGCCCCCAGAACAGGCCGTACCCCGACAGCCGGCCGTCCGGCGTCTCCGGCCATGCGCCCGGGATGTCGTGGGGCTGGGCGACCAGGGAGCGCATGGCCAGAGGCGTGCGGGCGAAGGTGACGCCGGCGGGCCAGGAGCCGTGCGCGAACAGGCCCGCGAGGCCCGTCGCCGTCCAGACCAGCAGCGTCATGCCCAGGAGGAAGGCGAGCAGGCCGATCAGCAGGCCGTCGGGGATGCCTCCCTGACTGCCTCCACTGTCCCGGGTGTACCGGTGTTCCCGGCGGTCGTCCGGTCTCACGCTGCCCCCTACGCCACCGTCGATTCGGAGTCGCCAAGGTGTTGCTCCACGAAGGCCGCGGCCCGTTCCTCCGCCTCCAGCTCGGCGGCGCGCAGGGCGTCGTCGGTCCGGTCGCGGTCGGTGGACGACTCGGTCATCGCGCGGTCGGTGAAGACCAGTGGGCGTTCGGTCTCGGTGATCAGGTGCTTGACCACTTGGACGTTGCCGTTGACGTCCCACACCGCGATGCCCGGGGTGAGGCTGGGAATGATCTCCACCGCCCAGCGCGGCAGGCCCAGTACGCGGCCCGTCGCCCTCGCCTCGTCCGCCTTCTGGGCGTAGATCGTCCTGGTCGACGCCATCTTCAGGATCGCGGCGGCCTCCTTCGCCGCCGCGCCGTCGACGACGTCGGACAGGTGGTGGACGACGGCCACGAAGGAAAGACCCAGCCGCCGGCCGAACTTCAGCAGACGCTGGAAGAGCTGGGCCACGAATGGGCTGTTGATGATGTGCCAGGCCTCCTCGACCAGGAAGATGCGCTTCTTCCGGTCGGGGCGGATCCAGGTGTGCTCCAGCCAAACGCCGACGATCGCCATCAGGATCGGCATGGCGATCGAGTTGCGATCGATGTGGGACAAATCGAACACAATGAGCGGCGCGTCGAGGTCGATGCCGACCGTCGTGGGGCCGTCGAACATGCCCCTCAGGTCACCGTCGACGAGCCGGTCCAGGACCAGGGCGACGTCCAGGCCCCACGCGCGTACGTCGTCTATGGCGACGTTCATCGCCTCCGCCGACTCCGGCTCGGGGTGCCGTAGCTGCTCGACGATGTCGGTGAGGACCGGCTGGCGATCGAGGATGGTCTCGTTGACGTACGCGTGCGCGACCTTCAGCGCGAAGCCGGAGCGCTCGTCGAGGCCGTGGCCCATCGCGACCTCGATGATCGTGCGGAGCAGGGCCAGCTGGCCCGTCGTCGTGATCGAGGGGTCGAGCGGGTTGAGGCGGATGCCCATGTCCAGGGCGGCCGTCGGATCCAGACGGATGGGGGTTATCCCCAGCTCCTGCGCGATGAGGTTCCACTCGCCGACGCCGTCCTCGCCCTGGGCGTCGAGGACGACGACCTGACGGTCGCGGAAACGCAGCTGGCGCAGGACGTACGTCTTCTCCAGCGCCGACTTGCCGTTGCCGGACTCGCCGAGGACCAGCCAGTGGGGGGCGGGGAGCTGCTGGCCGTAGAGCTGGAAGGGGTCGTAGATGTAGCCCTTTCCGGAGTAGACCTCGCGGCCGATGATGACGCCCGAGTCGCCGAGGCCGGGGGCGGCGGTCGGGAGGTAGACCGCCTGGGCCTGGCCCGTCGACGTGCGCACCGGCAGCCGCGTCGTCTCGACCTTCCCGAAGAGGAAGGACGTGAAGGCGTCGGTGAGGACGGACAGCGGGTCCCGCATCAGGTCCTACCTCCGAATGCCGGTGGCGAAGGGGAGTGTGTTGACGAATGCCCGGTGGTGCTCGCGGTCGCACCACTCCAGCTTCAGATACGACTTTCCGGCCGACGCCCGGATGGTCCTCTTGTCCCGGGCCAGGGACTCGGGGGACCGGGAGGAGACGGTGATGTAGCCGACCAGGTTGACGCCGGCCGCGCCGCTCGCGAGGTCTTCGCCTCGCTGGTCGAGGCGGTTGTGGGCGGCGATGTCGCGCGGGTCGACGGTGCGGTTCATCTTGGCGGCGCGGCTGGCCTCCGCCTCGTCGTTGGTCTTCTCGGTGAGCATGCGTTCGATGGCGACCTCGGTGGGTTCGAGGTCCATCGTCACGGCGACCGTACGGATGACGTCCGGGGTGTGGACGAGCAGCGGGGCCAGGAAGTTGACGCCCACCGGGGTCATCGGCCACTCCTTCACCCAGGCCGTGGCGTGGCACCAGGGCGCGCGCGTGGAGGACTCCCGGGTCTTCGCCTGCAGGAACGTCGGTTCCATGGCGTCCAGTTCGGCCGGCCAGGCATTACGTTTCGTCATCGCCTGGATGTGGTCGATCGGGTGGTCCGGGTCGTACATGGAGTGGATGAGCGAGGCCAGACGCCCTTGCCCGAGGGGCTGGCGTACGCGGATGTCGGCCTCCTGGAGGCGCGAGCAGATGTCGGTCAGCTCGCGTGCCATGACGACTGCCAGACCGGAGTCACGGTCGACCTTGCCGCCGTGCGGGCGGGCCGCGCGGGCCATCGCCTGGGCCTCGGCGGCCAGGTCGCGTGTGAAGTGCATGCAGGCGACGAGGTACGCACGGTGCTGCTCGCTGCTCGTCGACACCATCGACTGGAGCTGGTCGTACGACTGCTGCAGCCATCCGGGGGCCCGCTCGTCGCCGCGTACGGCCACGTCCTTGGCGTGGGCGTCCGGGTCGGCGGGCAGGGTGCGGGCGAGCATCTGCAGCCGGGTGACGAAGCCGTCGCCGTTGGCCACGTGCTTGAGGAGGGTGCCGAAGCGGTCGACGAGGGCTTCCTGGTCCTCGGAGTCGCGCAGGCCGACGCCGGGCCCCTCGATCTCGATCGCGGCCGTGACCGTCCGGCGGTCGGCGTGCAGGAGCACGGCGATCTCGTCGGGCCCGAAGGGGGCGGCCAGCCAGGTGATGCGGCCGATCCCGGGCGGCGGGCCGACCTCGACCTCGCGCCCGTCGAGACCGGTGCCGGCCTCGACGGCCCCGGAGCGGTAGGTGGTGCCCTGGCGCAGGGTGCGCTTGAAGCTGCGGTTGATCTCGAACCACTTGTAGATGGTCCGGTGCTTGTACGGCACGTAGACCGCCCCGAGCGCGAGCAGGGGGAAGCCCATCAGCAGCACGATGCGCAGGGACAGGACGGGGACGAGGAGTCCGCACATCATGCCGAGGAACGCGCCCCCGATGATCAGCGCGATCTCGCCGGTCTCGCGGTTGCGGCCGACGATCGCGTTCGGCCGGGCGCGGCCGATCAGATATGTACGGCGGGGCGTGACCGGATGGGACACATGGGACTCGGTCGTCAACGCCCGTCACCTCCTGAACGATTGCTGCGGGTGTTGCTGGCGTGAGGGGTGTTCACTGGGCTGCTCGAGCGGGGTGCGGGTGCGGCGGAGGGGACAGATCCGCCGCCGTTCGAGGAGCGCGAACTGTGCGCGGCGACGCCGCCGGAGGCGGGGTTGGAGGGGCGTGCGGAGGAGCTGGACTGGCCCCCGCCGCCCTTGTTGTCCGCGCGGGAACTGTGCGTCTTGATGCCCTGGGCGACGAGGGTCGCCGGGGAGCTGATGACCGCGGCGGCCTTGCTTTCGGCGCCGCGCATGAGGCGGTTGTTGCGGGAGCCGGCGAGCTCGTCGCCGAAGCCGGGGACGAAGCGGTAGATCATCGCGCTCGCGAAGATGGCGAGCAGGATGATCGCCAGTCCGGAGACCACGGCCGAGAAGGCGTTAGGGCCGTCGTCGGCGGAGAGCGCGCCGGCCAGGCCGAGCACTATGACGATGACCGGCTTCACGAGGATGACGGCGATCATGATGCCCGCCCAGCGGCGGACGTGGCCCCACAGGTTCTTGTCGACCAGGCCGGCGTAGACGACGGTGCCGAGGAGGGCGCCGACGTAGAGCAGGGCGGCGCGGATGACCAGCTCCAGCCACAGGACGCCGGCGGCGAGGATGGAGACCAGGGACACCACGATCAGCATGATCGGGCCGCCGCCGATGTCCTCGCCCTTCTCCAGGGCGCCGGAGAAGGTGCCGAAGAAGGTGTCCGTCTGATCGCCGGTCGTTTTCGCGAGGACGTCCGTGATGCCGTCCGTGGCCGATACGACCGTGTAGAGGATCAGCGGCGTGAACGCGGACGCCAGGACCGTCAGCCAGAGGAAGCCGATCGCCTCGGAGATGGCGGTGCTGAGAGGTACGCCGCGGACGGCTCGCTTGGCCACGGCCAGCAGCCACAGGAGCAGGGTGAGGATCGTGGACGCCGCGAAGACGACGGCGTACTGCTGGAGGAACTTCGTGTTCGTGAAGTCGACGTTCGCGGTCTCCTTCACGGCCTCGCTGAGCTTGTCGACGGTCCAGGCGGCGGCTTCGGCGCAGCCCTTGGCGAGGGAGGAGAGGGGGTCGAGGGTGGAGGTGGGATCGGTGAGGGACCTGGATCCGCCGCCTCCGCCTCCGGTGCCGTTGTCTTCTTCGCAGTACTGCTTGGCGGGGCCGATGAGCAGGTCGCAGGGGTTGTCGCTCGGGGACGGCGTGGGTGTGGGGGTGGGGGCCGCGTAAGCGCGGGTTGCCAGCAGTACGGCACCGGCCTGTGCGGCGGCCACCAAGGCCGTGAACTTGAGTACGCGACGCGGGTTATCGGGCATACGTGAACCCTCCGTACTCCTCGATGGCCTTGCTGATCTCGTCGGAGCTGGCAGCTCTGTCGTCACCGGGCACGGGGGCTGGGCCGTCCTTCTGGGTGTCTGCGGTGATCTTCCAATCGCCGCTGACCCACTGCAGGTCGAAGGTCCAGGTCTTCCACGTCGAACTGACCGGATCGGTCGAGCCCTGGCCCGACATACCGATGAGGCCGGTGTACCAGACGGAGACCTTGGCGCTGCTCTGGCTGTACTGATCGACCGTGGTGCCCACAGGCACGGTGCGCGATACGAAGGTGCTGCCCTCCGGGGCGTTGCCGTTCGCATCCAGGCCGAGCTTGCTCAGGAAGTTCGCTGAGTATGCCTGATCCATCGCGTCCTGGAGCTTGGCAGCCGCCGTCGGCGTGTAGATCGTGTCGACGATGGTGTGCCGACTCTCCACGTTGAACATGCCAGTTGAACCCAGCGTCACCGCATAGTTGGCTGCCGCGCTCTGCGCCCCCTGCTCATCCTGCGCGAACCCCCCAGGAATCCCCGCCGCCTTGCCGTCCACCGGTCGCGTCCCCGTGGCTGCCGTCGTTGAGGATTTCGGCTGGTTTTCTTCCCCGTTCGAGGAACCGGAGTCGTCGCCTCCACGGTTCGCGAAGGCGATTGCGGCGATGAGGAGGACGACCACGCCGACCACGGTGACCAGGCTCCGGGACGAGGAACGGCCGCCCCGCCGCGCGCCCCCGTACGCGTCACCACCGCTTTCGGGCAGGCGCGTACGGGTCTGACCCGTGCCTCCGTATCCACCGGAAGGCTCCCGCTCGTCTCCGAGACTCATGCCGCGTACGCCCCCTCGACGTCGGACAACAACACGTTGGAGTACGACGGTAGCCGTGCTGGTTCCCGCATGGGCGCGGTGTGGTGACTCGACATCAGGGAAACGCAACCTCAGCCGGTGGGCACGACGGGTGGGTGGGGGACGAGGGGGACCGGGCGTGCCCGGAGCGGACGGAGGAGAGGGAGGGGAAGGAGCGGTTCGGGCAGTGGGCGCGACTGAGGCGGCTAAACGGCCATGCCGTACACGATCGTGAACAGCGTGCCCAGTGAGCCGATGATGAAGACGCCCGTCAGCCCGGCGATGATGAGACCTTTGCCCTGTTCGGCGCTGAACGTATCGCGCAGTGCGGTCGCGCCGATGCGCTGTTTGGCCGCCCCCCAGATGGCGATGCCGAGGCAGAGCAGGATGGCCACCGCCATCACGACCTCGATCATCACCTTCGCCTCGTTGCCCAGGCTGCCGAAGGGGCCCCAGTCCGGAGCGATCCCGCCGATGATGGTGTTGATATCGCCCTTATCGGCCGCAAACAGCATGTAAGTCACCGCCCCAGTTGGGTAGTTCCGCAGTCCCCTGCGATGCGCAGAGGTCAGGTCTCATTCTCGCCGACAATGGCGCTGTCGTATGTCGACTTGGCGTCATCGATGGGCGGGATTCGTACGAAAACCTCGTACGGTCACTCTGTGTATCACGGCAGGTCACGCCGGGCAACGAGGCCTGAGCGGAACCTGTCGTGTGGTTCCGTCGTTAGCCCTCTTCACGCCGGGTGCCGCTTCTGACGGGTGGTCGGGTGAGGGGGTCGTGCCGGTGTCCTGCGGGTGAAGGTTATCGCCGATGCGGGAACATCCCCAGGCAGGGTGCCACGGCCGCCCGTGCCTGCCAGGCATGGTGACGGGCGGTCAGTTCTCGGCGACGTTCGCGGTGATCAGTCGGAGGAGCTGTTTGGCGACCGAGCGTTCGTCGTCCGGACGGCGTTCGCGGCGCAGCAGGCCGCCCGCTTCGAGGCGCTCGAGCGGTGGGGCTGAACGCGCTGCGGGGGACGCGGGCCGCGGGGGCGGCGATCGGGCAGGCGGTGAGCGTGCTGAAGGGGGCCTTCGGCGGCTGAGCGGGGCCTGGGGCGGTAGCGCCGTAGGGGTGCGGGTGATGGGCGACGATGTGCGGGCCCGTCGTGGTGGGGCGCGCCCCTGAGGCGAAGCCGGATATCGATCCGGCCCCGCGCCCCTTCAGGGCTTGCAGCGCAGGTTCTTGAGTGGCCCTCAGCGGGGCCTGAGGCCGTGCAGCAAGTGGTGGACCAGGCTGTCGACGCCGGCCAGGGCCACCTCGGGGGTCAGCATGCCGCCGGCGATGAAGGCAGCCATGCCGTGGAGGGCGGCGCCCGTGACGAGGTTGAGTTCCTCCGGAGCGCCCTCGATGATCTCGCCTCGCTGCTGGGCGTCCGCGAGGACCCGTTCGAGGCTGCCGATTGTCTGCTCGACCGCGGCGGCCATCTGCTCCGAGGCGCCCGGCTCGTGCTTGCGGGCGTACATCAGCTCCAGCAGCTCGGCGTTGTCGATGGCGAAGCCGAGGTAGGTCCGGGCGAGGGCGGTCAGGCGGGGCTCCAGCGGGAGTGCCGGGTCGTCGGCCGCCCCCAGGGCCCGGCCGAGCCGCTCGTAGCCGGCCAGCGCCAGGGCGTTGAGCAGGGCCTGCTTGTCCTTGAAGTGCCGGCCGGGGGCGGCGTGACTGACGCCGACCTCGCGGGCCAGTTCGCGGAGCGAGAGGGCGCCGACGCCCTTCTCGCGCAGGGTGCGTTCGGCTGCGGCGAGCAGGGCGGCGCGCAGGTCTCCGTGGTGGTAGGGGCGGCTCTCGGGCATGCGCACCATCGTAGCTTGATGTTGTCGGTGCCATCTTTGTTGGCGGCGTCACCATTGTTGTCATTGACAGCATTGTTGGCGACGCCTACATTCGTTGGTATGGCTGACAAAACGAAGAAGAAGACGTGGGACGCGACCAGCCTCCCTGACCTGGGCGGCCGCACGGCCGTCGTCACCGGCGCCAACAGCGGCATCGGCCTCACCGCGGCAGATGCGCTGGCCCGATCCGGCGCGCACGTCGTGTTCGCCGTACGGGACCTCGATCGGGGCCGGGCCGCGGCCGCGACCGTGACCGGCAGTACCGAGGTGCGGCGCCTGGACCTGGCGGACCTGGCGTCCGTGCGGGAGTTCGCCGATGCGTGGCAGGGGCGGCCGCTGGATCTGCTGATCAACAACGCCGGCGTGATGATGCTGCCGCAGCAGCGGACGGCGGACGGCTTCGAGATGCAGTTCGGCACCAACCACCTGGGCCACTTCGCGCTGACGAACCTGCTGCTGCCGTACGTCACCGACCGGGTCGTGACGCTGTCGTCCGGTGCCCATCGGTGGTTCGGCGCGAGGATCCGCTTCGAGGACCTGAATTGGGCGTCCGGCTACGACCCGAATCGCGCGTACGCCCAGTCCAAGCTGGCGAACCTCCTGTTCACGCTGGAACTCCAGCGCCGCCTGACGGAGTCCGGCTCCCCGGTCCGCGCCCTGGCCGCCCACCCCGGCTATGCCGCCACGAATCTGCAGAGCCACGCGGGGAGTCCGCTGATGCGGGCGTTCATGAGGATCGGCAACAGGGTCTTCGCGCAGGACGACAAGGCGGGCGCGCTGCCGACGCTGTACGCCGCGACCCAGGACCTCCCCGGTGCGAGCTACGTGGGTCCCGACGGGCTGGGCGAGATGCGGGGTGCGCCGACGCTGGTCGGGCGGACGAGGGCGGCCAGTGACGCGGAGGTGGCGCGGCGGTTGTGGACGGTGTCGGAGGAACTGACGGGCGTGAGCTCGCCGTTGGGGGCGTTGGACCGGGTGGCGGCCGAGCGATAGGGCGCTCCGCCGCCCCCCCCGGCTGGGTCAGGACTCCGGCTGCGTCACCGTCAGAGCCCAGCGGATGTCGTCCGCCGAGGCGTCGACAGCGATCACGAAGGACCCGGGGCGGACCACGCCGGGATCCATGGTCACGGAGCCCACCCCGGCCTCCCCGGCGGGACAGTCGACCGAGAACGCGGCGGTCTCCGTCTCCTGCCGCATCGTCACCCGCACATCGCCGCCGCCCTCGCACGCCACCGTGAGCACGGTCGGCAACCTCTCCCACGCGCCGCCGGACACGGCTCCGCCGTCCCCTGTCTGCTCCTCCACCCACAGCAGCCCTTCCGGCCCCGGATGGGGCAGCAGGACATCGGTGGATGCGGCGGCAGGGCCCGCCGCCACGCCGGTCAGCGCACAGGCCACGAGGGCTGTCACGGGCAGGGCACGGCTGGTTCGTCTCACGATCGTTCCCCTTGAAGTCGCGTGCGGACTAGGTCAGTTGCTCGTTCGGGGTCCAGCCTGCCTTGCCGGATGACCTTGTGCCTGAGTATGCGTACTCAGGGGTAGGCCGTTCGCGGAGGTGGTCGCACGATGTCGTTGCCGAGCCTGCTCGGGGTGTTCGGGCACCCGGACGACGAGGCCCTGTTCGCGGGCGGAGTCCTCGCCCGGCACGCGGCCGCCGGTGCCCGCACGGCCGTCGTGACGGCGACCTGGACCCCGGACACGCAGCGCGGCGCCGAACTCGCCGAGGCGCTGCGGATTCTCGGTGCGGGTGAGCCGCGGATGCTCGGCTACGCCGACGCCGGGGCGCCGCACTCCGCCCCCGGCCGTCCGCGGCTGTGCGATGTGCCGCTCGACGAGTCGGTGGGGCGGCTGGTCGCTCACATACGGCAGTTCCGGCCGCGGATCGTGCTCACCCACGACGCGTACGGCGGCCTGACCGGGCACCCCGACCATGTGCACACCCACCGCGTGACCACGCTCGCGGTCCAGGAGGCCGGCCTCGGACGACTCCATCCGGACGCCGGCGCCCCCTGGCAGCCGAGCGCCCTCTACCTGGCCACCCATCCGCACTCGGCGCTCCCCGCCCTGGCGGAACTGGCCCGCGCCGGCAAAGGGATGAACACCGTGCCGGACGAGCGGATCACCGCGACCGTCGACGTGCGCCCCTGGCTGGACCGGAAGTGGGCGGCCGTACTGGCGCATCGCACCGAGGTGGAGCGAGGGGCGGTACCCGGGTTGCTCGCCGGCTTTCCGGCGGTTGTACGCGAGCGGATTCTGGCGACCGAGTGGTACATCCGGCAGGATCCGGTCTCCCGCGCGTCGCGCCGGACGGAACCGACCGCCTGACCGGCCCCCCCCGTCGACGCGCCCACCGGCAAGCCGGCAGCGCTGAACGCTACTTCGCGGACACCGCGTCCCGGATGGTCCGCGCGGTGGCCTTCGGGTCGTAGTTGTCGGGGACGCCCTCGACCAGGATGATGTCGCCCTCGATGTGCCGGGAGCGCAGAGGTGCGATCTCGCGGTAGGCCGGCGAGTCCCACCAGGACCGCGCCTCGGTGATCCCCGGGAAGCCGATCATCACGACGTGTCCGGGCCAGTTGCCCTCCTTCACCTCGTGCTGGGTGCCGTGGACGAGGAAGCGGCCGCCGTACGGTTCGAAGGTGGCCGGGAGGCGCTCGATGTACTCCGCGATCTCCGGGTGCGGGGCGGCTTCCTGCAGGTGAGCAATGGCGTAGGCGGGCATGGTGTCCTTCCGTTCTTTCGGGCTCCCTCTGGTGTCGATGCTGGCACGCGGGCTTGCCGGGGATCGATTACCGCTCAGGTAATGCCGGTCATGGCTGCCTCGGTTGCCGCGGATTCCCGGTGGGAAGCTCATAGACTGGCGCGGGCGGAATCCCGGTGGGCGAGGGGCGGTTGACGGTGCGTAAGGCATGGATCGTGGCGGGCGCCGCACTCGCGGCGGGGCTCAGCTTCGTGATGCTGCTCGTCGTCGGGGTCTACATCGTCGCCGGGAACCTCGCCGGCGGAGTGGGCGGAGCGTCCAAAGCGCTGGCCAAGGGGGCCGTGCCGGCCGCCTACTCGGCGCTCGTGCAGAAGTGGGGCAACCTGTGCCCCGCCATCAACCCGGCGCTGCTCGCCGCCCAGCTGTACCAGGAGAGCGGGTTCAACCCGAAGGCGCAGAGCCCGGCCGCGGCACAGGGCATCGCGCAGTTCATTCCCGGGACCTGGGCCACGCACGGCATGGACGGCGACGGCGACGGCGACCGCGACGTCTGGGATCCGAATGACGCGATTCCGTCGGCCGCGTCGTACGACTGCAAGCTCGCCTCGTACGTGAAGGACGTACCCGGCGATCCGACGAAGAACATGCTCGCGTCCTACAACGCGGGGGCGTACGCGGTCATCAAGTACAAGGGTGTGCCGCCGTACAAGGAGACCCAGAACTACGTCAAGACGATCACGACGCTGCAGCAGAGCTTCGCCGCGCCCGTCAGCCGTGTCGATCCCAGCAAGCAGGCCGCCGGCGCCATCTACTACGCCCAGAAGAAGCTCGGCACGCTCTACCTCTGGGGTGGTGACGGTACCGCCGAGGACAACGGGCGGTTCGACTGCTCGGGGCTGACGAAGGCCGCGTACGAGAGTGTCGGGATAACGCTGCCGCGCGTCGCCAACGACCAGTGGAACGCGGGGCCGCATCCGGCCAGGGAGGAACTGCTGCCGGGAGATCTGGTGTTCTTCTCGGACGACCTCACCAACTCCCGGGCCATCCGGCATGTGGGTATTTATGTCGGTGGCGGGTACATGATCGACGCGCCGAGAACGGGTGCTGTGATCCGGTTCGACCCGATCGACACCCCGGACTACTTCGGGGCGACCCGGGTGACGGAAGATGGCGCGAAAGCGCTGCCCACGACGGTGTAGACGGAGCGTGAACCCACCCCCTGAGCTGCGGCGATGGGTCTCTCTTCGATAACGTCTGCGTGATCATTCAGTGGAGGGTGGAACGTATCAACAGGGGCCGTGCGTTCCTGTTGTCGTAGCCGGATCCACCACCACGGGGGTGGGCGGAGCGGCGTACGCACGATGCGCCGGAGAGACGACGAAGGGGCCGCAGCATCATGGCTGGACTCGCAGAATCCGGGTCGAACCCCGACGTCGACCTGCTCTTCGACATCAATGGCCTGGCCAAGGATGCGCCGCGCTGGTTCGACCGGGTCATGGAGTACGTCGGTGAGTACGGGCTGGTGCTCGCCATGGTGCTGCTCGTGGTGTGGTGCTGGTGGTCGGTGCGGCGCCGTGGCGACGAGGACGCCGCCTCGTCCGTCGCCGCGCTCGTGTGGGCGCCGCTGGCTGCCGGGATCGCGGTCCTGGTGAACGTGCCCATACGGGGGTTCGTCGAGCGGCCCCGGCCGTTCCGTGATCACCAGGGGCTCGAGGTCCTGGTGAGCGGCAAGACCGACTACTCCTTCGTGAGCGACCACGCGACGATCGCCATGGCCCTGGGAGTCGGGCTGTTCGTCGCCAACCGGAAGTTCGGCCTTGCCGGGATCGGCCTCGCTCTCCTCGAGGGGTTCTGCCGGGTCTACATGGGCGTGCACTACCCGACCGACGTCATCGGCGGCTTCGCCCTCGGCACCGCCGTCGCCCTCCTGCTGTCACCCCTGGCCATGGCCCTGCTGACACCCGTGATGTCCGCCGTCGAACGGTCGCCGAGGGGTGGCCGGCTGATCAAGGCTCGGGGGCAGTCCCGGGCAGGCGAGCGGGAAGCGGTGATTCCGGGTGCTCGGAAGGAGACGGCGGGTGCGGAGGAGCGGGACCTTGCGGCCTAGCCGCGACTGCCCCGCCCGGCACTTGTCCTGGCCCCGGCCGCAGGGTTAAAGCGCCTGTGGGTATGTGAAGAAGCCCTGCGGGTCGTACTGCTTCTTCAGCTTGGTCAGGCGGGTTGCCGCGTCGCCGTAGTAGGCCTTGCGCCAGTTCCTCAAGGTCGGGTCGGAGTAGTTCTGGTAGGCGGCGCCCGAGGCGTGGGGGCGCATGGCGTCGTGGGCCGTGGTCAGCCAGGCCTGAGCCGCGGTGCCCGCCGTGCCGGCGCGCCAGGAGGCGAGGTACTGGGCCAGCATGCGGGAGCGGCGGTGCACGAAGGCCGTCGCGGTGGGGGAGACGCGGTTGACGGCTCCGCCGAGGGCCGTGAAGGCGATGCTGCCGGCGCCGCCGCGCACCGACTGCACCTGCTTCAGCAGCGTCTGGATGCCCGCCGCGGAGAGCGAACGGTCGAAGAAGTCCGACTTCGCCGCGTACGTCTCCCGGCCCAGCTTTCCCTGCGGGGAACGACCCGGAGTGGAGCCGGGGAGGTGACACTGCGCGTCCGTGGAGAAGGACGAGCAGCCCGCGTACAGGTCCATCGACTCCTCGTACGAGCGGCGCTTGAGCGAGACGCTCCTCGCGGGGCCGGGGCCGCCGGGGCGGTCGGCGAGGCGGTCCACCGCGTTCTGGAGTTCGCGGTACGTGCCCAGGGAGAACGCGGCGACGGAGATGGTGGGGGTGCCGCCGGCGTGGTTCGCGATGTGCAGGGACGACCAGATCTCGTCCGGCTGGGTCGGGCCCCACTCCTGCCAGGCCTTGATCAGCGCGGTCGCCTTCGACCAGGGCCAGGTCATGTATGCCGTTACGGCCTGGGGGGCGGGGTGCGTCTTGAAGTGAAGTTCCGTCACCACGCCGAAGTTGCCGTTGCCGGCGCCGCGCAGGGCCCAGAAGAGGTCCTTGTTGGTGGTGGCGTCGGCGGTGAGTTGCTTGCCGTCGGCGGTTATCAGGGTGGCCTGGGTGAGGCTGTCACAGGTCAGGCCGTAGGCGCGTGACGTGACGCCGTGGCCGCCGCCGAGCGTGAGGCCGGAGACGCCGACGGTGGGGCAGGAACCGGCGGGGATCGTGACGCCCTTGGCGGCGAGGGCCCGGTAGACGTCGATGAGCTTGGAACCGGCGCCGACCACTGCGGTGTTGCCGGTGGCGCGGATGCGGTTGAGCTTGGAGACGTCGAGAATCAGGCGGTTGTTGCCGGAGGACCAACCGCCGTAGGAGTGGCCGCCGTTGCGTATGGCGACGTGGAGGTTGTGGGCTCGGGCGTAGGCGAGGGTGGTGCGGATGTCGTCGGGGTGGGAGACGTAGGCGACTGCGGCGGGCTTCAGGGTGTCGAAGCGGGTGTTGTAGAGCTGGTGGGCGGACTTCCAGGAGGCGTCGCCGGGGCGTATGAGGGGGCCGTCCAGGTCTTGGGCGAGGGCGGTCCAGTTGGCGGCGGCGGATTTGCTGGTGGCGGTGGTTTGGGTGCGGGTGCGGGTGCCGGTGCCCGTGCTGCTCGTGGTTGCGCCGGTGCCGGTGCCGGTGCCGGCGCCGGTGCCCGAGCTGCTGTTGCACGCCGTTGCCGTCAGGGCGGTTGCGGCTGCTGCCGTGCCGCCGATGAAGGTGCGCCGTTCCATGTCGCCTCCTGGGGGTTCGTGGAACGAGACGGGGTGGTGGCGGGTGGGGTTCCATGGGGTGGGAGATGACCTGGGTGGTGGTCGGGTGTTTTCTCGCCCCCGCCGCCCCTACCCGTCCCGTCACCAGGGGCTCCGCCCCTTCGACCCCACTGGGGCTGCCGCCCCAGACCCCGCTTCGGCCCTGAACGGGCCTCGTCCTCAAACGCCGGACGGGCTGAAATGCCTGAGCGGGCCTCGTCCTCGAAGGCCGGATGGGCTGGAATGCCGGAGCGGGGCTCGTCCTCGAACGTCGGATGGGCTGGAATGCCGGAGCGGGGCTCGTCCTCGAACGTCGGATGGGCTGGAATGCCGGAGCGGGGCTCGTCCTCGAAGGCCGGATGGGCTGGAATGCCGGAGCGGGGCTCGTCCTCGAACGTCGGACGGGCTGGAAATACGCCGCGCCCTCAACCCCTCACATGCCCCTCCGCATCCGCCCGGGCCAGGCTGCGGGCCCGTCTCGCGGGGCCGCGCCAGCCGCAGGTGCAGTGGGCTGTGCAGAAGTGGCCCTTCTCCACTGTTGTCGTGCGGTGGTTCGAGGGGTCGTCGGGGATGGGGGGAGACGTTGGTTCGTCCTTCTGCGCCACGGCGGCAACGTTACCCAAGGCAAGTAGGCGCAACGCCTCCCGCGTGCGTGACGGGGGCACCTACCCGTCGTTATCCGGAACGAAGGGGGCCCGTGACGGACGTACCGGCTGGGGGTAGGCAGGCGATGACGGAGCGGCAGCAGCACAGGCAGAGGCGTGGGGCGGGCGTTGCGGCAGGGGTCCTGTGTGTCTGCCTCGCGGGCAGCGGGTGCGTGGCGCAGAGCGGGGCCGCGGTCGACGACTCGCGGCACGGGGACGCCGTGAAGGTCGTGCGGCGCGCGGCCGATGCGCTGGCCGGGGCCCGGTCCTCCAAGGCCCGCACGTCCATGGAGATGGCCACCGGTGGCACGCGGGTCACCATCCGGGGTGAAGGCGTGTACGACTTCCGCCGGCAGGTGGGGCGGCTGAAGGTGCTGCTGCCGCAGGACCCCGCCGGTGCCCCGGCGCAGCGGCCGATCGTGGAGCTGCTCGCTCCCGGGGCGCTGTTCATGAAGAACCGCGGTGCCGGTGTGCCCGCCGACAAATGGGTGCGCGTCGAGACGCGGTCGCTGTCCGACGGGAACCTCGTCACCGGTGGGGCGACCGATCCGTACGCGGCGGCGGAGGTGCTGCGCGGGGCTCGGACGGCGACGTATGTGGGTGAGGAAGAGGTCGCGGGGACGGCGGTGCGGCACTACCGGGGGACGGCTGACCTGCGGGTTGCCGCGCGGGAGGCCTCCGACGGGAACGCGGAGTCCCTGGCGGCGGCGGCGAAAGGGTTCGCCACGGACGAGGTACCGTTCGACGTCTATCTCGATGACGAGGGGCGGATCCGCAAGGTGCGGCACCGGTTCAGCTTCGTCAACGGGCAGCAGCAGAGCGCCGTCGCCGTGGCCTCGACGACCTTGCTGTACGACTTCGGGGCCCCCGTCGACGTACGGCTGCCGGACGGTGACGACATCTATGCGGGCAAGATCGCCGAGGAGTGAGGGCAGCCGCAGGTGTACGTGACAGGCGTCAAGAACTAGCCCGTCCGTGCCATGCGCGGTGTGTAGGCCGCTCCCTACTCTAGGAAGTCGGTAACGGCAGAGAAGAGGTGATGCACGTGGCTCCGGTCGGCGGTACGGCAGTTCAGGACTACGTGGCCCTCGCCGAGATCGAGTTGTGCGGAGAGCTGATCATCGCGGCCTCGGCCGCTCGTGAGGACCGGCTCAGCCTGGAGGACATCGACGAGGTGCTGCGAGTCGCCGAGGAGCGCGACGTCGACGGTGGGTGAGGTGCCGGTGGGTGAGGCGTCCCTCACGTCCGCAGCAGTCGGCCGATCGCCTTTGTGGCCTCCTCCACCTTGGCGTCGATCTCCGTACCGCCCTTGAGGGCCGCGTCGGCGACGCAGTGGCGCAGGTGTTCCTCCAGGAGCTGGAGGGCGAAGGACTGCAGGGCCTTGGTCGAGGCGGACACCTGCGTGAGTATGTCGATGCAGTAGACGTCCTCGTCGACCATGCGCTGCAGGCCACGGATCTGGCCCTCGATACGGCGCAGGCGCTTGAGGTGCTCGTCCTTCTGCTTGTGGTAGCCGTGGATGCCCCGGTCGTGGTCCGTCACGATCTCGGTGGTGGCCTGATCAGCGGCGGAGGGTGCACCCGCGCCGGCCTCGGTGGTCGTCATCGCGTCCTCCAGACATAAACCGCGTCACATACCCCTACTGGGTATATCGTATCGAACTTTGCTGGGTATAGGGCCCTGTGGCCGACGCCGTGATTCGGCCGCTGGACTGGACCACTGGGCAGCCCCCGTGCCGACCACTGTGCCTGATGGGCGACACTGGAGGACGGCCCATTAGCCGTGGCCGGATGATGCGCCTAGCATCAGCCTGACCGAAACCGATGCTTCTTGAGGACCCCACGTGCGATTTCGTCTGACCCCCCGGGAGACGAGCTTCTATGACATGTTTGCCGCATCCGCGGACAACATCGTCACGGGCTCGAAACTCCTGATGGAACTGCTCGGGGCGGACACCGCCGGCCGGGCCGAGATCGCAGAGCGTATGAGGGCCGCGGAACACGCAGGTGACGACGCCACACACGCGATCTTCCACCAGTTGAACTCCTCGTTCATCACGCCGTTCGACCGCGAGGACATCTACAAGCTCGCGTCGTGCCTCGACGACATCATGGACTTCATGGAGGAGGCCGTCGACCTGGTCGTCCTCTATAACGTCGAGGAACTGCCCAAGGGCGTCGAGCAGCAGATCGAGGTGCTGGCGCGGGCCGCTGAGCTCACGGCCGAGGCCATGCCGAACCTGCGGACCATGGACAACCTCACGGAGTACTGGATCGAGGTCAACCGCCTCGAGAACCAGGCCGACCAGATACACCGCAAGCTCCTCGCCCACCTCTTCAACGGCAAGTACGACGCGATCGAGGTCCTCAAGCTCAAGCAGATCGTGGATGTCCTGGAGGAAGCGGCGGACGCCTTCGAGCACGTGGCGAACACGGTGGAGACCATCGCCGTCAAGGAGTCCTGAGACCCTCACATGGACACCTTCGCTCTGGTCGTGACCATCGCGGTCGCGCTCTTCTTCACGTACACCAACGGCTTCCACGACTCGGCGAACGCCATCGCCACGTCCGTGTCGACGCGGGCCCTGACGCCTCGGGCCGCGCTGGCGATGGCCGCGGTGATGAATCTCGGCGGTGCCTTCCTCGGGTCCGGCGTCGCCAAGACCGTCAGTGAGGGGCTGATCCAGACGCCGGAAGGCTCGAAGGGGATGGGGATCCTCTTCGCGGCGTTGGTGGGCGCGATCACCTGGAACCTGATCACCTGGTACTACGGCCTGCCGTCCTCCTCCTCGCACGCGCTGTTCGGCGGCATGGTGGGGGCGGCGCTGGCCGGCGGTACGACGGTGTACTGGAGCGGGGTGCTGGAGAAGGTCGTCATCCCGATGTTCGTGTCGCCCATTGTCGGGCTGTGCGCGGGCTATCTCGTGATGACGGCGATCATGTGGATCTTCCGGCGGGCGAATCCGCACAAGGCCAAGCGGGGGTTCCGGATAGCGCAGACCGTTTCTGCCGCCGGGATGGCGCTCGGGCATGGTCTGCAGGATGCGCAGAAGACGATGGGCATCGTGGTGATGGCGCTGGTCATCGCCGATGTCGAGGATTACGGCGATCCGATTCCGGTGTGGGTGAAGATCGTTTGTGCGGTGATGCTGTCGCTCGGGACGTATGCGGGTGGATGGCGGATCATGCGGACGCTCGGGCGCAAGATCATTGAGCTTGATCCGCCGCAGGGGTTTGCCGCGGAGACGACGGGGGCGTCGATCATGTTCACCACGGCGTTCCTGTTCAAGGCGCCGATTTCCACGACGCACGTCATCACCTCGGCGATCATGGGTGTCGGGGCGACGAAGCGGGTGAATGCCGTGCGGTGGGGTGTGGCCAAGAACATCGTGCTCGGGTGGTTCATCACGATGCCCGCGGCGGCGCTGGTTGCGGCGGGCGCGTTCGGGATCGTGAACCTGGCGTTCCTGTAGGCGCCGGGTTCCTTTCGCCCCCGCCGCCCCTACCCGTCCCACCTCCAGGGGCTCCGCCCCTTCGACCCCGCCAGGGGGCTGCGCCCCCTGGACCCCCATCGGCCTGAACGGCCTCGTCCTCAAACGCCGGACGGGCTGAAATGCCTGGACCGGAGCTGAGAAGTGCCGTCGCACGGTGCGTAACCCCCTGCGGGTGGGTGGCGGCCAAGGATGGCGCAGCCCTCCTCTTCAACCGCCGGACGGTCCGGATTGGCGCGACCGGCGCAGAAGAAGGCGCGTACCCCCACGGCGCCGCACCCGCGTACGGCGGCAAGGGGACGTGCCGGGGGGTGTCCGCCCGCAGTGGCCGGCGTCAAGAAACGAAAACCACCCTGCCCAACCCCAACCGCCGGTCCGAG
>NZ_JBSGVW010000066.1:0-22217 GCF_053608645.1 Streptomyces sp. NPDC055013
GACCCACAACGAAACAGCAGGCGCTACGCGAACCCCCACCACACAGCAACAGGCCGCCGCAGGCATCCCCGCCCAACCGCCGAAGGCCCCGTCACTCCACGGACATGTGATCCAACTTCCGCAAGATCACGCCCTCCCGCAACGCCCAAGGACAGACCTCCAGCGTCTCCACCCCGAACAGATCCATCGCCCCCTCGGCCACCAACGCCCCCGCGAGCAGCTGCCCCGCCCGTCCCTCGGAGACCCCCGGCAGTTCCGCCCGCTGGACCACCGTCATCCCTGCGAGGCGGGGAACCCACGCCTCCAAGGACTCCCGCTTCAGCTCGCGCTGGGCGTACAGGCCGTCCGCGGAGCGGGCGGCGCCGGCGAGGCGGGCCAGTTGCTTGAAGGTCTTGGACGTGGCGACGACGTGATCGGGCGCGCCGAACCGGGTGAATTCGCCGACCGTACGGGCGATCTGCGCCCGGACGTGCCGCCGTAGCGCACGTATGTCCTCCGGCTCCGGCGGATCACCCGGCAGCCAGCCCGCCGTCAGCCGCCCCGCCCCCAGTGGCAGCGACACCGCCGCGTCCGGCTCCTCGTCCATGCCGTATGCGATCTCCAGGGACCCGCCCCCGATGTCCAGCACCAGCAGCTTCCCGGCCGACCACCCGAACCACCGCCGCGCGGCGAGGAAAGTCAGCCGAGCCTCTTCAGCACCGGTGAGAACCTGCAGCTCAACCCCGGTTTCCTCCTTCACGCGGGCGAGCACGTAATCGGCGTTCGTGGCTTCCCGCACCGCGGACGTCGCGAACGGCAGCACTTCCTCGGCGCCCTTGTCCTCCGCTGCCTGCAGCGCCCCGTGGATGACGCCGATCAGCTTGTCGATGCCCTCGGGGCCGATGGCCCCGCTGTCGTCGAGGAGTTGGGCAAGGCGCAGTTCCGCCTTGTGCGAGTGCGCGGGCAGCGGGCGCGCGCCGGGGTGCGCATCCACCACCAGGAGATGCACCGTGTTGGATCCAACGTCGAGGACACCGAGTCTCATGTACGGAACGCTACTGCCACCTGGTCGATCCTCCGTCCTCGAAGTCGCAGGTACGGACGCCGTACCCTGGACCCGTGCCAAAGACGAAAAAGGCGAAGAACGACAAGACGGCCAAATCAGCCAAGGGTTCTTCGCAGGCGAAGGCAGCCACGAAGTCGAAGAAGCCCACGAGCCCCGCGAAGCCCGCCCAGGAACCGGACGAGAAGGGGCTGGACTTCGCACGCGCATGGGTGGAGTTCCCGGATCCGGCGGACGACGAGCAGGTCTTCCGGTGTGATCTGACATGGCTGACCTCCCGCTGGAACTGCATCTTCGGCAGCGGCTGCCAGGGCATCCAGGCAGGCCGCGCGGCCGACGGCTGCTGCACGCTGGGCGCGCACTTCTCCGACGAGGACGACGAGAAGCGGGTCGCCGAACATGTGGCAAGGCTCACGCCGGAGATCTGGCAGCACCATGACGAGGGCATGGAGCACGGCTGGATCTCCGAGGACGAGGACGGCGACCGCCAGACCCGCCCCTTCAACGGCTCGTGCATCTTCCAGAACCGCCCCGGCTTCGAGGGCGGCACGGGCTGCTCGCTGCACATCCTCGCCCTGAAGGAGGGCCGCGAGCCGCTGGAGACGAAGCCGGACGTCTGCTGGCAGCTGCCGGTCCGGCGGACGTACGAGTGGATCGACCGGCCCGACGACACCCGGATCCTCCAGGTCTCGATCGGTGAGTACGACCGTCGCGGCTGGGGCCCGGGCGGCCACGACCTGCACTGGTGGTGCACGTCGGCGACCTCCGCGCACGGCGCGGGCGACCCGGTGTACGTGTCGTACCGGCCGGAGCTGATCGAACTGATGGGCAAGGCGGGCTACGACCGCCTGGTCGAGCTGTGCGAGGAGCGGCTGGCGTCGCAGCTGCCGTTGCTGGCACCGCATCCGGCGGATCCCGTCGCCTGACGGACCCGGCAGGGGCCGGCGGCCTACGACCCCGACGGGCTCGGGTCGCCGCTCCCGCTGGGCGGCGGCGTCGAGCCCCCCGGCTCGGACGTACCGGACTCGGACGGGCCGGACTCGGACGGCTCGCCCGGTGTGGGCGGCGGGTCTGAGGGCGAGGTCGGCGGGTCGCTCGGAGTCGGGTCGGTCGGAACGGGGGTCGTCGGCGTCGGATCGGGCCCCGAGGACGAGGGCGGCGGCTCGCTGGGGGTTCCGGGGTCGGTCGGATCGGTGGGCTGGGGGTTGCTGGGATACGGGCCGGGGCCCTGCCCCGGGCCGGAGGGGCTCGGGGCGGTGCCGTAGCCCTCGATGGAGACGAGGGCACCGGCGGGTGAGATCGCCAGCCGCGCGCTCCAGTACCCGGACGGCTCCCGCAGATGGTCGACGTACACCTTGATCGTCAACGTCTCACCGGGCGCCAGCGTTCCCGCCGACTGACTCAGGTAGAGCCAGTGCGCACCGGTGCTCGCGGACCAGCGCACCGGCATGCGCCCCGTCGCTCTGAGGGTGACGAGCGTGGTGTCGCCGCTGTTGCCGGCCGACACCTCCAGGCCGCCGACGCCCGCCCCGCGCGCGCCGCTGACGCTGACGACCTCCACGGAGACGTCCGGTTCGCCGCGGTCGCCGAAACTGTCACCGCGTCTGGTGCTCGCGTTGCCCGCGTTCTCGTAGCCGTCCCCCGCGGCCTCCCCGTCGAGGCTGCCGGGGCCCTGCGCCTCGCTCGCGCTGGCCGAGCTGCCGTCGACGCCCTCGCCGGTCGGGGTGCCCCGGTAGGCGGCCCACAGGGCGATGACGGGCGCGGCGACGACGGTGGCGACGACGGTCGTGGTCACGGCACGCGCGCGCAGCCGGTCCCTGCGGGCGGCACGATCCTTCGGGTCCATCGGGAACCCGCGCCGGTCGAAGCGCGGCACGGCCACACCCCGCGCGCGTGGGGCGTGCGCGAGGGCCATGTGCAGGGCGGCGCGGGGCGCCTGAAGGACGGGCAGTTCGGCGGGGGTGACGGCCGCGCCGGGCCACCGGCCGGGGATCGCGCGCTCGGCGGTACGGCGGCAGCGCGGGCAGTCGTCGACGTGCCGGACGAGCTCGCGGCGCAGGGCGGTGCCGAGCACGAGCTGGTTGTCGCCGGTGAGCCGGGCGACACCCGGGCAGGCGCCGGTCTCGACGACGGCGAGGGCCGCGCGCGTGCGCTCGACCTCGCAGGCGGCGGAGGCGAGCAGCTCGCGGGCGGCGGCCAGGTCCATGCCGAGGACGGCGGCGACCTCGTGGGTGGCGAGGTGGTGGCGTACGGCGAGTTCGAGGGCCTCGCGCTGCTCCGGGGTGGTGCCGGCGGCCTCCGGCCAGGCCAGCAGGGCCAGTTCGCGGCGCCGCTGCTCCTGGACCTCCTCGGAGACGGCCGGCCGGGCGGCCTTCGTCCCCGCCTGCCGATGGGTGCCGGTCCGGCCCGCCGCGTGGCTGCCCTGACGTTTCTGCTTGGCCTCGGCCAGCTTGCGCAGACACGCCCAGCGGGCCAGCGCGTACAGCCAGGGCCGTCGGTCCGCGGCGGCCTCCGGCACGCGCTGCCCGCGTCGTTCGGCGAGCGCGAGGACGTCGCCGAGGGCGGCGGTCGCGGTGTCGTGGTCGCACAGCACGGACAGGCAGTAGGTGAACAGCCCGTCCAGATACGGCTCGTAGCGCGCGGGCGGCCGCTGCGCGACCGTACGGGCCGCCGCGCGGTCGCGCGCCTCCCGATGCGCCCGGTGCGCGCCGGCCGTGCGGGTCGAGGTCTCCGGACTGCTGCTCATCATTGGTGGACCGTAGGCGGCCCCGGGCGGCGCCTTCTCCCTGCTTGAGCAGTTTTACTCCGTACGGGTGAAACGATCCCTCAATAGGGGACAGGAGCGCCGGATTCCGTGGTTTGTGCATGACGAAAAGGCCCCGAGCAGGCATTGCGCCGACCCGAAGCGGCTGCGCACGGCCGTACGGCGTTGTCAGTGGGCTCGGTTACGGTTCATCGCATGGCTGCCCGTACCAAGTCCACGAAGGACCGCCCGTCCTACCGCTGCACGGAGTGCGGCTGGCAGACGGCCAAGTGGCTCGGCCGCTGCCCCGAGTGCCAGGCCTGGGGGACGGTCGAGGAGTACGGCGCGCCCGCGGTCCGTACGACGACGCCGGGGCGGGTGACGACGTCCGCGGTGCCGATCGGGCAGGTCGACGGACGGCAGGCCACCGCGCGGCCCACCGGCGTGCCCGAACTGGACCGGGTGCTCGGCGGCGGGCTGGTGCCCGGCGCCGTCGTCCTCGTCGCGGGCGAGCCCGGCGTCGGCAAGTCCACGCTGCTGCTGGACGTGGCGGCCAAGTCGGCGAGCGACGAGCACCGCACGCTGTATGTCACCGGCGAGGAGTCGGCGAGCCAGGTGCGGCTGCGCGCCGACCGCATCGGCGCCATCGACGACCACCTGTATCTCGCGGCCGAGACCGATCTGGCCGCCGTGCTGGGCCACTTGGACGCGGTGAAGCCGTCGCTGCTCGTCATGGACTCGGTGCAGACCGTGGCGTCCCCGGAGATCGACGGCGCACCGGGCGGCATGGCCCAGGTCCGCGAGGTGGCCGGCGCCCTGATCCGGGCGTCCAAGGAGCGCGGGATGTCCACACTCCTTGTGGGGCACGTCACCAAGGACGGCGCAATCGCCGGACCCCGCCTCCTCGAACACCTCGTGGACGTGGTGCTCAGCTTCGAGGGCGACCGGCACGCGCGCCTGCGTCTCGTACGAGGCGTCAAGAACCGCTACGGCACGACGGACGAGGTCGGCTGCTTCGAACTGCACGATGAGGGCATCACGGGCCTTGCCGACCCAAGCGGACTTTTCCTGACCCGTCGTGACGAACCGGTCCCCGGTACCTGTCTGACGGTGACCCTGGAGGGCCGCCGCCCCCTGGTCGCCGAAGTCCAGGCGCTCACCGTCGACTCGCAGATCCCCTCACCCCGGCGCACGACGTCCGGCCTGGAGACGTCCCGTGTCTCGATGATGCTGGCCGTCCTCGAACAGCGTGGCCGGATCAGCGCCCTCGGCAAGCGGGACATCTACTCCGCGACGGTGGGCGGAGTGAAGCTCTCGGAGCCCGCCGCCGACCTCGCCGTGGCCCTCGCCCTGGCCTCCGCCGCGAGTGACACACCTCTCCCCAAGAACCTCGTCGCGATCGGCGAGGTGGGCCTCGCGGGCGAGGTCAGACGGGTCACGGGCGTGCAGCGCAGACTCGCCGAAGCGCACCGGTTGGGCTTCACGCACGCCCTCGTACCGGGCGACCCGGGCAAGATCCCTGCGGGCATGAAGGTGCTGGAAGTGGCGGACATAGGGGACGCGCTGCGGGTCCTTCCGCGCTCGCGTCGCAGAGAGGCCCCACGGGACGACGAGGACCGCCGGTAGACTTTGCCCAGGTCTCGCCCGTCCGTGCGAACAGAATGTGCGAAACGGGGGCGCCCCAGAACCTGCGACCGGAGGAGTGCAGTGGCAGCCAACGACCGGGCAGCAGCTCCCGGAAAGTCCGGTGGGAGCTCCGGTGCCGATGGCCTGATGCGCGCCTCACTGAGCGCCGTGGCACCCGGCACGGCCCTGCGCGACGGGCTTGAGCGGATCCTCCGCGGCAACACCGGCGGACTGATCGTCCTCGGCTCCGACAAGACCGTCGAGGTGATGTGCACGGGCGGATTCGTCCTGGATGTCGAGTTCACGGCGACGCGACTGCGTGAGCTGTGCAAGCTCGACGGCGGCATCGTGCTGTCGTCGGATCTGTCGAAGATCCTGCGCGCGGGCGTCCAGCTGGTCCCGGACCCGACGATCCCCACCGAGGAGACGGGCACCCGGCACCGCACGGCGGACCGGGTCAGCAAGCAGGTCGGCTTCCCGGTCGTCTCGGTCTCCCAGTCCATGCGGCTGATCGCGCTCTACGTCGACGGCCACCGCCGTGTCCTGGAGGACTCCGCGGCGATCCTCTCCCGCGCCAACCAGGCCCTGGCGACCCTGGAGCGCTACAAGCTCCGCCTCGACGAGGTCGCGGGAACGTTGTCAGCGCTGGAGATCGAGGACCTGGTGACGGTCCGCGACGTCTCGGCGGTCGCCCAGCGCCTGGAGATGGTCCGGCGCATCGCGACCGAGATCGCCGAGTACGTGGTGGAGCTCGGCACCGACGGACGGCTCCTGGCCCTCCAGCTGGACGAGTTGATCGCGGGTGTGGAGCCCGAGCGCGAGCTCGTGGTGCGCGACTACGTCCCCGAGCCGACGGCGAAGCGCTCCCGCACGGTCGACGAGGCGCTGTACGAGCTGGACGCGCTCACTCACGCCGAGCTCCTCGAACTGTCCACGGTGGCAAGGGCGTTGGGCTACACCGGATCCCCGGAGGCGCTGGACTCCGCGGTCTCCCCGCGCGGCTTCCGCCTCCTGGCCAAGGTGCCGAGGCTGCCCGGCGCGATCATCGACCGCCTGGTGGAGCACTTCGGCGGCCTGCAGAAGCTGCTCGCCGCGAGCGTGGACGACCTCCAGACGGTGGACGGCGTCGGCGAGGCCCGGGCGCGCAGCGTCCGTGAGGGCCTGTCGCGGTTGGCGGAGAGCTCGATCCTGGAGCGGTACGTCTAGGCAGGCCGCTCAGCCGTCTTCCGTCCGCTGACGGCCGCTAGTCGTTCTCCAGCACGAAGGACGTCTGCGCCGTCCCGAACCCCGGCGTCTTCGCCTCCACCAGATACGTCCCCGCCGGGGCGGCCCCCGCCGGCGGCGTCGCGCACTGCGGGGCGCTGGCCTTGCGGTCCCACTTCACGGTGTACGTGATGCTCTCACCGGTGGGCACCCGGAACTTCAGGCTGCCCGCGACCTTGGGGCAGTCGGCGGAGGACCAGAAGTCGTCCTCGGCTCCCGCCTGGGTGAGCGTCACCACGGCGTTCTTCGGGCCGAGGTCGACCTTGCAGTCGTAGCTGGAGGAGTTCGTCGCGGTCAGCAGCACGGCGGGCGTCTGGCCGGGCTCGTACGCGTTGCGCTGGCTGCGCACCGTCAGCTTCACCGCGCCCGCGACACAGTCGGGCAGCGTGGAGCCCGCGGCGACCGCGTCGCCCGCGCCGACACCGCTGCCCGAGCCGCCACCCGCGGATCCGCTGCCCGATCCGTCCGAGCCGCCGGAGCTCCCGTCACCGTCCCCGGACCCGCTGCCGTCGCCGGACCCCGACCCGTCGGAGTCCCCGCTGCCGGGCGACTCGTCGCGCCCGCCCGGCGCCTCACTGATCGCCGGCCCCGAACTCGAAGGGCCCGGGGTGATCGTCGAGGGCGCGGGATTCTTGCCGTCGGACCCACCCTCGTCGTTCTTGCCGCCTCCGCCGCCCATGGTGAGCACCCAGGTGCCCAGCAGCGCCAACAGGGCGACCACGGACAGCATTACGGCCCTCCGACGCCAGTAGATGGAGGAGGGAAGCGGCCCGACCGGATTGCGCAGAGATCCCACGGCGCAAACTGTACGAGAGATCGGCGCGCTAGCTTGCTCCACCCGCCGCCGAAGGCCGCAACTTTTCCGGATCATCATCCCGGAAACCGCCCGGGGACGACGCCGGACCCCTGTCTTCCGTCAGGCGCGACACCTGCCGATCGCAGGATGTGACGGTATCGGCCCGCCGCCTACGGTCCGTGACCATGGACTTCGAAGACGCGGAGCTCTACCGCGACATCACCGACCTCGCTCACGACACCCCAACGTGGGTACAGCACACCGCCGAGATAGGGACGGAGGCCGGACTGCTGCTGTTCGCCGCCCTGTTCGTCGCCGGGTGGTGGCGAGCCAGACGCGACACCACCCGGGCCTTCGCGATCGCGGCCCTTGCACCTCTGGCCACGGCTGTGGCGTACGTCTGCAGTGAGCTCCTCAAGTCGGCTGTCACGCAGGAGCGTCCGTGCCGGGCGGTGCCGGACGCGACCACCTCTCTCGCCTCCTGCCCCGCGCCCGGCGACTGGTCCTTTCCCAGCAACCACGCCACCATCGCGGGCGCCGCGGCCGTCACCGCGGCCCTGACCGGGCAGGCACTGTTGTGGCTGACGGCCCCCTTGGCCCTGCTCATGGCCTTCTCCCGGGTCTTCGTCGGCGTGCACTATCCGCACGACGTCGCGGCGGGCCTCGTCCTCGGCGCGGTCGTCGCCGTGGCGGCCGTACGGCTCGGCACCGGCCCGGCGATCCGGCTGGCGGAGGCGATGCGGGCCTCGTCGGCGCCCGCCGTACGGTGGTTCACCGGACCCGGACCCCAGCGGGTCGCGGCGTACGACATGCGCTGAGCCTCACGACTCCACCAGGCCCGCCTCGTAGGCCACGATCGCGGCCTGCACCCGGTTGCGCACGCCCAAACGGTCGAGCACCGCGCTCACATACGCCTTCACCGTGCCCTCGACGAGATGCAGCCGGGCGGCGATCTCCGGGTTGGACAGGCCGGCGCCGACGAGCCCGAGCACCTCGCGCTCGCGCGGGCTGAGCTCGGCCACGCGTGCGCGTGCGGCGGCCTCGCGGCCGAGTCGCCCGTCGCTGCCGCCGAGCCCGTCGATGACATGGCGGGCCACCTTCGGCGACAGGAAGGCCGCGCCGCCCGCCACCGCCCGTACGCCCGCGATCAGTTCGTACGGGTCCCCGGACTTCAGCAGGAAGCCGGTGGCGCCGCCGCCGAGCGCGCGGGCCACGTAAGCCTGTTCGGAGAAGGTGGTGAGCATCGCGACGGCCGTGCCGGGGACGCTGCGTACGATCTCCTCGGCCGCCGCGAGGCCGTCCAGGTGCGGCATACGAATGTCCAGCAGGGCCACGTCGGGGCGGTGCGCCCGGGCCAGCTCGACCGCCTCACGCCCGTCACCGGCCTCCGCGACGACCTCGGTCTCACCGCCGCTCGTCAGGATGGCGCGCACGCCGGCCCGCACCATCGTCTCGTCGTCGGCCAGCAGTACCCGGATCACCGTACGAACTCCTCATCTGTGGAAGGGCGTTGGGACAGACCCACCCTGGGGATCACGTCCTTGGCGACGAGCCGCCCCTCGTCGTCGAAGCAGAGCCTGAAGTGGTCGACGGAGACGAGGAGTTCGCCGCTCGCGCGGTAGTAGCGGCAGTCGCTGCCCGCCGGGGGCGGCACGGGCGCGCGGTCGACCGGCGCGTCCCGCGCGCTGCGGTCCGGCAGGACGTGCGCGAGGTCCCCGTCCGATGCCCCGAGCCGAAGCTCGGCGTAGGCCGCGGGCGGCAGCACCGAGTGGGTCTCCGTGTACGCGTACCAGGCGAAGCCCCCGCCGACGAGCACGACGCCGGCGGCAACGGCGACCGCGAGGGCGAGGACGACCCGGCGGCGGGCGCGGGTGTAGGGGGCGTGCGGGGCCGGGACGGGCCGTACGGCCGAGGCGACGCCCTGCTCGGGGACGTACGCCCGCACACGGAAGCCGTCGCCACGGGGGCCGGCCTCGAAGTCACCGCCGACCGCGGTGACGGCGGCGCGGAGGGCTCGCAGGCCGGTGCCGCCGGAGGAGAGGGAAGGGGGGCTCGGGGAGGAGGACGAGGGCGAACCCGGCGCTGCCGCCGAGCCGTTGGAGGCGGTGGTGCCCTCCGTCGCCGAGCCCCGCCCAGTGGTCACCGTGACCGCCGTACCGGCCGCCTCTGTGGCCGCCACCACGGTGACGTCGGCACCCGGCGCGTACCGGGCGGCGTTCGTCAGCGCCTCGCGGACCACCCGGTACAGGACCCGCTCGGCGACGCCCCCCGGCTCCAGCGCCACGGCCCTACCGCCTTCGGGTTCCTCCCAGCGCACCGGAAGCCCCGACTCGGCGGCGTGGGCGACGAGTTGCTCGACGGTCTCCCCCGGCGGGCTCAGGGACACCGGCTCGTTCTCCTCCCGCAGGACGCCGATGATGCGGTGCAGTCGGTCGGTGGCGTCCGCGGCGGCCGCGCGCAGGTCGGCAGCCGCGGTGCGGTGGTGGTCCGGGAGGTCGGGGGCGACCTGGAGGGCACCCGCGCGCAGGGCGATGAGGCTCAGCTCGTGCCCGAGGGAGTCGTGCATGTCCTGCGCGATCCGGGCCCGCTCACGCAGCCGCGCCCGCTCCTCGGCGATGCGCCGCTCGCCCTCCAGGCGCGCGGCCCGGTTCCAGCCGGCCGCGGTCAGCTGACGGCTCTGTCGCCAGTACCGGCCGCCGAGCCAGGGGAAGACACAGCCGAACAGCAACGTGCCCGTCAGCACCACCCACTCCGGCGCCGGATCGACCCCGACCAGCGCGATCCTCGCCGTACCGAGGCACCCGACGCCCCCGAGGACGACGACAGCCGGCCGCACCCGTTCCGCCCGCAGACCGAGCAGCAGCGCGAAGACGCCGAGCGCGGGGGCGTAGGAGACGGTGAACAGGGCGGGGGCAGCCACCAGACTCAGTACGGCCGTCAGCGCGAAGGCCACCAAGGGGCGCCCCCGCGTCACGGCCACCGCGGCGGCGAGCACGGCCGCCCCGGCCAGCTGCTGCCACACGGCACGCGGCTCGTTCATCCCGAGCCGGTCGGCCGTGAGCGCGGGCAGCACGAGGGCGGCCCACAGGAGGCAGGCCCGCCATGTGCGAGGACGTTCCATCCGGACGACGCTACAAGCGGGGGGTGGGGGGCGACTGCTGTCGATCGTCAGGTGCAGGGCATTTTCGGGGCGCGCATCTTTCGGGGCCGGTCCCGGTATCTCAGCCCGTCCGGCGTTTGAGGACGAGGTCCTCCAGGGCCGAAGCGGGGGTCTGGGGGCCGCAGGCTCCCAGGACCGCAACCCGCCCCACACCCGCAGCCGCAAAACGCACCGCCACCACCACCTACCCACCCCACCGCCCTCAACATGGCAGGATCGGAAAGGCCATGACTGCGCCCACGAAGCCCCCGCACAGCCACCCCGCCGACGCCGGCAGCGACGCCCCCCTTGCCAAGCCGCTGCAAGCAACCGTCATCGACTGGTTCGACGACAACGCCCGCGACCTCCCCTGGCGGCGCCCCGAAGCCGGCCCCTGGGGAGTGATGGTCAGTGAGTTCATGCTGCAGCAGACGCCCGTGAACCGCGTCCTGCCCGTCTACGAGCAGTGGCTCACCCGCTGGCCCCGCCCCGCCGACCTCGCCAAGGACGCCCCCGGCGAGGCCGTCCGCGCCTGGGGCCGGCTCGGCTACCCGCGCCGCGCACTGCGGCTGCACGGCGCCGCTGTCGCCATAGCGGAACGGCACGGCGGGGACGTACCGACCGACCACACCCAGCTCCTCGCGCTGCCCGGCATCGGCGAGTACACGGCCGCGGCGGTCGCCTCCTTCGCCTACGGGCAGCGGCACCCCGTCCTGGACACCAACGTGCGCCGGGTCATCGCCCGTGCCGTGACCGGCGTGCAGTACCCGCCGAACGCCACCACCGCCGCCGAGCGCAAGCTCGCTCGCGCGCTGCTCCCCGACGACGAGAGCACCGCCGCCCGCTGGGCCGCGGCCTCCATGGAGCTCGGTGCGCTGGTGTGCACCGCGAAGAACGAGTCGTGCCACCGCTGCCCGATCGCCGCACAGTGCGCCTGGCAGCTCGCGGGCAAGCCGGAGCACGAGGGCCCGCCGCGCCGCGGTCAGACGTATGCCGGAACGGACCGTCAGGTGCGCGGCAAGCTGCTCGCCGTACTCCGCGACGCCCTTGGGCCCGTCCCGCAGGCTGCGCTCGACCGGGTGTGGCACGAGCCGGTGCAGCGCGCCCGCGCGCTGGACGGCCTCGTCTCGGACGGCCTGGTGGAACCGCTGCAGGGCGGGATGTACCGGCTGCCGCTGAGCTGACGCATCGACACATCACAGCCGTAGAGCGTCTGCGACATGGAAGACACAGCTGCCGCGCGGCCCGTACACAGTGAAAATGCGGACAAACCGTCCCATATACCCACTCAACTCCCCTGCCGTTTTATCCCTTTCCTGCTTCCGTTACACAACCGACGGACAGCCGAGCGCTAGCCGCAGGCTGCTTCGGACAGCCCCGTGACAACGCCTCCGTAGCTTCATTTCCGTACCCGACAGGCGGGGACGACTACGAACCACAGGCAGTGACAACCGGCGGCCAACGAGCCGACGGGTACGGGGAATCGGAGGCGGTCAACATGGCGCAGGGAGAGGTGCTCGAGTTCGAGGAGTACGTCCGCACCCGGCAGGACGCGCTGCTGCGCAGTGCCCGCCGACTGGTCCCGGACCCGGTGGACGCCCAGGACCTGCTGCAGACGGCGCTGGTGCGGACGTACCACCGCTGGGACGGCATCGCGGACAAGCGACTCGCGGACGCCTACCTGCGCCGCGTCATGATCAACACGCGGACCGAGTGGTGGCGGGCCCGGAAGCTGGAGGAGGTGCCGACCGAGCAGCTGCCGGACGCCTCGGTCGACGACTCCACCGAGCAGCACGCGGACCGCGCCCTGCTGATGGACATCATGAAGGTGCTCGCTCCCAAGCAGCGCAGCGTCGTGGTGCTGCGACACTGGGAGCAGATGTCCACGGAGGAGACGGCCGCCGCCCTCGGCATGTCGGCCGGAACGGTCAAGAGCACGCTGCACCGGGCGCTCGCCCGGCTCCGCGAGGAGCTGGAGAGCCGCGATCTGGACGCACGCGCGCTGGAGCGTGAGGAGCGGGAGCGTTGCGCGGCCTAGGCACGACGACGGGCGGCACCGGGCGCACGGAAGCGGGTGACAGGGGCACCGACGGGGACAGCGAGGACCTCGGCTCACCCCGATCCGGGCCCGCACCCGTCCGGGGGACCTTTCAGGCGGCGTTCACGGCGGTGGCCGTGGTCGTCGCCCTCGCCCTTTTCGCCTCCGGGTGCGCCACCGGCGGCACCGGCGCCCGCGACGAGGGACCGGCCCACGCCGACTCGGTGGGCGACGCGCCCGTCTCGTCCACGCTCGCGCCCTCGCCCTCACCCTCGGCGGTGCCGGACCGGACGGAGGCCGTCCGTCTGGTCAAGGCGGACCCCGCGGTCTCGGCGGAGGTGAAGCGCGAGCTGAAGCCGTGTGTCTCCGACGACTATCCCGTCGACGTGTCGTACGGCGATCTGACCGGCGGACCCGCGGACGACATCGTGGTCAACGTCCTGTCCTGCGGCGATGCGGTCGGCGTCGGCTCGTACGTCTACCGGGAGTCGGAGGGCGAGTACCGCAATGTGTTCAAGGCCGAGGAGCCGCCCGTCTATGCGGAGATCGACCGCGGCTACCTGGTGGTGACCAAGCAGGTGTACGCGAAGGACGACGCGCTGTCGAACCCGTCCAGCGAGAACGTGATCTCATACGAGTGGACGTCCGGCCGCTTCGTCCTGAAGTTCAGGACCCGCACGGACTACGGCACCCTCGGCAGTGGCGAGGAGTCGGCGGCGCCGGACGGCTGAGGTCCGCTCGCGACGGCAGTGAACGCATCGCGCGCTTCACGCGTCCCTCAAGTGGACACGTCCGACGCACCCGGGAAGACGGGCACCGGCAACAGCACCGCTGAAGAACACCCCTGCAGGCATACGGCACACGAACACGAGGACTGAGAGCACCGGGATGGCAGACCAGACCCACGTCCTGTTCGTCGAGGACGACGACGTCATCCGCGAGGCCACCCAACTCGCCCTGGAGCGGGACGGCTTCGCGGTCACCGCCATGCCCGACGGGCTGTCGGGCCTGCAGGCGTTCCGGACGGACCGGCCGGACATCGCCCTGCTGGACGTCATGGTTCCGGGCCTGGACGGCGTCAGCCTGTGCCGCCGTATCCGCGACGAGTCGACCGTGCCGGTGATCATGCTCTCCGCCCGCGCGGACTCGATCGACGTGGTGCTGGGCCTGGAGGCCGGCGCCGACGACTATGTGACCAAGCCGTTCGACGGTGCCGTACTGGTCGCGCGGATCCGCGCGGTGCTGCGCCGCTTCGGGCACGCGAGCGGCGCCGACCGCGTGGACGAGGCCGAATCGGCCGCCACCGGCGGGCTGCTGGCCTTCGGTGACCTGGAGGTCGACACCGAGGGCATGGAGGTGCGCAGGGACGGGCAGCCGGTTGCCCTCACGCCGACCGAGATGCGGCTGCTGCTGGAGTTCTCGTCGGCACCGGGCACGGTGCTGTCGCGGGACAAGCTGCTGGAGCGCGTGTGGGACTACGGCTGGGGCGGGGACACCCGTGTCGTCGACGTCCATGTGCAGCGGCTGCGGCAGAAGATCGGCCAGGACCGTATCGAGACGGTCCGCGGCTTCGGCTACAAGTTGAAGGCCTGAGCGGGGCGGCCATGCGGGGGATTTTCAGACGCCCGGCTCCGTCCGGCGTGGTGCGCGCGGCGGGCCTCACGGACGCGGCCGACGCCGCGACCGTCGGTGGCCGTGGGGCCGGCCTCGGTGCGGGAGCACATGGGGGCGCGCGCGTAAGTGGTCGTAAGCGCGGTGGCCGTACGAACGGCCGCAGCGGCGCGCGCGGGCGCCTGGGCACCCGTCTGGCCATTCGTACGGGTCTGCGGTGGAAGCTGAGCGCGGCGATCGCCCTGGTCGGCGCGCTCGTGGCGGTCGTGCTGAGCCTGGTCGTGCACAACGCGGCCCGCGTCTCGATGCTGGACAACGCGCGCGACCTCGCCGACGAGCGGATCCAGATCGCCCAGCGCAGTTACGAGCAGTCCAAGCGGCTGAACTTCCCCAACGCCACGATCGACGACCCGGAGCTGCCCGCGGCGCTGCGGGAGAAGGTCGAGAAGGGCAGGCGGGCCACCTATGTGGTCGACACGCCCGGCGGCACGCCCGACATCTGGGCAGCCGTACCGCTCAGCAACGGCCATGTCATGTCGCTGCACACCGGGTTCACCGACAGCAGCGAGGACATCCTCGACGATCTCGACAAGGCGCTGATCATCGGCTCCATCGCGGTCGTCTTCGGTGGCAGCGCGCTCGGGGTCCTCGTCGGCGGGCAGTTGTCGCGCCGGCTGCGCAAGGCGGCGGCCGCGGCGAACCAGGTCGCGAGCGGGGAGCCGGACGTGCGGGTACGGGACGCCATCGGGGGTGTCGTACGGGACGAGACCGACGATCTGGCGAGCGCGGTGGACGCGATGGCGGACGCCCTGCAGCAGCGGCTGGAGGCAGAGCGCCGGGTCACGGCGGACATCGCGCACGAGCTGCGCACGCCGGTGACCGGTCTGCTGACTGCGGCCGAGCTGCTGCCGCCCAGCCGGCTCACCGAACTGGTCCTGGACCGGGCGAAGGCCATGCGCACGCTCGTGGAGGACGTCCTGGAGGTGGCCCGGCTGGACAGCGCCTCGGAGCGGGCCGAGCTGCAGGACATCATGCTGGGCGAGTTCGTCAGCCGGCGGGTCGCGGCGAAGGACCCCGGCATCGAGGTACGGGTCGTCCATGAGTCGGCGGTCACGACGGACCCGCGGCGCCTGGAGCGGGTGCTGTTCAACCTGCTGGCGAACGCCGCGAAGCACGGGCGGCCGCCCATCGAGGTCACGGTCGAGGGCCGGGTCATCCGGGTCCGCGACCACGGTCCCGGCTTCCCCGAGGACCTGCTCGCCGACGGGCCGAGCCGCTTCCGCACGGGCAGCAGCGACCGCGCGGGCCACGGTCACGGCCTCGGCCTGACGATCGCGGCAGGTCAGGCCCGGGTCCTCGGTGCCCGCCTGACCTTCCGCAACGTACGGCCGGCGGGCGCTGCGGAGTATGTGCAGGCGGAGGGCGCGGTGGCCGTCCTGTGGCTCCCGGAGCACGCGCCGACGAACACGGGAAGCCATCCGATGCTGCCGTAAGCCTGTTCCGATACGCCCGTTGACAGCGGGGCCGGCTCTTCCGGCGGCTCAGCGGCCGCTCACCCGAACGACTTCGAGAAGTCGAGCTCCTCGCTCCGCTCGGTCAGCGAGTACCAGTTGCCGTTGTCGTCGCGGAAGATCGCCTCGATGCCGTACGGCCGCTCCTGCGGCTCCTGGATGAACTCCACCCCGCGCGCCTTGAAGGTCTCGTAGTCCCCCCGGCAGTCGTCGGTCCGGAACGCGCCGGCCCCGATGACGCCCTTCCCGACGAGCGTCTTCAGCGCCTCGGAGGACTCGGGGTCGAGCCCGGGCCCGTCGAGGCTCATCAGCGCGAGTTCGACGTCCGGCTGGTCCCTGGCTCCCACGGTGACCCATCGCATGTCGCCCATGGAGAGGTCGTTGCGCACCTCGAAGCCGATCTTCTCGGTGAAGAAGGCCTTGGTGCGCTGCTGGTCGAACGTCCATACGGTGGTGATGCCGAGGCCCTTGATCATGACGGTGCCCTCCCGAGTGCTGTGGCTGGGGTTCTCTCCGTCACGTTAGGCAGAGGCGCCATCAGGGCGCTTCTCCAAACTTGCTCTCCTGCCCCTGCCCCTGCGCCTGCCGCTCGCCTTCGCGGCGCCGGAACCCCCCGGCCCACAGCATCGCGTAGCACCCCGGTATCAGCGCCGCTCCTCGCCCGACATGCTTCTCCCGGTACTCGGTCGGCGTCAGCCCGGTCCGTGCCTTGAACCGCGCCGAGAACGTGCCGAGGCTGCTGAACCCGACCAGATGACAGATCTCCGTCACGGTCAGATTGGCCCCTCGCAGATACTCCTCGGCCCGCTCGATCCGCCGATGCGTCAGGTACTGCCCGGGCGTCTCCCCGTACGCCGCCTTGAACGCCCGCACGAAGTGATACCGCGAGTACCCGGCATGCGCGGCAACGGCGTCCAGGTCGAGCCCCGGGTCGGCCCACTCCCGATCCATGGCATCCTTCGCCAACCGCAACTGCCGCACCTTGCCCATGGGCCCGATGGTGACACGGCCCACTGACACCGCCCCTGGCCGCCGACCAAGGCGAAGGCCCCCGGGACGGAACGTCACCGAGGGCCCACGCAAACCGCCCGCTCAGACGGCCTCCACCGCCACCGCCTTGGCCCCCGCGCCATCCCCGGCGGCAGCGCCCCCGTCGGCGTCGGACACCGGCCCCGCCCCTCGCAGCGGCACCTCCTTGACGAACACAGCCGCCACCAGAGCCACCACAGCCACCACGGCCCCCAGCAGAAACGCCGAATGCGTCCCCGCCGACACCGCGTGCTGATACGCCTCCCGCACGGCCTCCGGCAGCTTCGCCAGGCTCGCCGCATCCAGCTGGGCCGACTGCTCGGTCACCCGCGCCCCCAGCGCGCCGCCCTGCTCGGACATGACGTCCTGCACGCGGCTGTTGAACAGGGCCCCCATGATCGCGACCCCGAACGAGGACCCGAGCGTACGGAACAGCGTGGTGGACGAGGACGCGACCCCCATGTCCTTCATCTCGACGCTGTTCTGAGCGACCAGCATGGTGATCTGCATCAGACAGCCCATGCCGAACCCGACCACGGCCATGAACACCCCGGACATGAACCGGCTCGTCCCGGTGTCCATCGTCGACAGCAGATACAGCCCGACGACCATCAGCACACTGCCGACGACGGGGAACACCTTGTACCGCCCGGTGTTCGTGGTCACACGCCCGGCGACCATCGAGGTCACCAGCATCGCCCCGAGCATCGGCAGCAGCAGAAGCCCGGAGTTGGTGGCGGAAGCCCCCTGCACCGACTGCTGGTACAGCGGCAGGAACAAGGTCGCCCCGAACATCACGAACCCGACGAAGAACCCGATCACGGACATCAGAGTGAAGTTCCGGCTGCGGAAGATGTGCAGCGGGACCACCGGCTCCGCCGCCTTGGTCTGCCAGAACACGAAGCCGACGAGCGCGGCGACCCCGATCCCGGTGAGCTCCATGATCCGCGCGGACGTCCAGGCGTACTCCGTGCCGCCCCATGTGGTGACCAGCACGATCGCGGTGATCCCCACGGTCAGCAGGCCGGCCCCGAGATAGTCGATCCGCGCCTGCGCCCGCTTCTTGGGCAGGTGCAGCACGACACTGATCGCGGCGAGCGCCACGACCCCGAGCGGCAGGTTGATGTAGAAGGCCCAGCGCCAGCCCCAGTGGTCGGTGATGGTGCCACCCACGAGCGGCCCGGCGATCATCGCGAGCGCCATCACGCCGGCCATCATGCCCTGGTACTTGCCCCGCTCCCGCGGCGGAATCAGATCACCGATGATCGCCATGACGCCGACCATCAGACCACCGGCACCCAGCCCCTGCACCGCCCGGAACGCGATCAGCTGCCCCATGTCCTGGGCCATGCCGCTCAGCGCGGATCCGATGAGGAACAGCACGATCGACGCCATGAACATGCCCTTACGGCCGTACATGTCGCCGAGCTTGCCCCACAGCGGCGTGGACGCCGCGGTCGCCAGCGTGTACGCCGTCACGACCCACGACAGATGCTCCAGCCCGCCCAGCTCGCCCACGATCGTCGGCATCGCGGTGCCGACGATCATGTTGTCGAGCATTGCGAGCATCATCGTGATCATGAGCGCGAGCAGCACGACGCGCACGCTCTTCGGCTGTTTGTCCGCCGGATCCGCCGCTGTGTCCACTGTTTTCGTGTCCGCCATGGTTCCCACTCCCCCGGCCACTTACTTGCCGCCCGGCTAGTTGTCTACACTCAGGGAACCTAGGCGCGTAACTAGCCGGGCGTCAAGTAAGTTTTATGGCAAGCCGAGGCGTACGAGGATGGGCGGCACCATGGACGGCACCAAGCAGCAGCGGCGCCGCGGGAACACCCGCCAGCGCATCCAGGACGTGGCCCTCGAACTCTTCGCCGAGCAGGGCTACGAGAAGACCTCCCTGCGCGAGATCGCCGAGCGCCTGGAGGTCACGAAAGCGGCCTTGTACTACCACTTCAAGACGAAGGAAGAGATCATCGTCAGCCTCTTCGAGGACCTGACGAAGCCGATCGAGGACCTGATCGAGTGGGGCAGGGAGCAGCCGCACACCCTCGAGACCAAGCAGGAGATCGTACGCCGCTACAGCCAGGTCCTGACCGACGCGTCACCGCTGTTCCGCTTCATGCAGGAGAACCAGGCGACGGTCCGCGATCTGAGCATCGGCGAGATGTTCAAGAACCGCATGCTCGGCATGCGCGACATCGTCATAGATCCGGACGCCGATCTGGTCGACCAGGTGCGCTGCATCAGCGCCCTGTTCACGATGCACGCCGGGATGTTCGTCATGAAGGACCTGGAAGGCGACCCCGAGGAGAAGCGCAAGGCCATCCTCGAGGTCGCCACGGACCTGATCACCCAGGCGCACAAGGGCGCCTGAACGGCTCGGTCGATCAGATCTTCAGACCCTTGGCCCGCAGGAAGGACACGGGGTCGATCGCGGAGCCGTAGTTGGCACTCTTGCGGATCTCGAAGTGCAGGTGCGGACCGCTGGAGTTACCGGTGCTGCCGGACTTGGCTATGTGCTGGCCGGTCTTGACGACCTGGCCGATCTTCACGTCGACGCGCGACAGGTGGGCGTACTGGGAGAACGTGCCGTTGCCGTGCTTGATGACGACGGCGTTGCCGTACGCGGGACCGTCACCGGCGCCGTTGCCGCCGGCCTTGACGACCGTGCCGCCGTGCGCGGCCATGACGTCGGTGCCGTTCGGGACGGCGAAGTCCTGCCCGCTGTGGGTGGACTGCCACATGCCGCCGGCCTGCGCGTAGCTGGCGGACTTCGTGTACTTCTTCACCGGGCTGACCCAGGAGGCGGCCTTCTTGGCGGCGGCCTTCTTCGCGGCGGCGCTCTGCGCCTGGACGGCGGTGGAGGCGGCGGGGGCGGAGCTCATCTCGGCAGCAACCGCGCCTCCGGCGCCCAGCACGACCGAGGCCCCCAGGCCGGCGGCCAGCACAGCCGCACGGGTGCGGACGGTGGACGTACGGGACGAACGGAACGAGAAGCGCGGGGACATTCGAAACCTCACGGGGACGACGACAGAGAAAACCACCCGACCGCTCAGGGCAATCGCCGGATGGCCATCCCTTGGTAACCCCCGTCGCCTCGAACCCCAAAACCCCTTATCTACGACTAGCGCTAGTACTTCGCCCCAAAAATCCCTGCATCTTGACAGAACACCTAATACGGACGAACCAGCGCCGATGCCGAAACCTCTCGCCAGCTTTCATAGCTAACGTCCGATTTGCCCGCCAACCCCGTTTCCACTATTCCCGCTAGTAACGGACAAATCGCCTGTGCGGCATGTCACCGCCCTATGCAATCGGAAGACCTCGGAATGTGACGGGCACTACGCTGCTGCTCTACCGACGAGGGGCTCAGGGGGAGGCCGCGCGGACCCGACGGTCATCGGCAGCAAACTCGCGTCCGGCCTGGTAGGCCCGCTGGTCAGGCGGCTGTTCGTCCAGGAAGGGCCGGGGGCAGGGCTGGTCGGCAAGCCCGTACGGCTGTCGGCCCTGGTGTGGTTCCGGGGCGAGAAGCGCACGCTCGGCGCAGCGGCCACGGGGGCCTTGCAGCGGACCCTGCACGCGCTCGGCGATCCGGAATCGGACGACCTGGAAGCCGTACGGCTCGGCTACGAGGCGCTGGCCGACCGCTGCACGGACAGGCGGGCGGCGACCGGCTGCCGCGGGACCTCGGCTACGGCTCGACCTTGCTCTACGTCAGCCTCCTCAACAGCGCCTGCCTGCACATCCTGCACTTCTTCACCCAGCGCTCGACCTTGGTGCCGCGCACCCTCGTCGAGCAGAGCCGGCAGCTGGACCAGCTGATCCGACGTCCTCATGGAGCGCCTCACCTCGCGCACGACGCAGGATGCGGCCTTCGAGCAGCAGTACGCGCGGCACCTGCCGACGAAGCACGGCCGCCTCACTATCTACGGCCTTGGTGCGCCCTGATCCGATCCGCGCCCTGCACCGCGAACGCCGGGGCCGCGGACGCGAACTGACGGTGGAGCTGGACAAGGAGTCCCGGGTCGAGCTGCTCCAGCGGCTCGCGTACTGGCTGATCCGGCAGCGGCCGCGCAGAAAAGACCGCACGGACGCCGTCCACCGACTGGAGCGGCTGCTGCCGTTCATGCCGTACGTCGCCGCCCAGAGCTCACCCGAGGAGATCCTCCGGCACCTGCTGGTTCACAGCGGCCTGCTGCGCGAACCGGCCGTCGACGCCGTGGACTTCGTCCATCGCACCTTCCAGGACTTCCTGGGGGAGCGGGCGGCCGTGGAGGAGCGGGATTTCGACGTTCTGGTCGCCCATGCGCGGGCGGAAGTGGGCCGGCGGGCGAGGGAGTTGATTCCGCCGCACAGTCGGACCGAGGCGCGGGAGCCGGCCGGTCTCGGGCCCATCGTGCTGGAGCTGCTGCCGAGTCCCGCGGGTCTGGACGAGAACCTGAACAGGCTTCACCGAGGAGCTCGACCTGGCCCCGCCAGCCGCTCACCCCCGCCAGAAACGGGTGAACACATTCACCGCACGCCTTCGCAACGCCGACGAAGTCCCCGCCGGGTATCGACCTCGTCGCACCCGCCTCGCCGCACAGCGATGAGTGATCCTCAGAACTAAGTGACGCACATCTCTAGCGACTTACCGCCCAGTAACCCTATCTTTCCCCTCACGCCATCCCCACCCACGAACATGCACGCGACAACAACACAGCGCACGTGACGTGAGAGGACCCCCACACATGACGCTTCGCCGCCCCTGGGCACGCCGTATCGCGGTCAGCACCGTCTCCGCGGCCGCCCTCGTGGCCCTCGCGGTCCCCGCCGACGCCGCGACCACGGCCACCGCGACGAGCACCTCCAGCGCCACTGCCACGGCCACCGCCGCGGACGTCGACTACAACACCTGGCAGAAGGACTGCCAGGCGCTGATGGACCAGGCGCTGCCCTACCTGAAGCAGCGGATCGCGAACACCAAGCCGGGTGAGAAGCAGGCGATCGTCTTCGACATCGACAACACCACCCTGGAGACGGACTTCGGCTTCAGCTACCCGCAGCCGGCCAACGAGCTGGTCCGGGAGGTCGCCGAGTACGCGCAGGAGCACGGCGTCTCCCTGTTCTTCGTGACCGCCCGCCCGGGCATCATCTACTCGGTGACCGACTACAACCTCGAGTACCGCGGCTACGAGGTCTCCGGACTGTACGTGCGCGGCTTCTTCGACCTCTTCAAGAACGTCGGCGACTACAAGACGGCCCAGCGCGTCGACATCGAGAAGAAGGGCTACACGATCATCGCGAACATCGGCAACAGCGCCACCGACCTGTCGGGCGGCCACGCCGAGAAGACGTACAAGCTGCCGGACTACAACGGGCAGCTCTCCTGACGGCGCGTGTGAAAAAGGGGCTGCCCCGGGACACAGGTCCCGGGGCC
>NZ_JBSGVW010000067.1:0-20106 GCF_053608645.1 Streptomyces sp. NPDC055013
GCGGGATATGCCCCGGCAAGCCGGGGCATAGAGAACGAATTGCGCAAGCGCAATTCGGATTCCCGCGTAAACGCGGGAATGGAATTCCGTAAACGGAATTCTGACGGGATGTCAATTCGCGCAAGCGCGAATTGAGGGCACCCGCGCAAGCGCGGGTGCCGGGGCTGGCGGCAAGGGGATGTGCATCATGCGCGGGCCTGTGTAGCTCCTGGGGTTCCAGGCCATCACCCTCACAATGGATGTGACGGACCATCGACTCGACAGGTGCCGGCCCCATCGCAGTGACGGGCTCCTCTTGCGCTCCACCCGAACCCCTCCCCTGCTCTCAACTGCCCGAACGGCTAATCCGACGACACCCCATCAGCATACACTCTGACCCGACGCCATGGGGGAGAATCGGCCAAGTGTCATCCTGGAAGGCGAACCTGCCGGAAGGGTGATGCATCACGGGGGCTGGCTGTGTAGAGTCTGGGGACAGACAATAACACCCCGGACACCTCACCCTCCGGGATTCCCTTTCAGATTGCGGGCCGCATTCCGCGAAAAGGAGAGCACGGGAATGGCCGTGAAACTGCGTGAACACCAGGTTGAGGCCGTTGCCGCCATTGTGCGCGGGCTCGATATCCCGCCGGGCGGCATTCCCGTGAATGGCCTGCGCAGTCAGGTGCACGCCGCGTGCGGGACGGGAAAGACCATCATCGCGGCTTCGGCGGCAAAGCGGATCGCTCCCAAAGGGCGCATTCTCGTTCTGGTGCCGACGCTGGATTTGCTGAGCCAGACGGTTCAGGCGTGGAATGCGGCCGGGCACAAGGGGCCTGCAGTCGCGGTGTGCTCGCTCCAGGACGACCCGGAATTGTGGGCGCTGAAAGTCCGGTCCACCACCAACCCCGTGCAATTGGCACTGTGGCACGGCACCGGGCAGGTCATCATCTTCGCCACGTACGCCAGCCTCGGTGTCCTGGCGGAGGCCTTCGAGGGCGTGTACGGGCAGAAGCTCGCTCCGATGGACCTGGTGTGTGTCGATGAGGCGCACAGGACCAGCGGTTCGATGGGTAAAGCCTGGGCGGCCGTGCACAACCAGCGCATCATCCCGGCGGCGCGCCGGCTGTACCTGACGGCGACGCCCCGGATCTGGCAGGAGCGGCCTCCGAACTGGGAGGTCGCGGCGGGGGTGTTGGACCCGCTGCCGGAGATGATGGCGGCCTCCATGGACGATGAGGAGGTCTTCGGGCCCGTCCTGTACAAGCTGTCGCTCGCGTCGGCCGTCTCCCGCGGCCTGCTGGCGCGCTACCAGATCATCGTGCTGGAGCTCCAGGACCCCGTCGTCACGCCCGAGCGGCTGATGGGCGAGGACCGGCGCAGCGAAGAGGTGCGCGGGCAGCGCCTCGGGGCCCTCCAGGCCGCGCTCCTGCACACCATGGCGCGGCACAGCCTGCAAACCTGCATCACCTTCCACCACCGGACCATAGAGGCACAGGCTTACGCGGAGGGCCTGGCGCGGGTCGCGGCCCGGTTGCACGAGGATCAGCCGGACCGGTACCCGGCACAGATCTGGGCGGACTGGCTGTGCGGGGAGCACGTGCCCGAGCGCCGGCGGGGAGTTCTGGGCAAGTTCGGGTCCACGGCGCTGCGTGCGATTCTCTCGAATTGCCGCGTATTGGGTGAGGGCGTTGATATTCGCGCCGTGGATTCCGTGGCTCTTTTGGATCCCAAGGGGGCGCCGCACGATATCGTGCAGGCCATTGGGCGCGCTCTTCGGCAGAAGCCCGGAGAGGGTAAGTTGGCTTCTCTGATTGTGCCGATTTTCTTGCAGCCGGGAGAAGAGCCCGAGGATATGTTCACCTCCGGTTCTTACCGTCCTCTGGTGAAGGTTCTCGAAGGTCTTCGGGCTCACGATGAAGAGGCCGTGGAGCTGCTGGCGATCCCCCAGGAGCCTCAGAAGGCCATGGTGGAGCCGTCGGTGAACATCGGCACGGCGCCCGAGAAAGGTGAGGAAGAATCGCGTCTGCTGCTTCGTTTTGCGGCTCCGCGTGACCCGGTGATGGTCGCGGACTGGGTTTCCTTCAATGTCATCGACACGGAGCGGCAAGATTGGGCGAGGGGCTGGCAGGCGCTCAAGAACTTCACGGAGCGCGAGCTTCACGCCCGCGTGCCCTACGAACACCGGGAGCAGATGTTTCCGCTGGGGACATGGGTGTCGGAACAACGAAGGGCGTACGGGGCCGGGCAGATGACCGGCAAGCGTGCGCAGCGGCTGGAGAAGCTGGGCATGGTCTGGAGCGTGGCGGATGAGCGTTTCCAGGAGAACCTGGCGGCAGCCCGGGTGTACTACGAAAACCACTGGACCCTCTGTGCTCCGAGGTCCGCTGTGGCCTTGGACAAGCCGGTGGGGCAGTGGCTGTCCAACCTGCGGCGGCCGGGTGCGCTCGCCGACAAGCCGGAGTGGGAGGCCGCGCTCCTGGCGGTCGATGAAGACTGGAACCCGGAGTGGCCGGCGGAGTGGCAGCGGCACTTCGCCGCGCTGCGCGAGCTGGTGCGTGACGAGGACGGCCCGGAGGGGGTCCTGCCGGGGTTCACGGTCCACGGGATGGACGTGGGGAAGTGGCTGGCCCGGCAGCAAAAGCCCGAAGTCTGGGCGGCCCTGGCGGAGGGTCAGCGCGAACGCCTGGAGCAGCTCGGCATCAGGCCTCCGGCCCCGGAGTTTCCGAAGCCGTCCACACCCGTCGTGGGGGCCTTCGGGCGAGGCGTGGCAGCTCTGGAGCAGTACAAAACCCGCACGGGCTCGGTGATCGTGCCCAGAACCCACGTAGAGCAGATGGAAGACGGGACCGAGGTCAAACTCGGAGTGTGGATCATGAATCAGAAGGGACGCCGCGCGAGGCTCACCGTCGACAAACTTGCCGCGCTCGCCGTGCTGGGATTGGAATGGGCACGGGAAGGTTAAGGAGTGGGATAAATTTTTGGTTAAGCAGTACTGAGTCCTGACGTGAAGGTGCAGGGAAATGGCATCTGAGGAAGAGCTGTTCGCGTCCGTCGACGCTCTGTTGAACGAGGAGCCGCATCTCCCGCCCCCGGCGGAGCGAGCCCGGCTGCGTGAGGCCGCCGGCATCACCCAGGCCCGCCTGGCCACCGCGTTGAAGACGACGACCCAGTCGGTGAAGAACTGGGAGAACGGCCGCTCGGAGCCGAAGTCGCCGCGCCTGGATGCCTACCAGCGGCTGCTGAACGGGTGGGCGGCGAAGTATCCCGCACACGATGCAGCCTCGGCTGCCGCTACGGCACCGACGGCGACGTCCAGTGAACCGGCCGCGTCCGAGGTGGAGACGACAGACGCCCCGCAGACTTCCACCGTTCCAGCCGCCGGACCGGCACGTCCCGCCACCCGGCCGACCGCGGCATCGCGCCGCCCGGCCGGGAAGAAAGCAGCTCAGCCCGCAGCCGATCCGCGCTTCCCGCACGGCCCGCTCGCGGTCCTGGACGGCGACGGCTGCGCGTACGGCGTCGCCGGCATCGTGCTTGACTGCCCCGCGACCACCGTGGTGGAACTCGTGGAGTGGACGCTGCGCGAGTCCGGCCTCGGTGCGCCACGCTTGCACCGCAACGGCAAGGACAGCGACCCGCTGATCGTCCTCACGGCCGCGGCCGCCGTGAAGCTGGGACTGCCGGAGCGTCTGGAGGGCCACGAGCAGCGCCGCTCCCTGCGCCTGCCTGAGGACCACTCGGTGGTCAAGCAGGTGGGGAAGGCTCGGTGGCAGCTGACGCAGCGTGGGTTCGGCCCGTGGGCGCGGATCTACCGCAAGGCCCAGGGGCGCGAGCGGCAGTGCGTGCAGCTCGCGATCCTGTCGTGGGACGCCCTCGATGAGCGGTCCTGGCCCGGCGTCTCCGAGATGGATCCGGCCGACATCGCCCGCGTCCTCGGTGTGTACGCCACCCGGGTCATCACCCCGCGCGGCTCCACCGCCGTCTCAGGCCTGGAGCTGATGACCGCGCTGCGCCCGCCCACGAAGGCCGTGCAGGACCCTCAGACCGGGAACTGGGGGAGCGGCTACAACCCGGGATCGCTGGGCACGGAGCCGATGGACCCGGCGCCGCCGGAGGCCACCGCCGAGCACCCCGTGGTCGTGAACTCCGGATGGACCGGCGGGTTCCTCAACGAGGAGGCGTACCAGTGGGTTCGCGACGTTGACCTGCTGACGGATGAGGAGTGCACGCTGCCCTTCACGGTCGGCCTGGACCTCAACACCGCGTTCCTCGCCGCCGCGGCCCGCCTGGTCGTCGGCCTGTCCGCCCCCGACCACTTCCACCACCCGAAGTTCAACCCGAAGATCCCCGGCTCCTGGCTGGTCGACCTCAGTCACATCGAGCTGGACCCGCGCCTGCCGTCGCCGTTCACGCCGATCGGCGAGCGTCCGACCGGCCCGGCCTGGTACCAGACGCACACCGTCGCCTACGCCCAGGAGCTCGGCCACGACGTCCACCCGATCGAGGCGTACCTGCGCCGCGAGACCGGCGCGTACCTGGACCCGTGGCACGACCGGCTCAAGACGGCGTACGTCGACACCCTCGCCGACCTCGGTGTCACCAGGGACCTGGACGACCGCCAGTTCCTCGCGGCGATGGAGCGGCACAAGGACATCGACCCGGCGATGGCCGCCGTGCTGGCCGCCATCAAGTCGACCGTGAAGGGCGGCGTCGGCAAGCTGCGCGAGCGCCCGCAGGGCAAGTCCTACAAGGAGGGCGAGCGGTGGCCGGCCCTTCAGCGGCCGACCTGGCGCCCCGACATCCGCGCCGCCGTCATCAGCAAGGCCCGGGTCAACATGCACCGCAAGCTGCTGAACATGTCCCGGATGACGGGCCTGTACCCGCTCGCCGTACTGTCCGACTGCGTCGTCTACCCCTCGCCGGGCGACTCGCCGCTGGACTTCCTGCCGTACGCCGCCTCCGGCAAGCCGCAGCCCGGCGGCTTCTGCCTCGGGCCCACGCCGGGCCTGGCCAAGCTGGAGGGCGTCCAGTCGATGCTGTGGGCGGTCGACCTGATGGAGAAGGGTTACAACCCGGCACGCCACATCAAGGGCGGCGACGCCGTCCTGGACGAAGGAGAGTAAAGCGGTGGCCGGAGAGATCGACGACGCGATCGAGCGGGCCGACCGGGAGAGCTTCACCCGTCAGCCGCCGAAGACGTTGAAGGGGCAGATCGGCTACCTGCTGCGGCAGTTGGGCAGTGCCAAGGCTGTCGCGCAGGAGATCGGTGTCACCGCCGACTCCGTCAACCGCTACCGGCGCGGCGCCCGCAAGCACGCCCGCGCCGACGTCGCCGCGAAGATCAACGATGCGGTACGGGCCCGCTGGCAGCCGCAGGTGCGCAAGCGCCGGCAGAAGCAGGCCGCCACCGCGACCGGGATCACCGTGGAGACGAGGGCCCGCTTCGGGTACACCGCACCGGTCGGCACCACCGACGACGGAAGATTCCGGCGACTCACCGTGCACCTCTCCCCGGCCTACGCACAACGCCTCTTCGACGCCCGCAACACAGGCGCCAGCGACCAGGAGATGCGCGCGATCATCGCCGAGGGATTCAAAGAGATCTACTTCCAAGACGGCGGAGGCCGCGCCACAGGACTCTCCGACGTCACCCTCAACGACATCGACTACCTGGACCTCGACTACTGACCTGGCGCCGGCCGCAAGCCCGGCACCTGCTTGTTGAGCCGAAGCACGATAGGTGTCACAAGCGACGAGATGGGTGGGGACGCTGTTGCTGGCCGCGGGTGCCCTTCGGGTAACTCCCCTACAGGGTGAGATGACGCTGTCGTTCCTGGGGCGGATCGCGGACAGGTACGGCCTGACGGTGCGGAGTCTGCTGTCGGCGGTTTCCGAAGTGGCTGGCCAGCAGGACGTCGTCGGGGCTCTGCGGGGCGACAGTGAGGTGTTCTTGAACGCCGCCGTCCGGGACCGGGTCGCGGCGCTGTGTCGTGTGCCGCAAGAGGACTTGCGCCGTGCGTTGCCGGCCTGGACGCGGGAGGAGCTGCTGGGCCCCTCGCAGGAGAGGCAGGCGGCGCGGCTCCACAACGGGGTGGAGACGGTTGCTGCCTGGGGTCCGGCGTGCCCGGGCTGTGTGGCTGCGCGGACCGGTCGCGTTGCACCAGCCCGGGTGTACCTGGCGGCGCACGAGCGAGTCTGCCCACGCCATCGGTGCTGGCTGATGAGCGTGCCTGGCAGCGGGGGCCGTGTCGTCGGGTTGGCCGGATGCCTGGAGGTGGTCCAGGCGCAGGAGGATCACCGGAGGCTGCTGCGCCGCTCCCCCGTCGCTGGTTCGGCGTTCGAGGTTGCTGAGGCGGTCACAGCCTGGTGGTGGGCGCAGAAGTGGCCGGAAGAAACTCTGTGGCAGGCGAGGCTGTCTGCGACGGTTGTCGAGGGCGAGGAAGCCGGGCGGTGGCGGGTCCTGGCCCGTGGCTTGGTCGCCTATCCGGAGACGGTGGCCGTTGCCGGGGTGTTGGTAGACCAGACGATGAGGCGCCGTATCGCAACCCAGGTGCGCGGCCTGCGCGGCCACCTCCCTTTCTGTCTGGGTGACCTCCCTGTGCTCGTCAGTGAGCTGGCGCGCTGTCTGCGGCGGCCTTGGCTCGTTGATCGCCTGACATCGTGCATGGACGGACCGCTGTTCGCCTGGGCGCACCAGTGGAGCAAGGCGGCGGTAGTGCCGGATGGCGACGGGCAGCGGTTGCTGTGGAAGGTCCATCCCGCGCACCGGCCTCGTCCCTTGGCTGACGAACTCGCCGAGTACCTGCAGGAGGTGGCCGGCCGTGAATCCGCAGAGGCTCCGCCCACCAAACGGCGGCGCGGGCACAGCCGCCAGGCCGACGATGCCTTCGAAGCGGGGCTGACTCGTGCCCGGGCCTACGCGGCTGCGCGGGGGCATCTGGCCACACGGGCGGACACGCTCCAGGACGGCTTTCCTCTGGGGGCGTGGATGACCAACCAGCGCATGCTCCGTCTAGGGATGCCTGCCTGGCGCAGCGCCGCGCTGCGTGCACTGGACCCGTACTGGGACACGCCGTGGCCGACCCTGTGGCAGCGCACCTACCACCAGGCCAGGTGCCACGTCGCGGAACAGGGCCCGTTGGATGCGCGAAGAGGATTTCCCGGTACCGGCCTCAGCCTGGGCGAGTGGCTGTACCTGCAGTGCACCCGGTATCCGGATCTGCATCCTGAGCAGCAACGGCTCCTTGCACGGCTGGGCATCGATGCCGCGGCGGCTCGGGATGCCCGGCCCCGGCGTCGCAGTCAGCGCGCCGGGGAGCAGGAGGCGCTCGCCCATGCCCGGGCCTGGGCTTTGGAGCACGGAAGCCTGGCGGGAGTCAGTGTCAGCACCGTGCATGAGGGCTATCCGCTGGGCAGGTGGCTTTCCGACAGGCGCGGCCAGATGGGGCGCGGAGTGCTGTCGCCAGACCGTGCCGAGGCTCTGGAGCGGATCGACCCGTTGTGGCGGCCACCCTGGCACTTGTGCTGGCAGCGTTCCTACGAGCACGCCTGCCAGCAGCTCCAGCAGGTGGGGGGCGGGGAGTTGGTCGCGGGCTTTCCGCTGATGGACAGGCCGGCGCAGGAGTGGTTGCGCATCCAGCAGCGCCGCTACCACCTCCTCCTGCCGGGCCAGCACGATCTCCTCGACCAGCTCGGTCTGAAGCCGAGACGGCCATCGCCGAGGCACCCGGCGCCACGACCAGTGCGTCTGCTGCGCCCGTGCGGGCCCCGGGGGGCCCACAAGGTGATGAGGAAGGTGCGGAAGCAGTAGGAGGCCTTCCTGCAGTCGCACAGCACAGGCCGCTGGGAGTTCCCCGGCTCGGACAGCGCCCCGACCACCGAGCCGGGTTCGACAGCGCGCTGGTGCACGCCCGGGACTGGGCTGGCGTTCACGGGCACCTGGCCGCTCCACGCGATACACGGCAGAGCGGATTCCCGCTCGGAATATGGCTGTTCAGCCAGCGCAACCGCGCCAAGCAGCGCGCCCGGAAAGGCCAGCCCGCCTCACCGCACCTCGGACAACTGGCCGCGATCGATCCGTGGTGGAACCCGCCGTGGGACCTGCACTGGCAGCGCAACTACTACCGCGCCCGCGACTGCATGCGTGCCGGCCGTGGAGCCGACACGGTGGGCGGTCTTCCCGTCGGGAAGGACGCCCTGGGTATCTGGGTCAAGCGACAGTGCACCCTCTACGACAGCCTCCACCCCGACCAGCAGCAGCTGCTCGCCGCTATCGGCATCACCCTCGAAGCCGCCCGGGCGCGGGTCGGCCCGCGTGACTCCCACCGACTGACCACCACACCGCGCTTCGACACCGACGTCGCCCACGCCCGCTCCTACACGGCCCAGCACGGACACCTCGCCGCCCACGCCGGCGAGCAGCACGAAGGCTTCCCGATCGGGCGCTGGCTGGCCGAACACCGCCAACGCGCCCGCAAAAGGAACGGCACGTCGCCTCAAGCCCGGGTCCTGACCAGCCTGGACCCGTGGTGGAACCCACCCTGGCCGATGCGGTGGCAGTACGCCTACCACCACGCCCGCACCCACCCCGATACCCCACGCGCCAGACAATGGATCACCGCCCAGCGCCAGGCATGGCCTCTCCTACACCCTGACCAGCAGCGGCTCCTGGCCGACATCGGCATCAGCGTGGGCAGGTAGCTCTAGTTCAGTGACCTAGCTGCCGAAGACCGCGTTGAGGGCCTGTTGCCCTTGCTGGATTGTGAGGTCCAGGCCGGCGGATGCTGCGCCGATCTGCGCGAGTCCGCCCATCACGGTGTCGAAGGCGGCACGGATTCGGCCTGGCTGCGCTGTCTCGCTGCTGGCCTCCTCGGCGAGGACTTCGGCGTCGCGGATGAGTTCGGCTTGCTGCGCAGGTTCCATGCCGTAGGTAGGGGCGAGCTGCTGGACCAGGGCCGCGAACTCGCGCATGGCGCCGGGGTCGAAGGCATTGTTGTGGTTGTACTGCTCGACCTTGCCCTGAGAGCCAGCGACGACGTTCGTGCCGGTGATGCTGTAGTAGTCGCCGGGGCGGGTTCGGTTGAGGTAGTCGCTCACGGTCGCTCCAGACAGTACGCAGTCGATGCCGTCGATGGTGATGGCGACGGTCTTGGGCTCGGTGCTGACGTCCCCAACGAGCCCAGAGTGGATAAGGCGCGCCAGGGCGTAGTGCAGTTCCGTACCTGAGAGTTCGTCTCCGGCAAAGTGAGATTCACCAGTGCTCAGAAAGACGGTGGGGGCGGTGGGGCGCTGGTCGTGGGCTGTGGTGTAGAGCCAGCGCAGGAAGGCGTCGGTGGCGTAGCGGTGCCGGGCGGCGGGGTCGCTGCGTAGTTGGGCAAGCCGCCTCAGCTCCACCCGCCCGTCGTCGGTGACCCTGTAGGCGTCGGCCTGATCGAACGATCCCATCGAATCGATCAGACCGTCCCTCTCAAGGACGTGAGCCAGGACCTGGACGTCCTCCAGGGGAACTCCTGACTGCTCGGCGTAGGAGGCTTGTTCTGCGAATCCGTGGTGTGGCTGCTCGCCCAGCCACACCAAGAGTCGAACCAGCTGCGGGTCCTGCTCAATGCCCACCCCGAGGATTCCGGCAGAGGTGGTGAAGCCCTTACCGGTGACCGGCACGGTGACCGGGTATTTCTTGGCAGCACGTTGGTAGGCCTTGTTGATCTCCTTGACATGCTTCTCGATCGCTCGATGGTCTATGTCCTTGTTGGCCACCTCATCCCCCTTCGTAACGTCCTCTTCGAAGAGTAATGAGGAGCACTGACACCAGAGGGGTTCACGTGCCGCGGGAAGAGCAAGGGCCGCCGTACCAAGGGCATAGGGAAACCCACGGTCTAGGGAAGTACGCCGACGGCGGGCCGGGGACCGGCCGGCTCCTGCGAAAACGCCCGCCCGGGTCGGCGAAACGAGACCGTGGTGGAGTGACCGATCATCCCGGCCTCCTGCGGACAGCTCCCCTGCAGGGAGAGACGACCTCGTCGCTGATCTGCCGCATCGCGAGCCGCTACGGGATGGAAGCGAAGGTGTTGCGGTCGTACTGGCAGTGGCGCAACTACCCGCCCGGGCACGACGGCGGGGGCGCGCGGGCCGACGCCGAGGTCCTGCTGAACACGGCCGGACAGGAGGTCCTGGCAGAGCTGTGCGGTGTCGGACAGGACGTCCTGGCACGGGCGTTGCCGTCCTGGGGACAGGAGGACGCCAAGCTGTCGGCCGGAAGGAACGGGGTGCCGGCGGCGGCGTGGCGGACCGGCGGCGCGGTCGCCGGTCCGGTCGCCTTCGGCTGCCGCCTATGCGCGGCCCGGCGCACGGGGACGGCCGTGCGGGTGGTGCGGTACACGCCGCGCTGGCAGCGGGTGTGTGTCCGACACGGGCGGTGGCTCCTGGACGCGGACGCCGACCAGCCTCTTGAACATCTGGACGTGCGGGGTGTGCCGGAAGTGGCCGCGGCCCAGCGCCGGTGGACGGGGGTGGCGCGGCGGGCAGCACGGGCCGGAGTGGAGCCGGAGCGGGTGTTCGCGCTGGCTTATGCGGTGGTCGCCCGGTGGTGGGAGCAGGCCCTGCACTGGGAGCGTGAGGCGGTCTGGCCGCGGCGGCTGCACCAGATCGCGGGCGGCAACGCCGGGACGGGGCTGGCGCGGTGGCGGATCGTGGGCCGGGACGCGGCCGTCTTCCCCGAGGTGGTGGCCGTCGCCGACGCACTGCTGGACCCGGCCATGGCCGAGCTGGCGTGGCACGCAAGCGGCGGGACGCGGCCTCGGGTGCGGGGCGGGGACGACCCGTTCTGCCACCGGCTGGGCGAGCGGGTGGACCGGGACTGGCTGGGGCCGCTGATCGCGGTCGACTACGGCGGCCCGCTGAGCGGCTGGAGGGGCTCGATCGTGCGCGCCCGCCATGGCGGCGGGCCGCCGGGATGGCGGGACGATCCGTGGCATCTGAAGCGGGAGCAGCAGCCCGCAACGATGGCCGGCCAGCTGCGTGTCATGGCGGCGGAGGCACAGGCGGGCGGCTCGGGTACCAGGTGGCGTGCCACGTCTCTGCCGAACACCGCTTCCATATAACGCAGTTGCTCGACGGGGCGCGGGAGGAGCTGGCGCAACTGCGCGGCGTGCAGAGCGGCACCACCGCCGAGGTGGCCCGCACGCTGCTGGAGCACCTCAGCCAGAGTGCCGAGCTGGTCGACCGGGCCGTGCTGCATACCGCCGCCGCGGCTGTCGCGGCCGGGGTGGCGGTGGAGGAAGTAGCCCAGTGGTCGCGCCTGCCCGCCGAGGAGCTGTCCCGGGTGCTCGCCGCGGGCCGTAGCGAAGACTGACGCACCCGGCGGCGGCCGGGCAACGGCCCTGGCAACACAGTCCGCTCTGGGAACGGCGGGTGGTGCCGAAGGAGGGCGGCCAGGCAGCCGGAAAGTGCAGGAGTTCGCACTGACACCAGTGCGTCCGGGTGACATCCTGACCCCGCGCGCACCCCAACGGGCTTACTGCGCACCACAGTTGGGGTTACCGGCCGGTTCGCCTGCGCGGCAGGACAGGCATGGCGTTATGTGGAGTTCGTGATCACCGACAGCAGCCAGGACTGCACGCAGGACGGCTTGCCCGCCGTCGCGGGCAAAACCTGCCGGGTTCCGGAGCCGGGCGCGGTGGAGGCTGAGTTCGCCGGGGCGGACGGCACGCTGGTGCAGCGCCGCTGGGTGGAGGCCGCCGTCGCGGTCAGGTTCGAGCAGCTGGCGCCGGTGGCGGCGTTCCCGGTGGTGCCTGGGCGGCGGTGGGGGCCGGGCTGGTGGTGGTCGGCCACGACCGGGCGGCATGTGATGCACGGTTCGCAGGCGATGTGCACGCAGCTAATGGTCCTGGACCGCGATCCGCGTGTGGTGGGCCTGTCGGCGCGGCCGGTGCGGCTGATCTGGCGTGATCCGGGCAGCGGGCGGGTGCTGACGTGGGTGCCGCAGCTGTTCGCCCGCTACGCCGACGGGAGCGCGCTGCTCGCCGACTGCCCCGCGGCGACGTCGCCCGCCGCCGGCCGGGCCGAGCGCGCCGCCGCGGTGCTTGAAGCGGCGTGTGAGGCGGTGGGGTTCACCTACCGGCGTCTGGCGCCGCCCGAGACAGTGGTGGCGGCGAACGTGCGATGGCTGGCCGGCTACCGACATCCCCGCCACCGTGACGCAGGCGGCCTTGAGCAGGCGGTGCTCAAGGCGTTCGCCGCCGAACGGCCGCTGATGGCCGGGGCCGCGGCGGCGGGCGAGGTCCTCACCGCTCTGCCGGTGCTCTACCACGCGCTGTGGAGCGGCCGGCTGGCCGCGGACCTGACACGGCCGCTGGGCGAGCACACCCTCGTGACGCCCGGCCCGGCCACAGGCGACGGGAAACGGCAGGAGCAGCAGGAGAGTTGAGCAAGCACGTGGTGACCGCCCCTGGTGGGCGGTGTGTTGAGGTGGGCGCTCAGGTCACGTTCGAGGGCCGCACCTGGCAGGTGACCGGCCTGGTCGACGGGCGGGTGCACCTCGTCGCCGAGGACGGGGCCACCGGGTGTGTGCTGGCCGTCCGTCTGGTGTCCGCGCCCGGCTTCTCGGTGACCGGTCCCGCAGCCACGGAGCCGCCGGCTCCGGCGCTGTGGGAGACGGTGCCGCTGACCGCGCAGGAGCGGGCTCTGGCCTGGCTGCGGCACATCCGCGAGGTCGAGACCGGGCTGCCCGGCGGCCCGGCAGGCGGCGGGACGCCCCGGCCCGAATACGACCCGCAGCGCTTCACCCTCGCCGAGCGGGAAGAGGTCAAGGCACGTGAACTGGCCGCGCTGGGCTGGACCAGGGCCAGCCGGACCACGGTGCAGCGGATGCGGCTGGTCTACCAGCGGCAGGGGCTGTGGGGACTGGTTGACAAGCGCCACCTGCGCACCTTCTCCCCCACCGGGCGTACCGACGAGCGGGTGGTGGCCGCCGTGCTGGAGGCCTTGCGCCGGCGCCGCGGCCGGTCGAAGACAACCACCCTGCAGGTCATCGAGCTGGCCGAGCAGATCGTGGCGGACACCTACGGCCCGGGCAGGGTGAAGCTGCCCGGCCGCTCGTCGCTGTACCGGCTGGTGAAGGCGCTGGCGGATCCGGCCGAGCCGCCGGGCAGTGCGGCGCGCACCGCCACCGGCCCGGCCCGCTCGGGCGGCCCGCCGCCTGCGCTGCGGCCCGCCGAGCGGGTCCACATCGCCACCGCCCGCCTGGGTCTGCGGGCGGTGGGCGAGGACGGGGGTGTGGTGCCGGTGGCGGTGACGGCGGCACTGGACGCGGCGAGTGGCTGCGTGCTGGCCGCCGTGCTGCACCCGCAGCAGGACGGGCCGGTTCAGTTGTCGGTGCTGCTGGCCGAGATGGCCGTGCCCAGGCCGCAGCGCCCGGGCTGGCCGGCCCTGCTGGAGCAGGCCCATGCCGGCGGTCCTGCCCGGCGCCTGCCCGCACGGATCGAAGCCACGGCGGCGCGTCCGGCGGCCGTGCCCGAGACGCTCATCGTCGAGTCCACAGCCGCCGTCACCTCCGCTGTCCTGGCCGTGTGCGAGAGCCTGGGCATCAGCCTGGAGCCGGCCCCACTGCGGACGGCGGGCGCAAAGCGCGGCGCCGTGCGCACGCTGGAGGCCCTCGCAGGCCTGTTCTCGCGGCACGCCACCCCGGCGGAAGAGGCGTACGGAGCGGAAGAGGCGGCCGGGGCGTACTGGAGCATGCCGCAGTTGCAGGACCTGCTGGACGAATGGATCACCGTCAGGTGGCACCAGCGCCCCCAGGAGCAGCTGCGCCATCCGCTGCTGCCCCGGGCGGGGCTCGCCCCCAAGGAGATGTGGGAGGTGCTGCTGGGCGTGGCCGGGATGGTGCCGCTGCCACTGGCCGGGCAGCACTACGGCGAACTGCTGCCGGCGCGCCGGTGCGCCCTCACCGATTCCGGGATCCGGCTGGGCGGGCGCCGCTACGACGATGCGTGTCTGGACGAACACCGCGGCCGCGGCCAGCGGTGGGAGGTCCACCACCATCCCCACGACCCGCGGCAGGTCTTCGTCCGGCTGCCCGACGGCCTGCTCCACGCGGTCGGGTGGGCGCAGGGCGAGCACACCCTGCGCCCGTTCGACGAGATGGTCCGGCGCCGCACCGGTGGCGTCCTTGCGCGCCGCGGCGCGGGCGCGCAGCCGGGCAGCGAGACGACCGGCGGTTTCGGTGAGGCAGGGCGCAGTGGAGACGTCGCGGCTGTGGAGGGGATCGTCGGCGCCATGACGGTGCACGACGCTGATGGCGGCGGTGGCGGTGGCCGCGTTGTCCGGGATACCGGCGGGTTTGGGGTGTACGACCCGCAGGCGGAGGCCGAGCTGTGGTGAGCGCACACGGCGGCCGCCCGGTGGCCGGCGCCCGGCACCGGCAGGTGAAGCTGGGGGCGTACGTGACGTTCGAGGGCCGCGCCTGGCAGGTGGCCGCCGTGGCCGGGGCGTCGGTACGCCTCGTCGACACCCGCGGGCAGACCGCCTCCGTGCTCGCCTCCTTCCTGTTCGCCGATCCCGCCTTCGCCGTGGTGGATTCCCCCGCCGCCGCGGTGCCGCCGTGGGGGCTGCTGGAGTCGGTGCCCGAGCGGGAGCGCGAGCGGGCCCTGGCCTGGCAGCGGCACATCCGCGAGGTCGAGACCGGGCTGCCTGGCGGCCCGGCAGGCGGTGGGACGCCCCGGCCCGAGTACGACCCGGCACGGCGGTCGATGGCCGAGCGGGAGCAGGCCAAGGCCGACGAACTCGCCCGGCTGGGCTGGCCGCAGGTCAGCCGGGCCACCGTGCGTCGCATGCGCGCCCGCTACCACGCGAGCGGCCTGCTCGGGCTGATCCCCCGCCGCAAACCGTCGCGTGCGACAGGGCGGGCCGATGAGCGGGTGGTGGCCGCTGTGCTGGAGGCGCTGCGCCGCCAGCGCGGCCGCTCCACCGGCACGCTGAAGGGACTGCGGGAGCTGACCGGGCAGATCCTGGCCGACACCCACGGGCCGGGCGTGGTGGAGTTGCCTGCGCCGTCGACGTTCAACCGGCTGGTGCGCGTGATCGCCGATCCTCTGGAGCATCCCGGACGGCCGGCCCGCACCGCCACCACCACGCCGGTGCGACCGTACACACCTACGGTGGCGCTGCGGCCGGGCGAGCTGGTGCAGGTCGACACCACCCGCCTCGACGTGATGGCCGTCGGCGAGGACGGGAAGCCGGTGCGCCCGGAGCTGACGATCGCTCTCGATGTGGCAACCCGCTCGGTGGTGGCGGCCGTGCTGCGTGAGGAGGGCACCAAGGCCGTGGACGCCGCCCTGCTGCTGGCGGAGATGGCCGTGCCCCATCCCGCACGGCCCGGCTGGCCCGGCCATCTGCACCTGGCCCACGCCACCGTCCCCTACGACCGGCTCCTCGCCCTCGACGACCGGCTGGAACAGGCGGCGGCACGGCCGGTGATGGTGCCCGAGACGATCGTCATCGACCGCGGGGCCATCTTCGTCTCCGCCGCTTTCCTCGCCGCCTGCGAAACCCTGGGAGTGAGCGTGCAGCCGACGCCGCCCCGCTCGCCGGCCGCCAAAGGCGCCGTCGAGCGGACCTTCGGCAGTATCAACACGCTCGTCGCCCAGCACATCGCCGGCTACACCGGCTCCCACATCCTGGAGCGCGGCGAGGCGGCGGAGGACGAAGCACGGTTCACCGTGGCCCAGTTGCAGGAGCTGCTGGACGAGTGGATCACCGCCCGCTGGCAGCACCGCCCCCACGAAGGCCTGCGCCACCCGGTCCTGCCGAAGAAGGCCCTCACCCCGAACGAGATGTGGGGCGCGCTGCTGGGCGCCTCCGGGTACGTGCCGCTGCCGCTGACCGGCGCCGACTACCTGGAACTGCTGCCCGTGCGCTTCCACCCCATAACCGGCCGCGGCATCCGCATCAACCACCGCACCTACGACCACACCTGCCTCAATGAACACCGCGGCCGCCCCTCCCCCACCAGCCCCGGCGGCAAGTGGGAGGTCCACCTCAACCCCCACGACGTGCGGCAGATCTACATCCGCCTGCCCGACGGGCACCTGCACGAGGTCCCGTGGATCCACCGCGACCACGTCCACGCCCCGATGGGCGAGACCGCCTGGCGTCACATCCGCGCCGCCCTGGGCCGGCGCGGCGACCGCGAGGCACACGAGGCCGCCCTCGCCGACACCGCCGACCAGGTCCTGCGCCGCAGCCGCCCCCTGACCGGGAGCACGGCAGCAGCTGCCACCCCGTCCCAGACGGCGGACTCCCCGCCGGGGACACCGCCGGCTCAGCATCCCGCCCAGGCCCCCGAGGACAGTCTCGACGCCGTCGAAGCCAGCGCCCATGACGATGACGATGACGACAGCCAAGCCGGTGGTGAAGAGTCCCCGCCGCCGGCCCGATTCGCGCTGTACGACGCCTTCGAGGAGGCCGAACACTGGTGACCAGCCCCGACACCACGCCCCCCGCCGAGGAGACGTCCGCAGGGGCAGTCACCACCTTCGGCGCCTTCGCCCGGTTCGCCCACGCCGCACCGCCCACACCGCCGCAGCCGGGCCAGGCCCCCCGCTCGCCGGAGGAACGCCTGGCCTACCACTCACAGTTCGTCACCGTGCGCACCCCGGCCATCGAAACCCTCTCGCGCAGTGTGCGCACCCTGATGATCCTCGGCCGCCACCAGAGCGTCACGGCACGCCCGTCCCTGATCGTCACCGGGCCGGCCACGACCGGCAAGACGACCGCGCTGCTCGAAGTGGGCCGGACCTGCCACCTGGCCCACACCCGCCGCGCCTCGCCCGGCGACGACAGCGTGCCCGTCGCCTACGTGCTGGTGCCGCCCGGCGCCACCGCCAAGACACTGGCCGGAGAGTTCGCCCGCTACCTCGGCATCCCCGTCACCACCCGCATGACCACCACGCAGATCACCACCGCCGTCTGCCACACCTACACCGCGGCCGGGGTCAAACTCGTGCTGATCGACGAGATCCACCGGCTCAACCCGCGCACCTCCAGCGGCGCCGAGGCCGCCGACTGGCTCAAAGATCTCACCGAACGCGTGCGGGCCACGTTCGTCTACGCGGGCATCGACGTCACCGACAGCGCCGTGTTCACCGGGGTGCGCGGCGCGCAGCTGGCCGGGCGCGCCTCCCTGATCGACTGCGGAGCGCTGCCCGCCCGGGCCGGCAAGCGGGAGCCGTTCCAGGAGCTGATCGCCTCCCTCGAGCAGGCCCTCGACCTGCACGCCCACCGGGCGGGCAGCCTGCCGAAGCTGGCCTCCTACCTGCACGAGCGGACCGCCGGACGGATCGGCAGCCTCTCCCGCCTGATCCGCCAGGCGGCCATCGAAGCCATCCTCGACAGCAGCGAACGCATCACCAAAGGGCTGCTGGACGGCATCGCGCTCGACCACCTCGCCGAAGAGCACTACCGGCCCCGCAACCCCGCCCGCCGCCGCACCCGCACCAGCAGCCGGTGACCTCCCCGGCCGCGACCAGGCCATCGCCCCCGGTGCGGGCCGCCACCATGTGGCCATCCGTGCCCGGCCCGCTACGCGTACGGCCACTGCCCGGCGAGGCCACCGCCTCCTACCTCACCCGCCTCGCCGCCGCCTACCGCCTCACCCCCGCCCAACTCCTCGACGGCCACGGCATCACCGCCACCGGCACCGAGCACGCCCCGCCCGCCGCCGAGATCCGCCTCAGTGCCGAAGCCGCCCGCCGCCTGTCCGGCTTCGTCCGCGTCCCCATCGCGCACCTCACCCGTGCCCTGCCCCATCTGCGCCCGCCCGCGCCCTCGTCGGCCAGCACCGGTGCGCACGGCACGGCCACCGCCCGCTGGCATGTGGTCGAGACCGCCCTGCAGCCGCTGCCGGCGTGCACCGCCTGCACCATCGGCCGCAGCCCGCACACGGCAGCCTCCGCGTGGATCCACCCGTCGCCGGGCCTGCCCCGGATCATGATCTGCACCCGCCACCAGCAGGCCTCAAGCGACCCCAGGCATCCCGCGCCCCTCGACATCCGAACTGTCCCCGAACTCACCCAAGCCCACCTTCGCGCGCGCCGCCCGGCGACACCGCCCTCCCTGAGCTGGGCATCGACGATCACGACGCGCTGGTACGACCACCATCAACACCTGCACCAGTGTTGGCGGACACGCCTCAACCGCCTCACCGCCGCCAACCCCCGCATGTCACCAGGCCCGGCCTCTCCCGCCCTGACCTGCCGCGAGCTGATCACCTATCCCGAGACCCTCACCCTCGCCGCGGCCTTTGACCGCCCGCCCCCGCACCCCCTGACACGCACACAGCAAACCGCCTTCCTCCACCAACTCGCCGGCCGCCTCCAACTGCCCCGCCTCGCACCCGCCGACCACGACCTGCTCTGGAAACGCCTGACCACCCGCTGAAAAAGCCCACGCCCCGACCTGCCGAAAACAGCCAGCAACTCCCCCTACCTACAGGCGCGCCAACCACACTGCGCAAAACCCGCCACCACACTCAGCTCACTGCGCAGCCATAAACGTCCAGCTCATCCCACACAATCACCCGCCCCGGCGCCTCAACCCCGCGTAAGCCTCCCCCACGGAACAGACACACCGCTCAGTACAACTGAGCAACGGCAGGTCCCAACCAAGATCAATAAGCAACCACGTCAGCTACGCCACACCTGCGGATGGTGGAAACCGACGCGATGTCCCACATGCAGGACATGATCGTCGAGGCGGTCCACCGCAACAGCGGGTGTCGCGACGGGCTGATGGACCATGTCATCGACGGGCCCCCGGGCACCGGCAAGACGTGCCTGCTACGGGCGATGGGACGCACCGCCCAGAAGGAGATCGAAGCCGCCACGAACGGCAGGCAGCAGAACACGATCCCGGTCGTGCACATCACCACCCCAGCGGACCCGGAGTCGAGGGTGAACTGGATCTGGGAGATCGGCTCCTACCTCGGACTCAACCCCGAACCGAAAAACCTCGCGGAAGTCCTGGAGATGCGCAAACACCAGGACGTGACCCTGCCGGTCAACTACGTCCTGGAGACCGCACAGACCCGTCTGCTGCTCATCGACGACATCAACCGCGCCTCACCGCAGCACCTGGCGAACGTACTGCCCTACTTCGACTACCTGCGCGAGAAGCTCGGCATCTCCATCGTCTTCTGCGGCACCGGCGCCAGCCACCGCCTGCACCAGGCCCGCGTCCTGGCCCAGGACCTGATCCGGGTCAGCGAGGAGAACCGGGTACGGCTCGAGCGGGCGGACCGGCCGGCGGCGCCCGTCTCGCCTTCCCCTGCCGCACTGCTGCCGGTGACCTGGCTGCACCCCCTGCCCCTGGACACCGGAGACGACGAGACCTTCCGCCGTGTACTGGCAAGCTTCGAGGCCGATCTGAGCCTGTACCGACTCGAGGAGAACGCTCTGAGCCAGCACGCCGTCGACCTGCACCAGCGCACCGGCGGCTACTTCAAAGCCCTCTCCTACGTCGTCTCCACCGCCGCCGTCATCGCGATCCGCAGCGGCAGCGAGAACATCACCATGAAGGAAATCGACGCCGCGACAGCCCAGCTCGGCCCCTGAAACGAGCCCGCGCGTACGCAGTTGGCAGCCAGACCGGCGCTCACTCCCGCGGCAGCAGGATGTGACAGATCCGGCCCAGCAGGGGTCCGCAGCCTGAGCTGGGTTGGTGACCGGCTTAGGCGGTTTCGTTTGGATCATCGGACGGACCAGAGGAAGATGCCTGCGATGTGGAGTCCGGCCAGGTAGATCGTGGCTGTCTTCTCGTAGCGGGTGGCGATGCCTCGCCACTGCTTAAGGCGGTTGATGCACCGCTCGACGGTGTTGCGCTGCTTGTAGGTCTCGCGGTCGAAGGCCGGTGGTCGGCCGCCCCGGCTGCCGCGTCGCCGTCGGTGGCCGCGTTGGTCCGCGGGGACGGGGATCACGGCACGGATGCCGCGTCGACGCAGGTGCTCGCGGATCGCGCGGGACGAATACGCCTTGTCCGCCAGGACCATGTCCGGTCTGGTGCGCGGCCGACCACGTCGTCGAGGAACACGCAGGCGGGCCATGACATCGGTGAAGGCCGGTGCATCGCCGGCCT
>NZ_JBSGVW010000068.1:0-18963 GCF_053608645.1 Streptomyces sp. NPDC055013
GGCGCCTGGGGCATGCCCCAGGCGCCACCGCGCATATCTCCTCCCAAGACCTACTTGGATTCGACCCGTCCGAGCGGGTCGGGGCGGGAGGCCAGCGCGTCACGCGCGGTCTGCCAGGCGGAGTCCTCGGGGTAGAGCTCGCTGCGCAGGTAGGCCAAAGTGAGCCGTGCGAGTGCGGCGACCCGCTCGGGGTTCTCGTCCGTGGTCTCGGCGACGTCGTATCCGGAGACCCCGCCGAGCCCGTGCTCCGCATCGAACAGGGTGAGCAGCGACTTGGGGCCCGGGGAGAGGGCGTACGGATCGGTGTGCCAGTCCGGTCCGGCGACCGTGAGGAAGGCGGAGTCGTCCTTGTCGCCGGCGACTACGAGCGCGGGGGTCGTCATCGTGGAGAAGTCCGTGGTCAGGAGGAAGGAGTAGTTTTTCTCGGTGAAGTCGGTGAGAGCGTCGCCTCCCCGGCCGGGCGCGGCAAGCAGCACACCTGCCTTGATCCGGGGCTCGGCCAGGGCCACCTCGGTTCCGTCGTGCGGATCGGTGAGGCGGGCGCCCAGCAGCAGGCTGGCGGTGTGCCCGCCCATCGAGTGCCCGGCCACCGCGACTCGGCTGTGGTCGACGCGTCCGGGGAGCTGTGGGACGGCGGCCTCGATCACATCGAGCTGGTCGAGGATGCGCGTCATGTCCTCGGCCCGGGTACGCCAGTGCGCGGCGACCCTGGGCTGGTCCGGGTTCAGGCTGAGCGTCCTGGAGTCCAGATGGGTCGGCTGGATCACGACGAAGCCGTGTGCCGCCCAGGTGTTCGCGAGAGGTGCGTAGCCGTTCAGCGAGGAGAGGTTGTTGGAGAAGCCGAGGCCGTGCGAGAGGAGGATGATCGGAAGCTCGCTGCCGGTCATCGGGGCGGAGATGCGTACCTGCAGGTCCACGGCTCGGCCGGGAGACGGCAGCACCACCGGGCTGACCGAGAGGACGCGCGTGGGCGAGCCGAGGGTGTCGGCTGTGTAGGCGGGATTGCTCATGATGAGTGTGCCTTTCGCTGGCCCCTGCCGCTGGTCGCATGTGCAGCAGGTAGGGCGGAGCGCCCGCCTTCAGCTAGGCTGAAAGCGGATCGTTGTTCCACTTAAAATACGGAACATTGATCCGTTTCGTCAACAGTCACTGGAAGGAGTGCGTGGTGCCCACTGCAGGCCAGTCCAAGGGAGCGTCCGCTCGCAGCAAGCGGGTGGACGCGGTGCGCAATCAGCAGATCCTGCTCGACGCCGCCGCGGAGGTGTTCGTGACCTCAGGGGTAGATGCGCCGATCCGGGAGATCGCGGCCCGAGCCGGCGTTGGACTGGGGACGCTCTACCGCCACTTCCCGACCCGGGCGGACCTCGTCACCGCCGTCTACCGCCACCAGATCGAGGCATGTGCCGAGGCCGGCCCGACCCTCCTGGCCGACGCCGCCTCCCCGTTCGACGCACTGCAGCAGTGGATCGACCTCTTCGTCGACTTCCTGGTCACCAAGCACGGACTCGCTGACGCCCTGCAGTCCGACAGCGACCGCTTCGCAGCGCTGCACACCCAATTCCTCGAACGCCTGATGCCCGTCTGCGCCCAACTGCTCGACGCCGCGGTCGAGGCAGGCAATATCAGGCCCGGCATCCAGCCCTACGAACTCATGCGTGGCATCGGCAACCTCTGCATCGGACGGGACATCGACCCCCGCTACGATCCTCGAAGGCTGATCGAACTGCTCCTTCAGGGGTTGCGGCTCTCATGAACGTCCCTCTGCGCGAGCAAGATCAATCAGATGCCACCTGCCCCCGCCGATCCCGGATTCGTTCGCCGAACCCGTTCTCCCTCAAAGGCGGGACGGACCCCCTTCCGAGACTTGCAGTGTGTGAAAAGTCCGGGCCCATGACGGCCCCTCAGCAACCTTCCCCAACCGACCGGTCGGACGCCGACGACGTTCGAGACCAGAGGTGAAATGACAAGCTCAGGCCGGTCCGATCTTGCACAGGGCTGTGGCCCGTCCTTCTCCCCCCAGATGATTGATTCCAAGGGATCGGCTGCGCGCATGGGACGAGGGCGTCCGACGTCAGTGTGTGAAGACAGAGTTGGACACCCCGCAACCGCACTCCAGATGAAGACCGACGACCTGCTGACGGCGTCTGCGCATCTCGCGCCATGGCGGCCGGCCGTGGGGGATTGCTCCGCGGCTCACCGACGCCGAGCTGGTCACACCGGCGATGATGCAGGCGATGCTCGGCTTCACCTCCGAGGCCAGGTGGCTCCGCCACGCCCATTGCCACCTGAGACATCTCTTTCCGTACCTGCCCAAGCAGCCCGGCTACAGCAAGCGTCAGGGCCTGGCGTGATCGGACGCTTGAGCGGTTGACGTCTCCGGCTCAGGAAAGGGCTACCTGGGCTCTCTCCTGCGGCCCGGGCACACCACGAGTCATGTTCTGCTGGAGCAAGGCAATGGCGCCGAGGGCGGTGCCGGAGTCACCGAGTACGGCCGGAACTACTCGGGGCACCTCGTATGAGCGCTGGGCGGCATGTGTGTTGAGTACGTGCTCGATCGGTGCCATCAGAGCTCGACCGGCGTCGACCAGCTCACCGCCGAGGACGATCAGGTCGGGCCCGACGGCGCAACTCACGTCGGCCAGCACCCGGCCGACGTGGGCGCCCACCCGTGCCAGAGCCGAGTGCGCGGCGCGGTCGTCGGACTCCAGCGCTGCCACCAGGTCCGGCATGTCTGCCGCCGTACCTCCGGTGGCGCGGTAGGCGTCGAGTACGGCCCCGACCGAGGCCACCGTCTCCAGGCAGCCGGTCCCGCCGCACCTGCAGGGCGCGCCGTCCGGGTCCACGGTGATGTGGCCGAACATCCCGGAGCGGCCGTGAGCGCCGCGGTGCAGGGTGCCGCTGATGACGAGTCCGCCGCCGACGCCGTCGGACAGCCGTAGGTAGAGCACGTTCCGCTCACCGGCGGCGGCGCCCCAGATCGTCTCGGCGAGTGTGGCCAGCCTGGTGTTGTTGTCGATCAGTACCTGAGCGCCGAAGCGCTCGCGCACCAGCGCTGAAACGGTGTTGTGCCAGTGCGCCGGCAGGGTGTCGCGGTCCGGGGAGGCGACCGGTCCGAGCACTCCCAGAGCGATGCCGCGGAAGGTGCCTGGCCGCAGCGCCTGGCCCGTCAGGCTGTGGGCTAGCCGCCACGCGAGGTCGATGCGGGCCTGCCGCGAGGTGTCATGAGCGTGCGGCTCGGCCGCCGTGCCGACGATCTCGTGCGCCGCGTCCATCACGGCCACCCGGACTGCCCGTCCTGTGAATTCGATGCCGAGCAGATGGCCGGCTGACGGGTTCAGGGCCAGCACCTCCGCCGGACGACCTCGCTTGCGCTGGGCCGCTGCCGGTATCGACGCGAGGACGGTGCCGCTGTCCATGAGCCCACAGACGGCGTCGTAGAGCGTGGTGCGGGACAGACCGCACAAGGTCCCCAACTCTGCCCGCGTCAGCGGACCGTGCTCTCGCAACAGGCTCACAATCAGGGTCTCGTGCCCTTGGCGTGACCGGGACGGTGAGCCGTGCTGTCGTGCATCGTCGGTCGGGGCGGAGGCCCGTGTCATCTGAGTCGGCATTGTGGAAGCTACGTCCCCTCGTTTGGTACCGCTGTGATGTCGAACGGCGGTGGTCAGTCCGCCGCTTCTGGCCCGAGAAGGTAGAGAGGATCTTTGTGGCTATTCTGTGAGCCGCCCATATGACGTCACGGCGGGTGTGACGCGGGCCCGCCGCGAGCTCAGCGGAGCACCACTGAAGGCAGCCTGCTGTGGTGGTCAGGCACCGACGCCACTGCGGAAGTCACCGCCCCGTCTCTGGCAGGTCTACCGGCGGCGATTCGACGTCGACCATGTCCGCCTGTTCAACGCGTTCACCGCGATCCGCGCCGGCATCCGGCTACCGATCGAGTAACCATTGATCCGCTGTTTCCCAACCGATCGTGGAACCTGCACTGCGAACCGAATACATGGTCGGGTGATCCTCCGGCAGTACGCGCATGAAGACAGGGCCAGCGCCTGCTGTTAGCTCGAGGGTGCCATCACATTCCGGGCGGTTCCGCAGGCCCTGGTCATTGTGGTGCGCGCCCGAGCCGACCTGCTTCAACTCGTCAACTGTGTCGTGCGATTGCCTCGCCCACGTGTACGACCACCCGGCCCGTCACCGCGGTCGGGTGCGCCTGTATCCGTCGGACATGATGAACGCAGAGTGATCGCAGGGGCAGTTGGGTGATCAGGCTTGGCTGGGGGGTGTACGAATCGCGACGACCTGTGTGATGCGGGCACACAGGACGTCCTGCTCGTCGTTGATGTCGACCTCGACGGTGACCGTGTTCCGGCCGACGTGCAAGGGTCGTGCCGTCGCGAATGCGCCTGCGCCGCGCACCGGCCGCAGGAACAGCGTGCTGGACTGCATGGTCGCAGGCAGGGTGCCCTCTGGCCCGTTCACTGCGGCACACACGGCGGCTGCCACGTCCGCCAGCCCCATCAGCGCGCCGCCGTGCAGGCCGCCGCCCAGCGTGGACAGAGCCGACGCGTAGTCGAGCCGGGCGCGAACCTCCGGCGCATCGATCGCGGCAAAGCGCACTCCGAGCGTTTCCGTGAACGGTGCGACGGCGTAGATCTCCTCAGCGGTGACAGTCATCGGCTATCCTTGGTTTATAGAGTTAAGTTAACGCCGACAAGTTACATGCGGCGACCCTGATCCACAACACGGAGACGAGTGACGTGATGACACCCACCACCTCTCGCGGCAGCGGCATCGGCTCCGGGGCGGCCGACTCTGCCGCCTCGCAGGGCAGGTGCTGACGATGGACCCGCTCGACTCCGAGCCCTCCACCCCGGCCGCCGCCGAGCCGCGGCGGCGACGGGCGCGACGCGGCGACGGTGCGCGACTGCGCGACGAACTTGTCGAGGCGGCCGAGCAGCTGCTCGACAAGGCGGGTGAGGACGCGGTCACCATCCGGGCCGTGGCCCAGGCGGTGGGGGTCAGCCTTCCGGCGGTCTACCTGCACTTCGGAAGTCGTCTCGAACTGCTGCACACCGTGTGCCTACGCGTTTGGGGCGAGCTGGGCGACTGGATGGGCGAAGCCGACGCCGGTTCGCACGACCCGTTCAATGCGCTCCACCAGCGCTCGGTCGCCTATGTGCGGTTCGGGCTGGCTCATCCGGTCCGCTACCGTCTCGTGATGACCGGCCCCGCCACCGCAGCCAGCGGGGAAGTAGCCTCGGCCTGCTTCCGATTCCTGCGTGGAACGGTCCAGGAGTGTGTGAAGGCAGGCGCGCTCCGCGGCGACGCGACAGCGCTCACCAGAGCCATCGCGGCCGCCTTGCACGGTGCCGTCACCCTGCTCATCTTCCAGCCGCCCGAGAGCTGGCCTGAAGACGTGGACGGCTTCGCCCGCGACATCGCAACCCTTGCCACACGAGGCGCCGCAGCGATCGAACCCTGGTAGCCGGACGGCAGCGAAGTGATGAGAGCCGCGTGGCTGCGTTGCTGACGAGTGCGGCAACCAATCTGGCCAAGGTTAGAAGAGCGTTTTGTCCTGGTGGTGATGTTTGTTAACGGTGTTGTCCGACCTGCCAAGGCATGGTGACCCAGCGACACCGGAGCGGTTCAACGCGAAGGTGAACGAAGCTCTGTGGGATCGCCTCCCGGTCGGGGACCAGCTGCACATGGACGAATCGGTGTTGAGGGCGGTGACGGCCCCCGCCACCTCAGCCGGGCACAGCCGGGCTCTGTCGTGGATCGGCCGGTTCGGACCACAGGTCCTGGTTGCAGTCGAGGATTGCCGGCATCTCACCCGCCGCCTCGAAGCCGACACCAGGTCGTTCGCGTCCGCACCCGGCTGATGGCCGGGGCGCGCCGTTCGGTGCGCGAGCGCGGCGAGCCCCAGGCCTGAGCCGCCCTGCGGGAACCCGAACTGCCGCGCGCCGCCCTCGACGGCCCCGCCCGCGGGGCTCGTTCCCCGAAACGCCGAGGAAGACGCCGGTGTTGACTGGCAGGTCGGCGGGGCGGTATCCACTGTCCTCCAGAGTGATCCATACCGGCTCGAGGGCGAGACGGTGGGGGTCCAGCAGCCCTGCCTCCCGCGGGTAGATGCGGAAGAAACCGGCGTCGAACGAGTCCACGTCGTCCAGGACTGCCGCGTGCCGCGGGAAGTGGGCACCTCGGCGGCCGCCGCGTACCCGCCGTCGTAAGGATGCTCGGGGCATCCCGTGGCGTCGACGATGGTCGACTCGACGCCAACGGGTACGCAATTGGGGAATCACAGGCTGCCAGGGTTCGCCCTAGGGGCCATGCTTGCGGTCTGCTTTGCCTGGGAGAGGACGTGTCGGCGGGCTGGATGCGGAGGGTCACCCTGCCGCACGGTAGGCCGCGCCGACTCTGTTGGCCCTGGCGCCGTTGTACAGGCCGCTCTCGTGGCCGCGGTCCGTGGAGAGCGTGAACCAGGCATAGCGTTTGACGTACGGCAATTTCTGGAGCATTGCTGTCGACTTCTTGACGAACGCCGCCTGTTGAGCCTTGGTCGGATAGCGCGGGGTGCCGTTCGTGAAGTCGATGAGCGCGTATTCGGTGAGCCAGATCGGCTTCTTGTGGCGCTGGTGCACGGCCTGGAGGTAACTGCGCAACTGGGCGGTCGCGCGTGTGGCTTCGAAGTCCGCACCGTACCAGTGCAGGGGGATGAAATCGACCTTGTAGTCACGGGCGGTGGCACCCTTCATGAACTGGTCGAGCCAGCCACCGGTGACATCGCCACCGGTCGCGACAGCGGGAGCGCCGAGCCGCATTCCGGTTGACTGGAGCCGGGGCCAAAGGTCGAGCGCCTGCTTCACCGACATGTGCGCCTGGTCTGCCCGGTCGGGCTCGTTGAAGCCGAGGAGGATTTTCCCCTGCTTCTTTGCCCGGTGAAGCTCCGCCGCGGTCACCGATCCCGCGTCGTACATCATCGGCACGAACTCCACGCCGGCCGGAGCCCTGATCCCGCCCCGGCCGGAGGACCAGGTGTAGAACCAGCCGACCTTCGCGTCGGAGAGCGCCCTGATGGCACCGTCGAACTTCCAGGCGCTGACGCCCTTCTTCCGCACCGCGGCCGCGGACGCGCTGGCGTCGTCACCGGACGGCGGCTGCGGGGATGCTCCACCCCGGCCGCCGACCATGAGCACGGCTGACAGTGCGAGCGGCAGGATGAGAAGGCGCATCTTCCGCATGGGACTCCCTAACTCATCGTCTTTCCTTCGGACTTGTGGGTGAACCTATCCATCGGCAAGAGAGGGCATCGGTCAGAAATTGCTCGGCGAACGACGGTTGTTGCGGTGTCGCATGAATCCGGGCCTGCATGCCGAATTCGCTGCCGACTCGGGAGCTAGGGTGAGCGCATGAGACCTCTGATCGACCGCAAGGGTCATGACTGCGAAACCGAGGCCCTTGTCGTACGCACGGATTTCTCGGACGACGAAGCATGGCAGGTGGTGGTCGAGCAGCTCGCCGAGTCATGCGCCGAGTACGAGAGGCACACTCACGTGCTGGACGACCGTGCCTTCGACGGGGCGAGCCCGGAAGAGGTGGTGCTGTCCACTCTGCTGGGCGATCCGAGGCTGGAGGTCGTGTTCCTCGCCGATGGAGCCGCGATGAGGGGCGAGCATGCCCTACTCGCGGTTTCGACCCGGGATGAGGAACTGGACGAGGACGATGACGAAGAACTGGGTTGTGAGTTCCGCCTGCTGCCCGTGCTGGTCAACGAGATGCACGTGAACCTGGCCATCGGACACCTTGATTTCTGGGAGTACGCCCATGCGGCAGCCCAGGACCCGGAACATATCTTCCGAACCTGACGGTGCGAGCGAGAACACCGAACCGTGAAGATTGAGAAGCTCACCGACTCCCGGGTCCGTGCGATGTCCGAGGTCGCGGTCGAGTGGCTGGCCCACGGCCTGGCCACCGGTCCCGCCGACCGGGATGAGACCGAGGCAGGGGTGGCCGAGGCCTATCGTGCGGCCGGCTTGGAGCCCCCGACGATGTTCGTCTGGCTGGACTCGCCCTTGGCCGGAGTCGTCGGTTCCTGGGTGCTGTCGGGCGCGAAGGACAATGGTGATGGTCGCGGCCGCCACCCGCACCGCCGGCCGGGCGAAGTCGATGCCGATCACCTGCCCGGCGGCCGGATTTCAACGCCAGCTTCTCCACCGGACGGCCGCGCCCGCGCCTGGCGACTTCAGGGACCGACGCCGTGACCGTTCCGCTGTCCACCAGGGCAACCACGATGTCGTACAGCGTGGTCCGGGACAGCCCGCTCAGGGCGACCAGTTTGCCCCGGGACAGCGGACCGTGCCGACGCAGCAGCCTCAGAACCAACTCTTCGTGTTGATGACGAACTTGCAGCACTTATCTTCCCGTCGGGTGCAACAACCGTGATATGAACCGGAATTAATTTGTGTCGCACCCACTTCGTACAGGGGGCGGCGGTTCATCATCGAGACCAGAAACGGGCCAATTCTGGGTCAGTAACAGCAGTCGCCCGCGCCGCAATTTCCGTGCCTCGGCGAGCTGCGTCGGCGGATAGGTTCGCATCTCCTCCGCAGGAAAGTCCGAATTTCCTGCGCACTTCCCGAGCGGAGGAGACACGATGTCCGTTTCCCGGTACCTGGCGACAACACTGGTCGGCACGATCGCTTCCACCACGCTGCTGACCACGTCCGCATCGGCCGCACCCGTTTCCCGGGCCGCTGCCGTCAGCGCGATGTCGATGCAGAAGGCCATGGTCCAGCTGACCAACGCCGAACGCAGGAAGGCTGGTTGTCCGACACTGAAGATCAAGCCCGCCCTGCACAAGGCCGCGCAGCGTCACTCGGCAGCCATGGCAAAGCACAACTTCGTCGGGCACATCGGCTCCCACGGGAGCACCATCGTCTACCGCGTCGAAGCGGCGGGATACACCGGCTGGTGGAAGAGCTTCTTCGCGGTGAACGTGCCGAAGGGGCGCTCGCCGTGGGAGTAGCCGGGAATGAACACCCACTTGCGGTAGCCCTTGCCGGTGGCCGGATCGACCACGCATTGCGCCGCAGTGAGGACGACGGACTTGTTCCTGCTGTTGGCGACGGTCGCCGAACAGGAGAACGTCGCGCCGCCAGCGTTCTGGAAGAACACGTTGCCCGATGTCCTGCGGATCAGTCCACCGCCGCGCCAGGGCTTGGACGTGGAGGCGAGGGCGGTGACCTGCTCCTCCCCGGCGGCATCGACGTCCGACGATGCCGAAGCGGGGAGCGGTGGGACGGTCAGCGCCGGGCCCTCGTCGGCAGCGGGCGAAGGGATGGCGCCGGCGTTCGCTGAGGCTGGCGCGGTTGAGACCTCCTCGGCCGTGCGAAGGCGGGCAGTCGTCCAGAACTTCAGCGCCGCGTCGCGTCCTGCTCACGGTCGAAGAACGAGGTGCCGTGCCCGTCGTCGGGGGCGAGTGTTGTCTCAGCGTGCGCGAGGCCGTGAGTCGAGCCCAAGGAAGCGAGCGGGGCGACGCTCACGAGCACGGCGGTGCGTTTCATGTGATCCGCTCCGCATACAGGAAAGGAGGCAGTTGACGGAAATGAGAAAGGGAAGCCCGGCGGCCCGGAACCTGGTTCGGGCGGAGGGCCGCCGGACTTCCCGTCATCGCTTGCGCAGAGGGGTCAGCAGCTGAGGTGCTTGCCCGGGCTGACGCCGAGGATGTCGGCGAACTTCTTGTACGTCTTTACGCGGCTCTGCACCTGCGCCGGGTTGCCGCCGTTGCACTCGATGGCGCCGTTGATGCTGCGGATCGTCTGGCCGAAGCCGTGGCCGTCGACCATCGCCTTGTGCGGAGTCATGGTGCCCGCGCCGGACTGGGTCATCCAGAACCACAGCGCGGTCTTCCAGGCCACGACCGGCTTCTGCTGCACGAGCCCCGGCTTGTGCAGCAGGTCGATGCCGAGCGCGTCGCCGGCGGCCTTGTAGTTGAAGTTCCAGCTGAGCTGGATCGGGCCACGACCGTGGTACGCGGCCTGGCCGGCCGGGCAGCCGTACGGCTGGGTGGTGTCGCAGTACGACGGCCAGTTGGCCTTGTTCTGCTCGACGATGTAAACGAGTCCGCCGGTCTCGTGGCTGACGTTGGCGAGGAAGGCGGCCGCCTCACGCTTCTTCGTCCTGGCGTTGCCCTTGTCCGCGAAGGCGGGGAACTTCTTCATCGCCTTGACCAGGGCGTCGTAGCTGTAGAAGCGCTTGTGGTTCGGGAACATCCTGTTGTACTCGGCCTTGCTGACGACGAAGTCGCCGCTCGCCGCCGGTGCGGCGGACGCCGTTGAGGTCAGGCCGATCCCGGTCGCAGCCAGGAGCACGGTGGTCAGGAGGGCGTAGAGAATGCGCAGTTTGGGCATGGTGGGAACTCCTTGGCTGGATGTACGGGTCATCGGACGAACTTCCACTTGACCTTGTGCAGAACGCCCTTGTCCGGATCAGCCAGCTTTGCGAAGGCCGGCTTGCTGAGGTCGATGTGCTTGGGCCCGCATCCCATGCACTTGTCCACGACGGGGACAGTGATCGTCTTGCCCCGGAGGGTCAGGCGGACCTTGGCATTACAGAGCGGGTCGTTGTTCGGGTTGGCCGCCTTCCAGTACTTCGGCGACACGGCCACGAGCATCTGCGACGCGGCGTCGATGGGGTCTCCGCAGGCCCCGAATCCGACGTTGTCGTAGAAGGTTGCCTTGCCGTGCTTGACCTTGCCGAAGGGAACGGCGGAAGCGGGGGCGGCATTGGCTATGCCCAGGACGGCAGCGGCCAGGCTCACTGAAAGAACCGCACGCGTGCGGCGCTTCATCTGCATTACGGACAGACCTCTCTCGGGTCAGGAATGATTTGGGAATCAGGAAGGAACGGATGGGCGCCTGACTGGATTTCGGCACCCGCAGTCGACCGAAGCAACTGAACGACTGTCAGAAAGGAGCCGTCAGCGCACTTTGATCGACCGGGTCAGAAGGGCGTCAGCGTCAGGTGCATGTGCCGGGGCCTGGTGTCCTGGATGTAGGAGGCCCAGTCGGCCACATCGTCGAAGGCGAAGCCGTATGCCTTGCCGTTGGTGGTCGCGGCGTGGATGACCCTGGCGTAGTGGTTCGTGACGGCGGTGTCGTAGAAGCCGGACGCACGGGTGGTGGGCTGCTTGCGGTGGCTGACGAGTGTGGAGCGGTTGAAGCCGGCGCCCAGGACGGCGGCGACGGGGCCGGTGACACCGTCGTTGGGAGCGGCGAGCGCGCCGTCGCAGAAGAGCACGTCACGGGTGGATGGCTTGGCGAAGGAGACCGATGCCGGGCCGGTGAAGGTGAGTCTATGGTCCCGCACCTGGCCGGTGAAGGTGCCGGCATTGGTCCTGACGACGAGGCTCTTGTCCCGGTAGGTGTTCCAGACCCGGTCGATGTAGGGGGCGAAGTACTGCTGCGGGAAGCGGCCGACGTCCAGGCCGTGGCTGGGGGCGATGACGCGCCGCTCGCCCACGACGAGGCGTGAGAAGTCGGGGTTGTCCCGCAGGGTGCGGAAGATCCGGGCGCGACCGCCGTCGCGGATCCTGCCTGTGCTGTGGTCCCTGGCGCCGTTCAGCCGGATCATCATCGGCACGCTGAACATGTCGACCATGGTGGTGTTGCAGAACATGCCGGACTCGTTGTGCGTGAATTCCACGAAGTCGTGCAGCACGGGGTAGTTGGGGTCGGACTCCACCCAACCCGCGGGATGCTGTAGGGCGACCTTGCCGTCCGCGCCCCGGACGGCCTTGAACTTCAGCTTGTGGCCAAGCGCCACATAGATGCGGCCGGACATGTACGGCAGTCGGAGCTCGGTGTTGCCCCGGGCAGCCAGCGGGATGGCGTAGTCCGTGAAGCCGTTGTCGCGGTTGTCGGAGAGCTTGACTCGCTCCACGGTGCCGCGCCGTGTCACCCTGACCTGCCGGTCTCCCTTGCTGCCCACGATGTACAGATGGACGGAGCGGTTGGCGAACTCACCGCTGTGATTGACGACGGTCAGCGGCAGCCCGCGAGCGGCCGCGGCGGCCGGCTCGTCGTCGTCCGCGGCGAACGCGCGTGGAGTGGCGGAGGCGATCGCGGATCCGGCGACGGCGGCACCGGCCATTGCGGTGAGCATTCTCCGGCGGGTGAGCACATAGGAATCGGGCGAGGTGGTCATACAGGGTTCCTCTCCTTGCACCGTGCGGGACGGAAAGCGGGTGGGGAACAGGCGCACCTCCGGCGCCTGACGGGACCCGGCAGGAAACGAGGCCGCTACCGCACGCCGGTGACGGTGTGCGCGTGGCGTAGGACGGCTGTTGGAGCCATTTGCTGCCGACGGAAGAAGACGCTACGCAGCGTGAATTTATCCGCCAAGGAGTGGCAGAAATGACATGTCGAAAATCGGTGACGGCCGCGTCACACCGGGCCGTGACGGCCGCCGAAGGTCCTCCGGCGGCTCACAGAGTTCCCACAAGAACGCTCTCTACCTTCCTCACGCCACGCGCGCGATGGACTCGCCGTTCCGGCGCAGTCGTGATCGAAGGGGGATGCGTCTTCCGTCATGCCGAAAATGACGACACGACACGGACTCCTGGTCCTGTACCTGTTACGCAAGTACGGTCCTATGACTCGGGGCCGGTTGGGGGGCCCGAGCGGTCTGTCCCGCACGACGCTGTACGACGTCGTCGCCACGCTCCTGGAATACGGCGCCGTCCTCGCCTCGGTACCACCGGCGACCGGGAGCCAGTGGGGTCGCCCGGGGGAGGTCCTGGCCCTGAATCCCGAGGCTGGCCATGTGCCGGGCATCGAACTCGCGCGTGATGCGGTGCTGGTGGCCGCGATGGACGCGTCGCACGAGATCGTCGGCACACCACACGAGCAGCACAGCGCCGACGCGGTATGGCAGGTCCGGGTCGATCTCGCATGGCGGCTGGCGGACGCCGTGACCGGCGGGACGCTGCGATCGGGTGGCGTCAACGGCATCGGCGTGGGGATGGCCGGACCGCAGCTCCCTGCTGACCGCCCGGCACGGCGGCGTGGCGGAGCTGGTTCGCGAACGCTTCGGAACCCGGGCGCCGGTCGACCACGCCGCACGGCTCGCAGCACTGGCCGAGACCGTCTGGGGCGCGACCACGGGTGAGCAGAACGCGCTGTACCTGCGGCTGTCGCACGACGTCGGCGGCGGGCTCGTGGTGGCTGGCCGGCTGCACCGCGGTCCTCACGGGATCGCGTGGCAGTTCGGCAACATCACCGTGGATCCGGACGGGTGCGCGCTGTGAGTGCGCCTAAACGGGGTGCCGGGAGACGCTGGCCTCGGTCGGATCCGTGCTGAACGCCTGTCGCAGCGTGGGCGGCCCTGCCATGGATCTACCGGAGCTGGAGTCCGCTGTGGGCTCGGGCGAAACGCACGGCACATTCGCTCGTAGCGCGAGCCGGCACCCAGGTCGGCCGGGTGCTGGCCGACATGTGCCAAGCCGTCGGACAGGACGTGATCGTCATGGGCGGTGAACTGGTCGTTGCCTGTCCGGCGGTCATGGAGTCGATCGCGCACGAGCTGGACTCCCATGCCGTACGAGGTCCGGGTCCGCACGCTGAGGTGCGTTCTCCCGACGGGGCTCCTTCGCAGCCGCGCTCGGCGCCGTCGCCCGGCACCGACAGCGGACCCCGCCGATGTCGCTCCGTCACTCGGTCGAGGCGGGCATCGGGGCCTAGGGGCGAGCTGACCGGGCGCTCGGTGAACCACTGCGCTTCGCGCCGGAACGGACCAATGCCCGGGCCGAATGGGGACGGCCAGGGCATCGGAGTCTCCTTTCCCCGACATGGATAGGAGGGCTTAGGGATGTCCGGCACTCCAGCAGCCGTCGCCGTCGCACTGCTTCAGGCGGGTCAGCGCATCGTGCAGTTCCGCACGCCGCTCGCCGCTCAACTGACGGACGGTGTTGCGGAGTTGATAGGGGTCGGTGCGCAGGTCGTAGTACTCCTTGGCTCCGCTGCCGTACTCGACGTAGGTGTATGCGTTGGTGCGCAGGGTGTGATAGTTAGGAGGGCTAATGCTCTCCCCACCGTTGTTGTCGGGGTCTCCCGGCGACCTCTTGGCCTGGCGGTGCTCGATGAGGTTGGCCTTGCGCCAGTTGGCGTCCGAGCCGCTGTCCAGCAGCGGAAGCAGGCTGTGCCCGTCCACCCGGGACGACACCGGTGCGCCACCGATGCGCTGGAAAGTGGGTGCGAGGTCGATGTTCGACACCTGGGCGTCACTCGTCCGCCCGGCGGCGACGCCGGGGCCGGCGATCACCAGCGGTACGCGGACGTCGGTGTCGAACGCGGTCTGCTTACCCGCCTTGAGTCGGTACTCGCCGAGGTGGAAGCCGTTGTCGGAGCTGAAGACGAAGTAGGTGTTGTCGGCTTCGCCGGCCCGGGCAAGGGTGGCGCGGAGTTTGCCGATCATCCGGTCGATCGACTGGAGCGACTGCGCCCGCTTGCGGAACTTCTCATCGATCTCCTTCTTCTCGCGTTGCGTCAGCCGGTCCTGTCCGGCCAGCCATCGCGGCGCGTCGGTCGGCAGGGTGTCGAACGCGGGGCTGCGCGGCGCCGTCAGTCCGGGAAAGGCGTCCTCGTCCCGGGGCGAGGGCGTGGACGGACCATGCGGCGTGAAGAGCGCGACCTCCAGCAGGAAAGGCTTGTTCGCCGCCACGGACTTCTTGACGAAGGCATTGCCCTTCTTGCTGAGCACGTCGGTCAGATAGTCCTTGGGCCTGTCGCCGTACGACTGGACACTGTGGTTGTGGGCGAGGTCGTATTTGTAGCCCTTGTAGCCGCCGCCGACGACATCCCACTGGCTCCAGCCCGGTGGCACGTACGGCCGTTGACCGTCGACGGTGTCCCCGGGGCTGTAGCCGTTGAGGTACTTGCCCATCATCGCGGTCTGGTAGCCCTTGGCCTTCAGGGCCGTGGCGAAGGTGTCCCGCTCCTGTCCCCCGTCGTGGAAGGCCTGGAAGCCGCCGTTCGGTCCTTCGTTGCTGAGGACTCCGGTGTTGTGCGGGTACCGGCCGGTGAAGATGGACGAACGGGACGGGCAGCAGAGCGAGTTGCTGACCACGTAGTCGCTGAACGTCGTGCCCTGGGACTGGAGCTTGCGGACCTCCGGCATGTACGGGAGGAGGTTCGAGGACATGTCGTCGGTGAGGACGAAGACGATATTCGGCCGTTCCGCCGCGACAGTGGCCTGTCCAGCGCCGGCGGGGGAGGCTCCGGATGCCGCCCCGCTCACCCCGCTCTGGACCGCGAGCGCCAACGGCACCACGCCGGCTATCAATGGGAGAAGTTGACGAGTGCGAATCATGTCCGGCAGCGTGCCATCGCGAATCGGAGCCGGTCAATATCAAATAGCTTAGTTGGAATTATTCCGGCTCACGGAGAATTAATCCGGCATCGATCACTTTGCGACCACCTGGAACTGCCCGCATTCTTTACCCAGTACCTGCACAGTGGCAGGACAATCGGGAGAGAGGGCAATAGCGGTTGGAGCCGACCAGCGGGGCGGGTGGCGGAACGTGGCACGCCCTTCAGGTGCGAAGGACGGTGCTACGGAAAAGCATCCACACCCTCTACATTCCATCGGCGTCGGGAATCACGCTGTATGCTCAGCTGACCGGACTGGTGGGACTTTACGGGACCCCTGAACGGCCCGCCCGGGAGGCGGCGTTCCGACTGCCGGACGACGTGTGCATCATCCCCCCGGGGCTGAGCCGGACCCTGCTCGTGGCAGCGAAGGGAGACGTCCCTGCGGCGGTCGCCTCCCTCACCGTCCCGCCGGAGACGCTGCACCGGTTCGTCGACGAGGAGGACTTACCATCCCGCATCACACTGCTACGGGACGTGTTTCCAGGCCTGCGGCTCGACCCCGTCCTGGCGGCCACGGTGCGAGCGCTGGTGGTCGCGAGCGAGGCGGGCGCGGACGATCTGTACGCGCAGTCAGCGGCGCAGTTCATCGCCGCCCACGTCTTGGCCCCACACACGGACGGTGCCGTGCGGCCGGCCGGTACGCTGAGTGCGCTCCAACTGGAGACGCTCGTCTCCTACATGCGAGAAAATCTCGGGCGACCGGTCTCACTGGACGATCTGGCTTCCCTCGTCTCCTTCAGCCGATTTCATTTCGTGCGCTGTTTCAAGGCCGCCACCGGATCCACCCCGTATCGATATCTCACCGAGCTCCGGATCGACCTGTCGCGCAAGTACTTGGAGAGCGGGAACGACACGATCGCCCTCATTGGCCAGCGCTGCGGATTCTCCGGACCGGAACACTTCTCCCGCAGCTTCCGCCGCGTCATGGGCTGTACGCCGTCGCAGTATCGGGCGATGCGAACATGACTCAGCAAGGATGACGAACTGCAAATATCTGACCGCTGCGGGGCTCACAGTGGAGATACCGGCTGCTCCGATGCTTTGATCGGTGTCCTACGGAGAGCCGCGGAACCGAGGTGTGCATGGCAGGCAGAGCTGGGCGGGTGCTGGTGGTCGACGACGACGCGGCCATACGCCGGTCGCTGGAACGGGGACTACGACTCAGCGGCTTCTCGGTCGCCCTGGCCGACGGTGGTCACGCCGCCCTGGCCGGCGCGCGTGCCGAACGCCCCGACATCATCGTCCTCGACATCTCCATGCCGGACCTCAGCGGCATCGACGTATGCCGGAGCCTGCGCGGCGACGGCGACGACGTACCCGTGCTGATGCTCTCCGCGCTGGACGAGGTCGACGACAGGGTAGCCGGGCTGCAGGCGGGCGGGGACGACTACCTCGTCAAGCCGTTTGCCCTTCAGGAGTTGGTCCTGCGGCTGCACGCCCTGCTACGGCGGCGCCCGCCCGCCGCCGCGGACCGGGTCCGGGTCGCGGGCCTGGTCCTTGAACCGGCCGCGCACGAGGCGTCTTTGGACGGTCGGCCGCTGAAGCTGACGCGGCGCGAGTTCGCGGTCCTCGAGGTCCTGGCCCGCAACGCCGGGGTCGTGCTCACCCGCGAGCTGCTGCTCGATCGCGTGTGGGGCTACGACTTCGAGGTACGCAGCGACGCCGTGGACACCTTCGTCAGCTATCTCCGACGCAAGCTGGAGGCAGGCGGCCGGCCCCGGATCCTGCACACCGTTCGCGGTGTCGGCTTCGTACTGCGGCCGGGCGTCGAGGGCGCGCCATGAGACTGTCCACCCGTGTCGCCCTCGCCGTCGGCGCGAGCGTGCCCCTGCTGGTCCTGGCGTCTGGCTGGCTGCTGCTGCACCTCGTCAGCAATGACCTCCGGGCTCACCGGGACGCCCAACTACGCGCCCGCGCGACGGTGGTGGCCAAGAACGCCAAGGCGTACCTGGATGTTGTCGGCACTGACCAACCGATCATGGAGGAGGCCCGGCACCGACGCCTGGTCAACTCCGCACGCGACGTGGGCGTATGGCTGACCGTCCCACAGGGCAGGGTCTCGGCCGGTCCGCAGCCCGACCCGCCCCCCGATCTGCCTGCCGCCGCCCCCGACCCCGTCACCGTGACCTCCGGCGACAAGGACTGGCTCGTACTGTCGCTGCGCATTGGCACCGCGAAACAGGGCGGCACACCGAATCTGTGGCTGTTCTCGCCCGACACCGCCGACGACGAGTTGACTCTGGTGCGGCAGCGAGTGCTGACCGGGGCTCTGCTGGCCGCGCCACTGGCCGGAGCAGCCGCCTGGGCGATCGCGGCCCGAGCCGTCCGTCCGCTACGGCGACTCCAGCGCCGTACCAGTGGGCTGGACCCGAGGACCAGTGCGGCGCGACTGGACCACACACCGACGCGTATCGCCGAGGTCGACGACTTGGCGCAGACCCTTCAGACGGTGCTGAACCGCTACGACGAACAGGTGGCCCGCACCGGGGAGGCGCTCGCCACCGCCCGCGCGTTTGCCGCGACCGCATCCCATGAGCTGCGCACTCCGCTGATGAGTATGCGCACCAATCTCGACATCCTGACCGGCCACCCCGACCTGGACCCTGCCGACCGCGCGGAGGTCTTGGACGACCTGGGGCGTGAGCAGGCCCGTCTGCTCGGTTTGCTGGTGATGTTGAGGGCACTCGCGCAGGGTGATCTGGTCGAGGCGGAAGCGTTCGCGACGCTGAACCTCGCGGAGCTGGTGGACGCGTCGGTGGCCGATCTGCGGCGCACGCACCCTGACGTGAGCGTCTCCGTGCACACCGCCGCGGAGCTGTGGGTGCACGGCTGGGAGCAGGGGCTGCGCTCGGCGGTGGACAACCTGCTGACCAACGCGTGGACACACGGCCACGCCGAGGACGGAGTCGCCCGCATCGAGGTCACCCTGCGCCTGTCACGCAACCCGCGTGATCAGACCGTGGTGCTCAGCGTGGACGACCACGGTCCCGGCATCATCACCGAACGCCGCGAGGAGGTCTTCCAACGCTTCCGCCGGGGCCCGTCCAGCCCCGGGTCCGGCCTTGGCCTGACGCTGGTCGCCCAGCAGGTGGCCCTGCACAGAGGCCGGATCGCGGTACTGGACCGCCCCGACGGGCGACCCGGCACCCGATTCGAACTGCGTCTGCCGGCCACCGGTGTCCGGGACGCGCAGACCACTCTGTCTTTGCTGCCACGGGACTGGCTGACCGGGGCGCCCGGTCAATGAAGCCCCGCGTCTGCACTCGCTCGAAGCGCGCGGAGCCAGCGTGAGGATGGAGGATTGCTGACTTGTCGGCCCTACTGGGGGGTACAGCCCTTCCGCCTCCACCTGCTTCAGAGCTGCCGGCCTGTTTCCGGCCCTTCATCCGGTGTCTGTGTTCCTGGCTCTGGCGGTGATCCGCGTCGTCCTATCCACCAGGTCGGCGGGGACGGGGATCACGGCACGGATGCCGCGTCGACGCAGGTGCTCGCGGATCGCGCGGGACGAATACGCCTTGTCCGCCAGGACCATGTCCGG
>NZ_JBSGVW010000069.1:0-18052 GCF_053608645.1 Streptomyces sp. NPDC055013
GGCCGGAACTTTGCGGTTCCGGCCACCCCGGCGGCGTTCTGCGGGCCTGAAGGGGCCCAGTGGCACCGGGACGCCGAAGGGCCCGCAGCGAGGATGCTGCGGGCCCTTCGGCGTGTTCGGTCGAAACCCTTACGCTTCCTCACGGCGCAGCGAGGGCTTCAGCTCCTTGAGTCGGCCGAGCAGGCCGTTGACGAACGACGGTGACTCGTCCGTGGAGAACTCCTTGGCCACCTGCACCATCTCGTCGATCACGACCGCGTCCGGGGTCTCGTCGACCCAGATCAGCTCGTACGCGCCGAGGCGCAGGATGTTGCGGTCCACGACCGGCATCCGGTCGAGTGTCCAGCCGACGGAGTACTGCGCGATCAGCTCGTCGATCCGCTTCGCGTGCGCCGCGTAGCCCTCGATCAGCTGCATCGTGTACTCGCTCACCGGCGGCTGCCGGGTGTCGGTCCGCGAGAGCCGGATCCAGTCCGCGAGGACCGTCAGGACGTCGGCGCCGCGCTGGTCACCCTCGAAGAGGATCTGGAAGGCGCGCTTGCGGGCCGTGTTGCGGGCAGCCAATTTAGCTGTTCACCCGGCCGAGGTAGTCGCTCGTGCGGGTGTCGACCTTGATCTTCTCACCGGTGGTGATGAAGAGCGGGACGTTGATCTGGTGACCGGTCTCCAGGATGGCGGGCTTGGTGCCACCGGTGGAGCGGTCGCCCTGGACACCCGGCTCGGTCTCCTGGATCACGAGCTCGACGGCGGCGGGCAGCTCGACGAAGAGCACCTCGCCCTCGTGCTGCGCGACGGTGGCCGTGAAGCCCTCGATCAGGAAGTTGGCGGCGTCGCCGACGGCCTTGCGGTCGACCATGAGCTGGTCGTAGGTCTCCATGTCCATGAAGACGAAGTACTCGCCGTCCATGTAGGAGAACTGCATGTCGCGCTTGTCGACAGTGGCCGTCTCGACCTTGACGCCGGCGTTGAACGTCTTGTCGACGACCTTGCCGGAGAGCACGTTCTTGAGCTTGGTGCGCACGAAGGCCGGGCCCTTGCCGGGCTTGACGTGCTGGAACTCGACGACGGACCAGAGCTGGCCGCCTTCGAGCTTGAGCACCAGGCCGTTCTTGAGGTCGTTCGTGGAAGCCACGGTTGCGGAATCTCCTGGACTGACGTGGACGACCCCGGGGCACGCCACTGCCTAGAGGGCGAGCAGCTCCTTGGTCGTGATGGTGAGTAGCTCGGGTCCGCCGTCCGCCTCGGGGCGAACGACGAGCGTGTCATCGATCCGGACGCCGCCCCGGCCCGGGAGGTGGACCCCCGGTTCGACGGTGACCGGCACGCAAGCGTCCAGTTTACCCATGGCTGCGGGAGCCAACTGCGGGTCCTCGTCGATTTCGAGTCCCACGCCGTGTCCCGTCAGCGCCGGAAGGCCCTGCGCGTACCCCGCGGAGTCCAGCACCTGCCGTGCCGCGCGGTCCACATCACGATAGGCGGCGCCGGGCACCAGACTCTCCCGTCCGGCGCGCTGAGCGGCGAAGACGAGGTCGTACAGCTCGATCTGCCAGTCGGCGGGGGACGTACCGATCACGAACGTACGGCCGATCTCGCAGCGGTATCCGCGATACGTGGCCCCGAGGCAGACGGAGAGGAAGTCGCCCTCCTCCACGCGGCGGTCGGTGGGCCGATGAGCGCGGCGACCGGCGTTCGGGCCGGTGGCGACGGAGGTGGCGAAGGCGGGGCCGTCTGCGCCGTGATCGACGAGGCGTCGTTCGAGTTCGAGGGCGAGGTGGCGTTCGGTGCGGCCGACGAGGATGGATTCGAGCAGTTCCCCGAGGGCCTGGTCGGCGATCTCCGCGCCGATCCGGAGGCAGGAGATCTCTTCCTCGTCCTTGACGACCCTGAGCTGTTCCACGGCTCCGCCGAGGTCGGCGAGGCGCAGGCGCGGGACGACCGAGCGGATGGCTCTGTGACGGGCCACGGTGAGGTGGTGTTCCTCCACGGCGAGGCAGACTCCTCCCTGCGCCGCGGCGAGGTCGGCCGCGGCGACTGCGGGGTCGCCTCCGGGGCCGGGGAGCGCATGGATCCGCAGTGCCTCGTCGGGGCGGCCCTCCGTGGGGCGGTCGTCGGGCGGGCCGGTGCACACGAGCAGGTCTTCGGTCTTGCCGAGGAGCAGCACGGAGCCCTGCGGGGCGGCGCCCGCGAGGTAGCGGACATTGGCGGGGCGGGAGATCAGCGCGGTGGCGCTGCCGCTGGCCTGGCAGCGGTCCCTCAGCCTGGAGCGGCGGGTGGCGTACACCTCTGACATGACCCGAGCGTATGAGCTCCGCCGGTTTGGCGCCGGTTGGGGGCGTCTGAGTGGGCGGTGTCTGGAATGTGGGGGTCGGGTGGGGTGGTGTTCGGGGGCGGGGTGCGGCTGACGGTCGTTTGCCGTCTGCGGACCGGTTCCGGGGGCCGCGTGAGGTTGTGTGCCGTCTGCGGGGCCGGTGGGGGCTGGGCGCGCCGTTCCCCGCGCCCCTTGGGTGGGACCAGTCCCATTGGTTTCCAGTCCCGGGGGCCGCCTGAGGTTGTGTGCCGTCTGCGGGGCCAGTGGGGGCTGGGCGCGCAGTTCCCCGCGCCCCTTGGGTGGGACCAGTCCCGTTGATTACCCGTCCCCGGGGGCCGCCTGAGGTTGTGTGCCGTCTGCCCGGCCGGTGGGGGCTGGGCGCGCCGTTCCCCGCGCCCCTTGGGTGGGACCAGTCCCGTTGATTACCCGTCCCCGGGGGGCCACCTGCGGGGCGGGCAGCTTCCCGCCCCTTTAGGAGGCTGCGGGCGCGTTGGTTACCAGGTCGGGGGGCTGGCGATTGATCTTGCCAGTACGTCGTCCAGGATCTGGGCTGTCTGGGGGACGTCGAGCTGGGAGTTGTCGATGATGGGGAGTCCTGAGCCGTACCAGCCGGCCATGCGGCCGTGGATGCGGGCCACCTCCTCGTCGGTGAGGCGGCGGTTGCCCGTGCGTTCGGCGTTGCGCTCCAGGACGATCTCCAGGCCCGGGAGCAGAACGACCGGGAGGAGGCCGGGGCCGACGTGGCGCTTCCAGCCGCCGAGGCCGACCACCGGGCGGTCGGGGAAGACCGCGTCGTCGAGGATGCACGAGATGCCGTTGGCCAGGAAGTTCCGCGCGGCGAAGCCGCAGGTGCGGCGGGCCAGGCGGTACTGGGCCTCGGAGTTGTCGTTCCACCCGGACTGGGGGTCGGCGAAGCCTGAGCGGACCCATTCGCGGACGTCATCGAGGCTGATGTGGGCCGTGGGGACGCGGCGGTGATCCGCCCAGTACTTGGCGACGCTCGTCTTGCCGGCGCCGGCCGGGCCGATGAGCAGTACCGCGAGGGTGGTGGCCGTCGGGTCCGGGGTCGCGGTGGCGGGCGGGGCGCTCGGCATGCCGACCGGGCCGCCGGGCGGGAGCGGGACGTGGCCCGTGGTCTCGGGCGCGGGCGGCGGCGGGGCCTGGGTGTGCTGTGGCGCGGGCGGGACCGGTCCCGAAGGACCTCCGGGGGGTATGAAACCCGGTGCCGGGGGTGGCGGCGGCACCGGGGCGGAGCCCTGGTGCGGGGCGGAGCCCTGGTGCGGGGCGGGTCCCTGGTGCGTGCCCGGGTGATGCGGACCCGGGTGTTGTGCGGCCGGCGACCAGCCGTTCCCCGACTGGTGGGGCGGCGGCAGCGGAGAACCCACTGCGTGCTGCATCCGGTGCCACTCCGTCTCGTCTTCCATGGCCATTGACGCTGGCAGCGGGCACAACCCGCTCGCTACCGAACGGTACCGCCCCCGGCCGTCGTTTGGTGAACGGCCGGGGGCGGTCCGAAGTGCCCATCGCCACAGGCGAATCGGACGGAAGCGCGCTTTTCGTGGACTTACTGGCCGACTTCGCCGTACGCGGCGAGCAGCACGGCCGGGTCCGGTCCCTCCATGACGGTCGGCTTGGCCAGGCCGTCCAGCACGATGAAGCGCAGCAGGTCACCGCGGGACTTCTTGTCGACCTTCATGTTCTCCAGCAGCTTGGGCCACTGGTCGTAGCGGTAATGCAGCGGCAGGCCCACCGCTTCGAGGATCGTGCGGTGCCGGTCGGCCGTCGCGTCGTCCAACCGCCCGGCGAGACGGCCGAGTTCGGCGGCGAAGTGCATGCCGACGGAGACCGCGGCGCCGTGCCGCCACTTGTAACGCTCGTTCTTCTCGATGGCGTGGCCGAGGGTGTGGCCGTAGTTGAGGATCTCCCGCAGGCCCGACTCCCTCAGGTCCGAGGAGACGACCTCGGCCTTGACCCGGATGGAACGCTCGATCAGCTCGGCGGTGTGCGGGCCGGCCGGGGTGCGGGCGGCCTCGGGGTCGGACTCGATGAGCTCCAGGATCGCCGGGTCGGCGATGAAACCGGCCTTGATGATCTCGGCGAGCCCGGACACGTAGTCGTTGACCGGGAGGGACTCCAGCGCGGCCAGGTCGCACAGCACACCGACCGGCGGGTGGAAGGCGCCGACGAGGTTCTTGCCCTCGGCGGTGTTGATGCCGGTCTTGCCGCCGACGGCCGCGTCGACCATGGCGAGCACGGTGGTCGGTACGGCGATCCAGCGCACCCCGCGCAGCCAGCTCGCCGCCACGAACCCGGCGAGGTCGGTGGTCGCGCCGCCGCCGACGCCGACGACGACGTCGGAGCGGGTGAAGCCGGACTGGCCCAGCGCCTTCCAGCAGTAGGCGGCGACCTCGGCGGTCTTGGCCTCCTCCGCGTTGGGCACCTGGATGGCGACCGCGTCATAGCCCTGCTCGACCAGGTCGGCCCGCAGCGCGTCACCGGTCCCGGCCAGCGCCTCCGGGTGGATGACGGCGACCCGCTTGGCCTTCTCACCGATCAACCCGCCGAGCTCGCCCAGGAGTTGACGGCCCACCAGGACCTCATACGGTTCGCTGCCCGCGGTGCCGCCGACCTGGATCCGCGTCACTGCCTCACTCATACGTCCTTCAACTCCAGTGCGTCCAGGGCCGCTTGGGTCACTTCTTCGGGTGTACGGCCGTCGGTGGCCACGACCGCCGTGGCCACCCCCTCGTACAGATGACGGCGGGCCTCCATCAGCTCGCGCCACTGCTTGCGCGGGTTGACCGCGAGCAGCGGGCGGGCGGCGTTGAGGCCGGTGCGCTTGACCGCTTCCTCGACGTCCATCGACAGGTACGCCACCCGCTGCCCGGCCAGCAGCGCACGCGTGTCCGCGTCGAGGATCGCTCCGCCACCGAGGGCGAGGACCCCGCCGTGCTCGGCGAGCGCCCGCTGCACCGCCCGCTTCTCGATCGCCCGGAAGGCGGGCTCGCCCTCGTCGACGAAGATCTCTGCGATGGTCCGGCCCTGCTCGGCGACGATGTCGTCGTCGGTGTCCCGGTAGACCACGCCCAGCCGGTCGGCCAGCATCTGTCCGACGGTGGACTTGCCCACGCCCATCGGGCCGACGAGGACGACCACGGGTGTTGCGCTCACCGGATGGCCAGGTTGTCGAGGTACGAGGTCACGTTGCGGCGGGTCTCGGTCACCGAGTCGCCGCCGAACTTCTCCGCCACCGCGTCCGCGAGGACGAGCGCCACCATGGCCTCGGCGACGATGCCGGCGGCCGGGACCGCGGACACGTCCGAGCGCTGGTGGTGAGCCTGCGTCGCCTCACCCGTGGTCACGTCCACGGTCTGCAGGGCGCGCGGCACGGTCGCGATCGGCTTCATCGCGGCGCGGACCCGCAGCAGCTCACCGGTGGTGAGGCCGCCCTCGGTGCCGCCGGAACGGCCGGAGACACGGCGGATGCCCTCGGGCGTGTTCACGATCTCGTCGTGCGCCTTGGAGCCGGGCACCCGCGCCAGCTCGAAGCCGTCGCCGAGCTCGACACCCTTGATCGCCTGGATGCCCATGAGCGCGCCGGCGAGACGGGCGTCCAGCTTGCGGTCCCAGTGCACGTGCGACCCCAGGCCGACGGGGACGCCGTACGCCAGGATCTCGACCACACCACCGAGGGTGTCGCCGTCCTTGTGGGCCTGGTCGATCTCCGCGACCATCGCCTTCGACGCGTCCGCGTCCAGGCAGCGCACCGGGTCCGCGTCCAGCTTCTCGACGTCGGCCGGCGTCGGGTACACACCCTGCGGCGCCTTCGCAGCGGCCAGCTCCACGACATGGCTGACGATCTCGATGCCGGCCGTCTCCTTGAGGTACGACCGGGCGACCGCGCCCAGCGCCACCCGCGCCGCCGTCTCACGGGCGGAGGCACGCTCCAGGATGGGCCGGGCCTCGTCGAAGCCGTACTTCTGCATGCCCGCGAGGTCGGCGTGGCCGGGGCGCGGGCGGGTCAGCGGCGCGTTGCGGGCGAGGCCGGCGAGGATCTCGGGGTCGATCGGGTCGGCCGACATGACCTGCTCCCACTTCGGCCACTCGGTGTTGCCCACCATGATCGCGACAGGGGAACCCAGCGTCAGACCGTGCCGGACACCACCGATGAACGTGACCTCGTCACGCTCGAACTTCATGCGCGCACCGCGTCCATAACCGAGCCGGCGCCGGGCCAGGTGGTCCGCCACCATCTCCGTGGTGATCGGCACGCCGGCGGGAAGGCCCTCCAGCGTCGCCACGAGTGCGGGACCGTGGGACTCCCCCGCGGTCAGCCAGCGCAACCTGCTCAACGGTGCTCCTCAGTGCTCGCGCCCTGGTACTGCCCTGCGTACGCGCGTCCTCGCGTACGTCGACGGCGTGACCAGGTGCGCGGCCCCGGCCCGCCACCTTCGATCCTCCCACGTCCCGGGCCGGTGCCCGGCCGCCGGTCCACCAGACGGACGGACGGCGGACGACACCGGACGGCGACGGGGATCACACGGGACGGTTGCCCTGGGGCTGCTGAGGGGCGTACGCGCCGAGGAAATCGGCACCGCTCGGCTGCTGAGGCTCCTGCGCCTGCTGCTGCGGAGCGTACGGGCCGAGATAGTCGGCGCCCCTCCCCTGCCCGTGCTGAACCGCCACCTGAACGGCCTGCCCCTGACGCCTCGCACGCCGACGGTCGATCTTGCGCTTCAGCTTGAAGACCCATGACCCGACGACGAGCAGCACGATCAGGACCAGCACGGGGATCTGCACCCAGTCCGGCATGAACTGCAGGACGATCTCGAATATTTCGCCCTTACCGGACGCCAGCGACACACCAGTGAACACTGCTTGTACTCCCCCTAGAACCGCTCCGCCCCCTGCGGAACCCAGCGGATCCTAGCGGTTCGCGAGAGCGCGCTCGCCCGCTTTTCGCATGGCCTCAAGAGGCGCCGGGACTCGGCCCGTCATCTGCTCCACCTGCAGCACCGCCTGATGCCCCAGCAGGTCGAGCCCGCTGACGACAGCGCCGCCGTACATCGACCAGCGAGCCGCGAGGGCGGTCGGCCAGGGGTCGTAGAGCACGTCGAACAGGGTGGCCGGGCGCTCGGGTACGGCGGCGGCGAGGGCGTCCGTCGCGCCGGCCGGGGTGGTCGCGATCACCAGCGGCGCATGCAGCGCCCGGTCCGCCTCGGCCCAGTCCGCCGTACGGATCTCGACGTCGAGCCGCTCGCCCCACTGCCGCATCTCGGCGGCGCGGGCCTCGCTGCGTACGTACGCCACCACCTCGCCGGTGCAGATGCGCGCGAGTGCGGCCAGCGCGGAGGACGCCGTGGCGCCCGCGCCGAGGATGGCCGCCGAGTCGACCTGTTCGATGCCGTGCTCCCGGAGCGCGGCGACCATGCCGGGGATGTCGGTGTTGTCGCCGACCCGGCGGCCGTCCTCGGTCATGACGACCGTGTTGACCGCCTCGACCGAGACCGCGGTCTCCGTGACCTCGTCGAGCAGCGGGATGACGGCCCGCTTGAGCGGCATGGTCAATGACAACCCGGCCCACTCCGGCCCCAGTTCCGCGACGAACCCGGGCAGCGCGGCCTCGTCGATCTCGAACCGGTCGTACGACCAGCCCGTCAGCCCCAGCTCCGCATAGGCGGCCCGGTGCAGCACCGGGGAGAGGGAGTGGGCGATGGGCGAACCGAGAACGGCGGCCCGGCGGGCGTCAGTTGCCCCTGCTCTCATTGAACTTGTCCTTGAGCTTCAGGAAATCGTCGTGGGTCTTGGCGAATTCTGTCTTGTTCACGCCGTCGGTCGCCACGAAGTAGTACCAACCCTCGTTCGTCGGATTCAGCGTCCCCTTCAGTGCACCCTCGCCCGGATTGTCGATCGGACCGGGCGGCAGACCCTTCTGCGTGTACGTGTTGTACGGGTCCTTGTTGCTCTTGATCTCCGACTCGCTGATGTCGATGTTGCTCTGACCCTTCAGATAATTGAAGGTCGAGTCGAACTGCAGGGCACCGTACGTCTCAGGGTTCGCGAGATCGAGGCGGTTGTAGACCACCTCCGCCATCTTGCGGTAGTCGTCGTTGGTCTTGCCCTCGGCCTGGACGAGGCTGGCGACCGTGATGACCTGCAGCGGGTTGTCGAGCTTGAGGGTCTTGGCCTTGGCCTCCAGGTCCAGTGCCTCGTACTTGTCGGCGGCCTGGGACACCATCTCCTTCAGGATCGCCTCGGGCTTCATGCCCTTTGCGGCGGCATAGGTGCCCGGATAGAGGAAGCCCTCCAGCGGATCCTTGATGTCCTTGTTGCTGTTCGCCCAACTCGGAAGTCCGAGGGTCTTGTATTTCTCCTCGGCCACCTTCTCGGTGGTCCCGGACGACAATTCGAGCTGTTCGTCGATCGTCTTGTAGACGCTCAGATTGCGCTCGCCCGGCCTGACCAGAACGTTGTTCTGGCTGTCGGGGCTGAGCATCATCTCGACGGCGCTCTCGGCGGACATCTGTTTCTTCAGCAGATAGGCGCCGGCCTGGATCTTGTCCCCGTCGGGATTCTCCTGCTGGGCGGCGACAAAAGCGTCGACGCTCTTCACGACGCCGGCCGCCTTCAGCTTCTGACCGATATCGGAGCCGAACGCGCCCTTGGGGATCTCGACACTCACGGTCTCGCTCGTGCCGTCACCCGCGAAGTCCGGAGCGTCGCCGAAACGATCCTTGTAGAACTGGTACCCGAAATACCCGACTCCGGCCACACCCGCGCCGAAGACCAGCACGACCACCAGACAGGCCATGCCGCTGCGGCGTTTCTTGGGCTTCCCGCCACCCCGCCCGCCCCGCCGGTCGCCGCGCCCCCGGCCGCCGCCCGACTCGTCGTCGAAGTCGTCGTCGTCCTTGTCGTCGCCACCCGCGAAGAAGGCGTGCTCGCCCTGGTCAGGTCCGGGATCCCAGTCGGTCTGGGGTGGCTCCGGTTCGGCCTGCCGACGGCTCGGCGGCTCCGGCGGCGGATACGCGTCGGGCGTGCCGTAGTAGTCGTGCTGGTCGCCGCCGTACGCCCCGGTCTGCTGCCCGTAGGGGTCCCCCGGATCGGGGTACTGGACCTGCGGGTGGGAGCCGGTGGCCCAGCCGTTGTTGTCGTACGCCTGCTGCCCGTGCCCCAGGTACTGCTGCTGGTCGTACTGCTGCGGGTACTGCTGGCCCTGCTGCCCGTACTGCTGTGCCTGGCCGTACACGGCATGCTGGCCGGTGCCCCAGTCGCCGTAGTGCTGCGGCTGCTGCGGCTGCTGCTGCTCCGGATAGTGCTGCGGCTGGCCGCCGTAGGCAGCCTGCTGGCCCGAATGGGCCTGCTGCTGCCCTTCCCATCCGCCGTCCCCGTACAACGGGTCCTCCGGATGCCACGGTTCGGAGCCTTGGCCCCGGCCATACTCAGTCATCGATCCCCTAGAGCCGCGAGGCGGCGGTCACGCGGCTGCTGACGATCCGGATCCCGTCCCGCCTCTCTTTGTGCGCCGGCTGTTCGAACACCGGCGCATCGCGCGGAACGTTACCGTATCGCGATCAGATAACCACTTCGACGCTCTCTCCCGGTGCTTTACCTGACACCCGTTCGGATTCGAGCGCCTGCTGGAGGATGATCACAGCGGCCGCCTGATCGATCACCGACCGGCCCTTCTTCGACTTCACGCCAGAGGCGCGCAGTCCCTGACTGGCAGTCACGGTCGTCATCCGCTCGTCCACCAGCCTGACCGGAACGGGCGCGATCATGCGTGCCAGTTCCTGGGTGAAGCCCCTGACCTTGACCGCGGCCGGACCCTCGCCCCCCTTGAGGGAGCGCGGGAGACCGACGACGACCTCGATCGGCTCGTACTCCTCGACGAGTTGCTTCAGGCGCCGGTGAGCTGCCGGGATGTCCCGGCCCGGGACCGTCTCCACCGGGGTGGCGAGGATCCCGTCGGGGTCACATGAGGCGACCCCGATACGGGCGTCCCCGACGTCGATGGCCAGGCGACGGCCGCGGCGCATGCCCCGGCCGTCACCGCTCGACTGTGTGTCGTCGCTCACTTGGCCGTTTCCGCCACGAGCCGCTCGACGGCGTCGACGGCCTCGCTGACGGCGGCCGGGTTCTGGCCGCCGCCCTGGGCGACGTCCGGCTTGCCGCCGCCTCCGCCGCCGAGGGTCTTGGCGGCCGTACGGACCAGTTCGCCGGCCTTGAGGCCGCGCTCGCGGGCGGCCTCGTTGGTGGCGATGACCGTGAGCGGCTTGCCGTTGTTGACCGTGAACAGCGCGACCACGGCGGCACGTCCGCCCTGGATGCGGCCGCGTACGTCGAGGACCAGCTTGCGCAGGTCGTCGGCCGTGGTGCCGTCCGGGACCTGGCCGGTGACGACGGCGATGCCGCGGACGTCCTTGGCGGACTCGGCGAGACCGGCGGCGGCCTGCAGGACCTTCTCGGCGCGGAACTTCTCGATCTCCTTCTCGGCGTCCTTCAGCTTGCCGAGCATGGCGGAGACCTTCTCCGGGAGCTCCTCCGGGCGGCCCTTGATCAGCTCCTGGAGCTGGGCGACGACCGTGTGTTCCCGGGCGAGGAAGTTGTAGGCGTCCACGCCGACGAGGGCCTCGATACGGCGCACACCGGAGCCGATCGACGACTCGCCGAGCAGCTTCACCAGACCCAGCTGGGCGGTGTTGTGCACGTGCGTGCCGCCGCACAGCTCCTTGGAGAAGTCACCGATGGTCACGACGCGCACCCGCTCGCCGTACTTCTCGCCGAACTCGGCGATGGCGCCCTGCTTCTTGGCGTCGTCGATGCCCATGACCTCGGCGTGCACGTCCAGGTCGCGGGCGAGCACCTCGTTGATCTTCTGCTCGACGTCGGTCATCACGGCCGTCGGCACGGCGGACGGGGAACCGAAGTCGAAGCGGAAGCGGCCGGGCTGGTTCTCGGAACCGGCCTGGGCGGCCGTCGGGCCGAGGGCGTCACGCAGGGCCTGGTGGGTGAGGTGCGTGGCCGAGTGGGCACGGGCGATGGCCGTACGGCGGCGGTGGTCGATCGAGGCGTGGGCCTTGGCTCCGACGGTGACCTCGCCGACCTGGACGACGCCCTTGTGGACGTAGACGCCCGGGACCGGCTTCTGGCAGTCGCGGATCTCGATCACGGCACCGGTGTCGACCTTGATCCGGCCGGTGTCACCGATCTGACCGCCGCCCTCGGCGTAGAACGGGGTGCGGTCGAGGACGATCTCGACCTCGTCGCCCTCGGCGGCGGCCGGCGACGAGGCGCCGTCGACGAGGATGCCGACGACGGTGGACTCGCCCTCGGTGTCGCTGTAGCCGATGAAGTCGGTCTCGCCGACCTTGTCGGCGATCTCCCGGTAGGCGCCGGCGCCGGCGTGGCCGGTCTTCTTGGCCTGGGCGTCGGCCTTGGCGCGCTCCCGCTGCTCCTTCATCAGGCGGCGGAAGCCGTCCTCGTCCACGGACAGCCCCTGCTCGGCGGCCATCTCCAGGGTGAGGTCGATGGGGAAGCCCCAGGTGTCGTGGAGCAGGAAGGCCTTGTCGCCGGCCAGCACGGTGGAGCCCGCGGCCTTGGTGTCGGTGACGGCCGTGTCGAGGATGTTGGTGCCGGCCTTCAGCGTCTTGAGGAAGGCGTTCTCCTCGGCGAGGGCGACCTTCTCGATGCGCTCGCGGTCGGTGACCAGCTCCGGGTACTGCTGGCCCATCATGCCGATGACGACGTCGACCAGGTCCTTGACGACCGGGCCGGTGGCGCCGAGCAGACGCATGTTGCGGATGGCGCGGCGCATGATGCGGCGCAGGACGTAACCGCGGCCCTCGTTGCCGGGGGTGACACCGTCGCCGATGAGCATCACGGACGTGCGCATGTGGTCGGTGACCACGCGCAGGGAGACGTCCGAGCCGTGGGCGTCGCCGTAGGCCACACCCGTCAGCTCGGTGGCCTTCTTGATGACGGCCATGGATGTGTCGATCTCGTACATGTTCTGCACGCCCTGCAGAATCATGGCGAGTCGCTCGAGGCCGAGGCCCGTGTCGATGTTCTGGCTCGGGAGGTCGCCGAGGATCTCGAAGTTGTCCTTGCCGATGCCCTCGCCGCGCTCGTACTGCATGAAGACGAGGTTCCAGATCTCCACGTACCGCTCGTCATTGACGGCGGGACCGCCCTCGACGCCGAACTCGGGGCCGCGGTCGTAGTTGATCTCGGAACAGGGGCCGCAGGGTCCGGGGACGCCCATCGACCAGTAGTTGTCCTTCATGCCGAGGCGCTGGATGCGCTCCTTCGGCACGCCGACGACGTCGTGCCAGATGCGCTCGGCCTCGTCGTCGTCCTTGTAGACGGTGATCCAGAGCTTCTCCGGCTCCAGGCCGTAACCACCCTTGTCCTGGGGGCTGGTGAGCAGCTCCCAGGCGTACTTGATGGCGCCTTCCTTGAAGTAGTCGCCGAAGGAGAAGTTGCCGCACATCTGGAAGAAGGTGCCGTGCCGGGTGGTCTTGCCGACCTCTTCGATGTCCGGCGTGCGCACGCACTTCTGCACGCTGGTGGCGCGGTCGAAGGGAGGCTTGACCTCACCCAGGAAGTAGGGCTTGAAGGGCACCATGCCGGCCGGGACGAGGAGCAGAGTCGGGTCGTCCGCGATGAGCGACGCCGAAGGGACGACGGTGTGCCCGCGCTCCTCGAAGAAGCTCAGCCAGCGGCGGCGAATCTCGGCCGACTCCATCAGTGGTCCTCGTTTCGGTTGTACGAGTACGTCGTCCTGTCGACGTACTTCGGGTCATTGCGGTTCTCGATGGCGGCGTACCGCCGGGGTGCGGGGAGTTCTTGGTCGACGGGGGCGTTGATGCCCAGCGCGTCGCCCAGTTCCTCCTCCCGCTGGGCCATGTTGTCCCGGACGTCGAGGGCGAAGCCCACCGCGCGGTCCTTGAGCCGGTGACCGGCCTCGATCGCCTTGTTCGCCGCGGACGCGGCGAGGCTCTCGGGGGTCAGCTGCTTCAGCTTCCGATTGACCTTGGTGGTGGCCCACACACCGGCGGCGACGCCCGTGGTGAACCAGAACGTTCGGCGGAACATGCTGGGTCTCAGTCCCTCTTTCCGCGGAGGTTTCGCTTGCCCCGTCGCGAGGCCGGAACCGTGCGGCCCACGATGACGGTACGGCGGGGCGCCTTGGCGGGCGCGTCGTCGTCCTTGCGGCCGCCGAGGGCCCGGCGGACGCCGTAGCCGAAGGCCGCGACCTTGACCAGGGGGCCGCCGAAGGTGGAGGCGACCGTGGTCGACAGTGCCGAGGCGTTCGACGTGACCTCCTGGACGTCGGTGGCGATCGCGTCGACCCGGTCGATCTGGGTCTGCGCGGAGCGCACCGCCGTGGAGGCCTCTGCCAGGAGCGGGACGGCCTGGTCGGTCACATCCGCGACGAGCTTGGTGGTCGCCTTGAGCGTCTGGGCCAGCCTCGCCAGCGCAACGGCGAGGAAGGAGACCAGGATCGCCCAGAAGACGGCCACCAGGATCCCGGCCACCTCTCCACCGGACACTGTGTGCACCCGCTCCCTGAAACGTGCCTCTACATCGGTCTACATCGAAAAAGTCGTGCACCGAGCCTATCGCGCCGGGGATGCCGCTCCACACCGGATTACCGCCCCGCGCGGAGCCGAGTCGCGAGAGGCGATTGTACGGACCGAACACGCTTCAGTACGCTCCGTATTCCATGCGGGATCAACAGCGCACCCCCTCCCCCGAGTCCGTCGGTCCGTCCCTGGACCTCAGCACGTTCGTGGGCCGTTCGGCCGAACTCACCGGGCTGACCGAGGCGCTCGGCACCGTGCGGCTGGTGACCGTGACGGGGGCGGGCGGCGTCGGCAAGTCACGGCTGGCGGCGCGCGCGGCCTCGCGGTGCACGCCCCGCGACGGTGTGTGGCACGTGGACCTGGCGTCGGTGCGCGACCCGGAGTTCGTCGACTACGCGGCCGTGGAGGCGCTGGAGCTGACGGACCACACGACCCGCCTGCCCCGCGAGACACTGCTGGCGCTTCTCGCCGACCGTCAACTCCTGCTGATCCTGGACGGGTTCGAGCACCTGGTGGACGCCTGCGCGGAACTGGTGAGCGCGCTGCTGCGCCGGCTGCCGGGCCTGCGGGTGCTCGCCGTGGGACGCCGACCGCTGGGCGTGACGGGCGAGCTGCTGTTCCCGCTGGCGCCGCTGGGCGAGGACGAGGCGGTGGAGCTGCTCGTGGACCGGGCGGCGCAGCCGGGAGTGGTCGTACGGGACGACGCGGACGTACGGGAGCTGTGCCGTCGCCTGGACGGCATCCCGCTGGCGATCGAGCTGGCAGCCGGACGGCTGCGGATGCTGTCCGTGAGGCAGGTGCTGGAGCGGCTCGACGACCGGTTCCGGCTGCTGACCGGCGGCGGGCGGGACGGGTTGCCGCGCCATCGGACACTACGTACGGCGGTCGGCTGGAGCCATGAACTGTGCACGCCCGAGGAACGGTTGCTGTGGGCGCGGCTGTCGGTGTTCGCGGGCCGGTTCGACCTGGAGGCCGTCGAGTACGTGTGCGGCGGCCAGGGCCTGCCCGCCGACGACATCCTCGAGGTGCTCTCCCAGCTGCTCGCGCAGTCCGTGGTCACGCGCGAGGAGACGCCGGCCGGCGTGCGCTACCGCATGCTGGACACGATCCGGGCGTACGGCGCCGACTGGCTGGCGGCGACCGGGGACGCGGTCCGGCTGCGGCGCCGTCACCGCGACTGGTATCTGGGGCTGACGACCTGGTGCGAGCTGGAGTGGTTCTCACCTCGGCAGGACGAGGTGGCGGCGCGGATCGAGGCGGAGCTGCCGAATCTGCGGCGCGCCCTGGACCACTGCCTGAGCGAGCCGGACGACGCGCATCTGGGCCAGTACCTCGCGGGCTCCCTGTGGTTCTACTGGGTCGGCTGCGGCCGGCTGTCGGAGGGGCGGCACTGGCTGGAGCAAGCCGTGGCGCTGGACTCCGGGCATGAGCAGTCCCGGCTGAAGGCCCTGTGGGTGCTCGGCTATGTGGCGATCCTGCAGGGCGACACGGTGCCCGCCCTCGGGGTGCTCTCGGAGTGCCGTGAGGAGGCGGAACGTGCCGCCGACCCCACGGCGGTGGCGTACGCCGAGCACCGCACCGGCTGTCTGGCCCTGCTCTCGGACGACATGGAGCGTGCCGAAACGCTGCTGCGCTCGGCCCTCGGCCGCTATCAGGAGATCGGCGAGCTCAACAGCAATGTGCTGATGGGCCAGGTGGAGCTGGCGATGACGCGGGCCTTCCAGGGCGATCTGCCGGACGCGGTACGGCTGTGCGAGGACGTCCGCCAGGTGTGCGAGGACCACGGCGAGCGCTGGGCGCGCTCCTATGCGCTGTACGTCCTGGCGTACGCCGCCTGGGCCGACGGCGACCTGCCCGGCGCCCGCGCGCTGCTGACGGACTGCCTCGGCAGCGCCCACGCCTTCCACGACCTGCTCGGCTCGGTGCTGGCGGTGGAGCTGCTGGCCCTGGTCACCGGCGCGGAGGGCGACCCGGTGGAGGCCGCGGTGCTGCAGGGCTCCGCGGCGCGGATGTGGCCGTCGGTGGGGCTGCCGCTGTTCGGCTCGGCATGCTTCAACGCGCCGCACGAGCTGTGCGAGACGGCCGCTCGGGAACGGCTCGGCGACGAGCGGTACGAGGAGTGCGTACGGCAGGGGGTGGCGCTCGGCCGGGAGGAGGCGGTGCGCCGGGCACTGGGGCGGTTTCCGTCGGACGCCGTTCCGTCGCCGCGAGGTCCGGTACGGCATGTCACGGCGACCGTGACCATGCGAAAGCCCGCCGCCTCCCCCACCCGCAAGGGCGGGGAGACGACGGGCTGAGGCGCAGAAGTCCTACGACCGCTGAAGGATCAACGGGCGTAGTACTCGACGACGAGCTGCTCGTCGCAGATCACCGGGATCTCCTTGCGGTTCGGCTCACGGTCCAGGCGGAACGCCAGGGCCTTGAGGTTCACCTGGAGGTAGCGCGGGGTCTCACCGTCGGGGGCGAAGCCACCCTCGCGGGCGATCGAGAAGAGGGTCTTCTCGCGGCTGCGCTCACGGACCATCACGACGTCGTCGGGCTTGACGCGGAAGGACGGCTTGTCGACCTTCTGGCCGTTGACCTCGATGTGGCCGTGAACGACCATCTGACGGGCCTGGTAGATGGTGCGGGCGATGCCCGAACGCAGCACCAGGGCGTCGAGACGACGCTCGAGCTCGATGATCAGGGCCTCACCGGTCTTGCCCTGAACCTTGGAGGCACGCTCGTAGGCGCGGACGAGCTGGCGCTCGGACACGTCGTACTGCGCACGCAGACGCTGCTTCTCCAGCAGACGGACCTTGTAGTCCGAGTTCTGCTTGCGGCCACGGCCGTGCTCACCCGGCGGGTAGGGACGGGCCTCGAAGTACTTGACGGCCTTCGGGGTCAGCGCAATGCCGAGGGCACGCGACTTCTTGACCTTGGGGCGGGACTGATTCGCCACTGCTTCTCATTTCCTTGTTCTCGGCTCGTCAGGGTTGAGGGAGGTCGCATCCGCAGCCGGGGAAACCCTTGAGGTCCGAAGACCTGCCGGGCAGCCGCTCCCCTGGTCTGGGCACATACGTGCAGCACGCGAGTGGCCCACCGACCGGTCTCGTCGTGCGACGAGTGGTGGTGGGCTGCCCGCGACACCGAATCGACGGTGCGCGACGCTCCTGGAGCCGGCCTTCCGAGGAGGACCGGGCTCCGGCTGACCGTCCCGTTCTGACTGCACGGGACACAGCACTTCGACGAATTCTACAGGGTGCTCAGGACCGCTTCCGACCGAGGCGTTTCCTGGTCCACTCCACCGCGTCCGCGTACCGCGCCTCGGCGCCGTGCCGGGTCGGGGTGTAGTACTCGCGGTCCTTGAGCGCGTCCGGGGCGTACTGCTGCTCGGCGATGCCCTCGGAGAGGTCGTGCGGATAGACGTACCCCTGCGCATGTCCGAGCTTGGCGGCGCCCTTGTAATGCCCGTCGCGCAGGTGGGGCGGCACCGGGCCCGCCATGCCCTTGCGTACGTCGTCCATGGCGGCGCCGATCGCGGTGGTCGCGGCGTTGGACTTGGGCGCGAGGGCGAGGGCGATGGTGGCGTGGCTGAGGGTGAGGGCGGCCTCGGGGAAGCCGATCATGGCGACGGCCTGGGCGGCGGCGACCGCGATCGGCAGGGCGTTCGGGTCGGCCAGGCCGATGTCCTCGCTGGCGGAGATCATCAGGCGGCGGGCGATGAAGCGGGGGTCCTCGCCGGCCTCGATCATCCGGGCCAGGTAGTGCAGGGCGGCGTCGACGTCGGAGCCGCGGATGGACTTGATGAGGGCGCTGGCCACGTCGTAGTGCTGGTCGCCGTCACGGTCGTACTTCACCGCCGCCCGGTCGACCGTCTCCTCCAGCGTCTGGAGGCCGATCTGCGGCTCGCCCTTGTCGAGCGCCGCCCCGGCTGCCGCCTCCAGGGCGGTCAGGGCGCGGCGGGCGTCGCCGCCGGCGATGCGCAGCAGGTGCTCCTCGGTGTCCTCCGGCAGCCCCACGGCGTCACTCAGTCCGCGCTCGTCGCTCAGTGCCCGCTTCAGCAGGCCTCTGACGTCGTCGTCGGTGAGGGGTTCGAGGGTGAGCAGCAGGGAGCGGGACAGCAGCGGGGAGATGATCGAGAAGTACGGGTTCTCGGTGGTCGCCGCGATCAGGG
>NZ_JBSGVW010000070.1:0-17183 GCF_053608645.1 Streptomyces sp. NPDC055013
CACCCGTGGTGCTCGAAGCCCCCGCCACCGGAGCCGGTTCCGCCCTGGGGGCGAAGCCGTCCGCTCAGTAGACCGGCTTGTCCGGTTCGATCTGGTTGACCCAGCCGATCACGCCGCCGCCGACGTGCACGGCGTCGGAGAAGCCCGCGGACTTCAGGACCGCGAGGACTTCCGCACTGCGGACACCCGTCTTGCAGTGCAAAACGATCTTCTTGTCCTGCGGGAGGTTCTCCAGGGCGGTGCCCATGAGGAACTCGTTCTTCGGGATCAGTCGGGCGCCGGGGATCGAGACGATCTCGTACTCGTTGATCTCGCGGACATCGATGATGTCGATGTTCTCGCCGTCGTCGATCCACTCCTTGAGCTGCTTCGGAGTGATCGTCGAGCCGGCGGCGGCCTCCTGGGCCTCCTCGGAGACGACGCCGCAGAAGGCCTCGTAGTCGATGAGCTCGGTGACGGTCGGGTTCTCGCCGCAGACTGCGCAGTTGGGGTCCTTGCGGACCTTGACCTGGCGGTACTGCATCTCCAGGGCGTCGTAGATCATCAGGCGGCCGACCAGCGGCTCACCGATGCCCGCGAGCAGCTTGATGGCCTCGTTGACCTGGATGGAGCCGATGGACGCGCACAGCACGCCGAGCACGCCGCCCTCGGCGCAGGAGGGGACCATGCCGGGGGGCGGGGGCTCCGGGTAGAGGCAGCGGTAGCAGGGACCGTGCTCGGACCAGAAGACGGAGGCCTGGCCGTCGAAGCGGTAGATCGAACCCCAGACGTACGGCTTGTTCAGCAGCACGCAGGCGTCGTTGACCAGGTAGCGGGTCGCGAAGTTGTCCGTGCCGTCGACGATCAGGTCGTACTGGCTGAAGATGTCCATCACGTTGTCGGCCTCGAGCCGCTCCTCGTGAAGGATCACGTTCACGTACGGGTTGATGCCCTTGACGCTGTCACGCGCGGACTCGGCCTTGGAGCGGCCGATGTCGGACTGGCTGTGGATGATCTGGCGCTGCAGGTTCGACTCGTCGACCTCGTCGAACTCCACGATGCCGAGGGTGCCGACACCGGCGGCGGCCAGGTACATCAGCGCCGGCGAGCCCAGGCCGCCGGCGCCCACACACAGCACCTTGGCGTTCTTCAGCCGCTTCTGCCCGTCCATCCCGACATCCGGGATGATCAGGTGGCGGGAGTACCTGCGAACCTCGTCTACGGTGAGCTCGGGGGCCGGCTCGACCAGGGGTGGCAGCGACACGGGGACTCCGTTGGTCGGTCTATCACTACGGTTGTTCTCCCCGTAACAGTGCCATGGCCTTTTTCATTCCGAGACACCTGTTCCGATCCGCGAGACGATTTCGTCCCAGTAGCCGGGCATGGTCTCCCAGGGGTCGGTGCGCCCGCCGCGATCTGTGCGGTCGGTGAACCAGATGGTCGCGGCGCCCTGCCAGCGGGCGATGCGCAGTGCCTCGTCGAGATGCCCGAGGGGCACTCCGTGGACGAAGTGGCAGAAGCGGTCGGGCGGATAGTCGGCCGTCCACTCGGCAACCTGCGACCAGCGGTAGTCGCTCCACGAGCCGCGGAAGGTGACCAGTTGGTCGGCGCACTCGGCGTAGCCCGGGTGCGGGTGGGTGCCGTGGCCGAGGACGATGTGGGCATCGTCACGCAGGGCGCGGAGCGTGCTGACCGTGCGGCGGACCTCGGGCAGGGCGGCGCGCTCGGTCGGGCAGCGGTCGAGGAAGAAGCCGTCGACGAGGTACCAGTCGAGGTAGCGGTGGGCCTCGGCGATCAGCTCGTCGAAGGGGCCGGCGCCGTGGGGCGCGCCGCGGTGGCCGTTGTCGAAGCGGGCCGTGCTGCGGTGGGTCCTGCCCGCGTGGGTCGTGCCGCGGTGAGCCCTGTCGAAGTGCGCCCTGTCGAGGCGGGTCGTGCCGGTGTGGGCCGGGTCGAGGCGGGCCGCGTCGAGGTGGCCGAGGACGCGGACTCCGGCGTTGCGGAGCCTGCCGGCGGCCTCCAGGCAGTGGGGGTCCGGGCGGGCGCCGGGGCCGTCGGCGACGTTGAGGACGACCCAGTCCAGGGGGGCGCCGGGGCGGGTGAGTTCGCTCCACTCGGTCGGGGCGAGCAGGGGGTGCGCATAGCCGGGGATGCCGAGGCCGGTGCGGAAGTCGGTGTTCGCTGCGGTCGGCGTGGCGCCGGTCAGATACGGCATGCCGCCTCCATCCAGATATCGCCCAGGGACTCTTCGAGGTTGATCCGGGGGCGCCAGCCGAGACGGTCGCGGGCGGTGCGAACGTCGGCCTGCTGCCAGCTGCCGCAGCCGTCCGGGTACGGGTACGCGCCCGGGGAGACCTGGCTCGCTTGAGCGGCGTGGGTCGCATGGGCCACGTGTGTCGCGTGGGCACTGTGGGCGGTATGGCCGACGTGGGACAAGTGGTCCGAGTCGGGGCGCGGGTGGCCGATGGATGCCCGCAACGGGCCGGGCGGGCCGTCGAGTTCGTGGAGCGCGCCGCCGTAGCCGGCCACGCGGGCGAGCACGGCTGCGGCGTCGCGGAGGCGGACGGCCCGGCCCGAGCCGATGTTGATGACGCCCTGCGCGGCGGACAGCGAGGCGGCGTGGACTGCGCGGGCCACGTCGCGGACGTCGATGAAGTCGCGTTGGGCGCCGAGGCCGGTGAGTTTGAGCTCGCCGTCACCCGACTGCATGGCGCGGCGCATGGCCTCGGCGAGGCGGCCGAGGGGGGAGCCGGCGGGAGTGCCCGGCCCTGCGGGCGAGAAGACCCGGAGGACCACGGCGTCCAGGCCGGAGCCCAGGACCAGTTCGGTGGCGGCGAGTTTGCTGACGCCGTACGGGCCGCCGGGGCGGGGGACGGCGTCCTCGGCCGTGGAGGAGCCGGGCTGGCTCGGGCCGTACTCGGCGCCGCAGCCGATCTGGACGAGGCGGGCGCCGCAGCCGCTGCGGCGCAGGGCCTCGCAGACGGTGGCCACGGCGACGGTGTTGTGGCGGGTGAGTTCGCGGGCGCCGCCTCTGGTGGCGCCCGCGCAGTTGATGACCACGCCGGGGTGAACCGCGTCGAGGAAGCGGGTGAGGGCGCCGGGGCTGCCTGATGCGAGGTCGAAGCGGACGTCGGCGTCGTCGCCGCGACCCAGAGCGGTGAGTTGGACGGCGGGGTCGGCGAGGAGACGGTCGGCCACGAAGCGGCCGAGGTAGCCGTTGGCTCCGATCAGCAGGACTCTCATCGGGCGGCTCCCGGGGCCGAGGGGTGGTCGGGTCGGGAGGTGATCATTTGGGGTTCTCCTTCGGGGGCGGACTTCAGGCAGAGGGGCTTTCGGGCCGGAGATGGCTTTGGGTGGAGGTGGCTCCGCGCGGGAGGGGGTTTCGGGACAGGGGGCGTTCGGCGTGGCTGTGGGGGCGTATGCCTGCGGCGGCCCGGGGCGCCGGGTGGGGGCTCGCGGCTCGCCTGGGGCCGCGTTGGGGGGCAGGGCCGCGCCGGGGGGTGTCCGTCACCGGCCGGGCGGTCGCCGTGCCTCGAGAGGGGCGGTTCCGTGACGCCCGCCGCTGCGGGCGGGCACCCCCCGGTACGTCTCCCTGCCGCCGTACGCGGGTGTGGCCACGACGTGGTGGCTGTCGCGTCAGCATGTGTCGTCCGCCTTCGCGTGTGCCGATGCCCTCGTCACCGTGCGCAATGCGTGCAGGAGGAGGGTCAGGGCGCCCGCGCCGCAGGCGATGGTGGGGATCGCAGCCGGGCCCCATGTGTCGATGAGGGTCTGAACAGGGGTTGCCAGCAAGGCGCAGCCGGGGAGGCGGGCGGCGAAGAGGGAGGCCAGGGCCGTTGCCTCGGCAGAGGCTGCGGCGGTGAGGACGAGTACGGGGGCGTGGGTGAAGCCGTGGGTGGTGAGGAGGCGGGAGAGGAACAGGAGGGCGCCCAGGGTGAGGGTCTGGGGGTAGGCGAGGGGCTCGTTCAGAGTGGTCGTCGTGAGGGTCAGCAGGGCCGCCACGGCGCAGAGGTAGAGGGCGAACGTGCCCAGGAGCAAGGGTTTTGCCGAGGTGGCGAACTCCTCCAGGGCTCGGCTCGCAGAGAGTTTGCGGCGGGCTCGTACGGCGAAGAGATGGGCGCACCAGGCCGCCGGGGCACAGGAGAGCGCGAGGGCCAGTACGGGGGCTGTGGTGAGAGGCCAAGGACCTTCGGCGGTGCCGGTGGGGAGGGCGTCAGGGCCACCTGCGGCCGCTGCCTGGAGGAGGCCGTCACCGAGGAGGGCGTAGGCGATGAGCCAGCTGATCCGGGTGGTGGTGGGATGCGCTCGGTCCTTGCCGGCGAGGGGGCCTCGGGCCAGGGCGGCGCGTACGGCGAGGGCCACGGCCAGGGTTCCTGCGGTGGCCGCGATCAGGCGGGACTGGCCGTGGGTGAGGTGCAGGGCTGTCACGGTCGCCGCGCAGAGGGCACCGGGGAGGAGGGTGAGGAGGATCCAGTCGGTTCGGGCGCGGGGGGTGTCGAGGGTCGGGGCGCCTGCGCGTGACTCCGCGTCGCGGGGCACTCGGGCGTACATCTCCTCCGCGAGGGAGAAGACGTCCCGGTGCAGGAAGCGGGAGGCGGTGCGGTCGGTGATGCCGTGGGCCTCCAGGCCGGCGGCGATGTCCAGGGGGTCCACCGCGCGTTCGCACAGGTCACGGTGACGGTGCATCAGCGCCTTCACGGGGTCGGCGCCCGCGCGGCGGCTGGGGGTGGAGGTGGGGAGGGGGTCGGCGGGCGGTGGTCGGGTGCCGGTGGTGCCCGTGGGAGCAGGGATGCGTGCGTCGGCGGTGGTGGGCGGCGCGTCGGCTGCCCCTTCCCTCGCGTCCGTCACTGCCGCCGCGTCCGTCCCCAGGCCGGACACTCCCGCCCCGTCGTCCCGCGCGTATGCGTCCGGCGTGAGCCACTCCTCCGAGCGCTCGTCCCATGCGCCGGGACTGGTGGGGGCGCCGGGGCGGTCCAGCCCTCCCAGGCCGTTCATCGCGCTCCCCCCGTCGCGGGCAGTGCGGTGGCGCGTACGGGGGCTCCTGGCGGCCGGGAGGGGCCACCGCGGGCGACCAGGCGTGGTCGGTCGGTCCAGCGGCCGGGGACGTGGGCCTCGGCGGGGACGGCGAAGGGCAGGGGGGCGCCGGAGTCGTCGAGGACGACGCGTCGGACCGGAGTGCGCGAGACGATCTCCAGGTAAATGCCGTGAAATGCTGCGACGTTCTGCTCGACGGTGAACAGTTCGAGCGCACGCGCGCGTGCCGCCGCACCCAGGCGCTCGCGGCGCTCGGGGTCGCGCAACAGCGCCACGCACGCCTCCGCGAGCGCCCGGGGATTGCGCGGCGGTACGACGAGACCGGTGCCGCCGATGACCTCCACCACCGCGCCGACGTCGGTGGACACCGTCGCGCGGCCGCAGAACATGGCCTCGACCAGGCCGATCGGGAAGCCCTCCACAACGCTGGACAGGACGGCCACGGCGCCTGAGGCGTGGGCGTCGGCGAGGGCCGGGACCTCCGGGCCGCCGATCTCCTCGAAGGAGACCGGGTTGTGGCCGACGGTGTGCGGGCCCTCGGCCTCGTCGGGGAAGAGCTGCGCGGCCAGCACCTTGCAGTGGCCGAGATAGGCGGCGCCCTCGGTACCCGCGGCGGTGCCCACGATCCGCAGGCGGGTCTTCGGCTCCTCCTTGCGGACCTCGGCGAAGGCGTGCAGCAACGACACCAGGTCCTTGGCCGGTTCGACCCGGCCGACCCAGACGAGTGTGTCCGGGTCCGAGCGCTCGGGGCCCTCGCCGACCTCTGCGAAGCGGTCGGCGTCCATGCCGGGGTAGACCGTGCGCAGCTTCGCGCGGTCGGCGCCGCAGCGTTCCTGCCAGCGGCGGGCGTGGCCGTTGCCCGGCGTGATGAGAGCGGCCCGGGCGTAGGACTCGGCGGCGAGCCTGCCGTGGAGGGCGGCGAGCAGGGAGCGCACGGTGGGCGAGGAGTCGGTTTCGGCCAGGTACTGCGTGCGCAGCCGGACACCGTACTCGGTCAACAGCAGTGGTACGCCGTGGAAGTGGCGGGCGAGCAGGGCGGGCAGGGCCGCGGCGCCGCCGGAAGTGGCGTGGCACAGGTCGACCGAGCCCAGGCCGTCGTCCTCGTACCAGTCGAGCGAGAGGGGGCGCAGGGCGCGTTCGAGATGCGCGGCGACGGCCAGCAGATCGGGGACGCGCGCCTCGCGGGCCGTGCGCAGGGCGCCCCGCGCACGGCAGGCGCGCTCGAGGGTGCGTACGGCGGACTCGGAGCGGAGCGCTCCCACCAGCCCGCCCTCGTCGCGGGCGAGTTCGGCGAGGCCGTACAGCGCGTTGCCGAAACGGTCCGCCTCGGTGGCCGACGCGCCCTCGGGGGTTCCGGAGGCGTCTGTGCTGGCCCCTGCGCAGAGCACGGCCACCAACTCGCCGTAGCAGTCGGCGAACCGCCGGCGCGCGCGGCGCCCGTACACCACCCCGTCGTCCTCGGCCGCCCACAGCGGCGCCGTGCGCACCCGGCTGACCTGCGAGGGCAGCGGGATCCAGCCCTCGTCCTCCTGGCGCTCGCTGCGGCTGAGCGCGTAGATGTCGAACTCGTGCTGTCCGAGCCCGCGCACGAGCCGGTCGCACCAGAGCCTGGCGTCACCGCTCACATACGGATAGCCACCCTCCGCAATCAGTCCGATGCGCACGAGCACACCCCCGATCTCCCTTAGGGGAGCCGCCGTTCCCCCGGCGGCTCACAGCGGGACGAACGTAAGCGGACATGGCGGTGGCGCGACGGACGGTTGTCCATCGCGCCACCAAAAGGGGTGAACGGTCGTAACTTTCCCGTGCGGGTCGCGTTCCGTCGCGCTAAGAGAGTAAACGCGCACGCATCGTCACACCTGAACGGCTCGGACTGTCACACCGCGGCCAACTCCCGTCGCGCGACCCGCCGCTGGGCCGCGATCCGCGGGTCGAGCGCGGGTACGGCGGCCAGGAGCTGCTTGGTGTACGCGTGCTGCGGCTTGTCGTACACCTCGTCGACCGGGCCCTCCTCGACGATCCGTCCGCCCCGCATCACCGCGACCCGGTCGCTGACCTGGCGTACGACAGCGAGGTCGTGCGCGACGAAGACGAGCGCGAGCCCCAGTTCACGCTTCAACTCGCCCAGCAGGGCCACGACCTGGGCCTGCGTGGTGACGTCAAGCGCGGAGACGGGCTCGTCGCAGACGATGACGCGCGGGTCGGCGGCGAGCGCCCGCGCGATGCCCACGCGCTGGCGCTGACCGCCGCTGAACTCGTGGGGGTAGCGGTCGTGGTGCGCCGCTTCGAGCCCCACGCGCTCCAGCAGTTCCCGTACGCGCCCGCGGATGCGCCCCTCGTCGGCCTCGCCCCGCGCGCGGAGCGGGTCGGCGATCGACTCGCCCACGGTGCGGCGGGGGTTGAGGGAGGAGACAGGGTCCTGGAAGACCATCTGCACCGCGGGATTCACGCCCGCGCGCGCGTGGCCGTCGTAACGCACCTCGCCCGACGTGGGCTCCAGGAGGCCGACCAGCATCCGCCCGAGGGTCGTCTTGCCGCTGCCACTCTCCCCCACGACGCCGAGGGTCTCGCCGCAGCGGATCCTCAGCGTCACGTCGTCCACCGCGGTGAACGCCCGTTTCCCGCGCCCGAATTCACGCCGCAGACCGGTCGCCTCCAGGACGACGTCCGACAGGACGACGTCCGACAGGACGACATCCGGCAGGACGACATCCGGCAGGACGGCATCCACCGAGGCGTTCGTCGCTCCCTCCGGCTCCTCGGCACCCTCATGGACGGCGCGAGGCGCATCCACGCGCGGGACCGCGTGCAGCAGTTCGCGCGTGTACGGCTGCTCGGGAGTGCCCAGGACGTCGGCGACCGGGCCGCGTTCCACCGACCGTCCATGGCGCATCACGAGCACCTGGTCGACGCTCTCGGCGGCGACGCCGACGTCGTGGGTGACCAGGAGGAGGCCCATGCCGGTCTCCTCGCGGAGCGTGTGCAGCAGGTCGAGGATCTGGGCCTGGACCGTCACGTCGAGCGCGGTCGTCGGCTCGTCGGCGATCAGCAGGTCGGGCTCGCAGGCCAACGCCATGGCGATGAGGGCGCGCTGGCGCATGCCGCCGCTGAATTCGTGCGGGCGGGAACGGGATCGCCGTGGTGCGTCCGGAATTCCAACCCGGTCCAGCACCTCGACCGCACGCGCGCGTGCCGCTCGTCGCGAGGCACGCGTGTGTGTGCGGTACACCTCGGCGATCTGGTCGCCGATCGCGTAGTACGGGTCGAGCGAGGACAGCGGGTCCTGGAAGACCATGGCCGCCTTCCCGCCGCGCAATCGCCGCAGTTCGTCGTCCGACGCCTGCCGTACGTCGACGCCGCCCACCTCGACCGACCCGCCGACCCGTGCGCCCGTGCCGCGATGCAGTCCCAGCAACGCCGAGGCGACCGTGGACTTCCCGGAGCCGGACTCACCGACGAGGGCGAGGGCGGCGCCCTGCTCCAGCCGGAAGGAGAGGCCGTCGACGGCCCGCAGGGACCCGAACTCGACCGTCAGGTCGGTGACGTCCACGAGGCTCATGCCAGCACCACCCGTCGGTCGGCCACCGCGTACAGCACGTCCGCGACGGCGTTGGCGACGACCACGAAGAAGCCGATGACCAGGACCATGCCGACGACGACCGGGAGGTCGACGACGTTGACCGCGTGGACCAGTTCCTGCCCGATGCCGGGCAGGCCGAAGAGCGTCTCGGTGAGCACCGCGCCGCCGACCGCGCCGCCGAAGTTGTTGGCGTTGAGCGCGATGACCGGCGCGAGGGCCCCGCGCAGCGCGTGCCGTCCGATGACCGACCGCTCGCCGACGCCGTACGCCCGGAAGGTGCGGATGTGGTCCTCGGCCAGCGTCTCCAGCATGGAGGCGCGCGTGAGACGGGCGAACGCCGCCGCCTCGATGAGAGCCAGCGAGAGCCACGGCAGCAGCAGGTTCCACGCCCACTGTTCGGGATCGTCGGTGAAGGCGATGTACTGCGGGAACGGCAGCAGTTGGAGCTGCCCGCAGACGACGATCATCAGGACCAGGCCGATGACGAAGACAGGCGTGGCCACGCCGGCCAGCGTGACACCGGTCAGCAGCCGCTCGGTGAGACGGCCGCGTCGCCATGCGGACAGGACGCCCGTGCCGACGCCGAGGATCAGCCACAGCACCATCGCACCGAGCACGAGCGACAGGCTGACCGGCAGCTTCGCCAGGATCAGCTCCGTGACCTGCTGGTCGCTCTGGTACGACAGCCCGAGGCAGGGTGCGGAACAGTGCTGCACGGACGCGCCCGTCGAGTAGTCCTGGCCGGCGACGAGGCCTTGCAGGAAGTGCCAGTAGCGCGTGTACAGCGGGTCGTTCAGGTGGAGTTGCTCGGCGACCTGCTGCACCTGGGCGGGCGAGCAGCGCGGGCCGCAGGTGATCTGGGCGACGTTGCCGGGGGTGACGTAGAAGACGACGTAGACGATCACCGAGATGGCGAACAGGGTGACGCCCACGCCGACGGTCCGGCGCAGAACGAATCCGGTGAGACCGGTGAGCTTGGCAAGCCCGGTGAGCTTGGTGAGACCGCGGAAGCCGCTCATGCCTTGGCCTCCCTCTTGCGGCCCGTGCCCACGCGCAGCCGGGACGCCGCGCGCGGGTCGAGCGCCGTGCGCACGCCGTCGCCGAGGACGGTGAGGGCGAGGACGGTCACGAAGAGCGCGCCGGCGGGCAGCAGCAGGTACTGCGGTGCGGCCTGGTACCAGACGTCGGCGGCGGTGAGCATCTGTCCCCAGGACGGCGTCGGCGGCTTCACCCCGACGCCGAGGAAGGACAGGGCGGCCTCCACGGAGATGTTGGCCGGCACCAGCAGGGCCGCGTACGTGATGACCGGTGCGGCGATGCCGGGCAGCAGTTCCCGGCGTGCGACGCGCCAGGTGCCCCAGCCGCTGAGCCGGGCGGCGGCGACGTAGTCGAGCCCCTTCAGGGTGAGCGTCTGGGCCCGCACGATCTTCGCGATGTTGCCCCAGGCGATCAGGCCGATCACGAGGGCGACCAGCACGGGTCGCGGGAAGCTCGACGGCACGATCGCGAGTAGCGCCAACGCCATGATCATCAGCGGCATCGCCACGATGACGTCGGTGAACCGGCTCAGCAGCTGATCGACCCAGCGGCTGCCGAGCGCGGCCGCGACGCCCACCACGACGCCGATGGCGACCTGGACGACGGTCGCGGCCAGGGCGACCCCGAGGGAGACCCGGGCGCCGTGGACCAGTCGCGCGAACAGGTCCCGCCCGGTCTGCGGTTCGACGCCGAGCCAGTGGTCGGCGCTCACTCCCCCGAAGGACCCGATGGGCACGCCCCCGCGCGCGGAGTCCACCAGGGACGGGTGGTAGGTGGTCGGGTCCTGGCCCTCGATCGCGGTGAGCAGCGGCGCGGCGAGCGCGACCAGGACGAGCAGCGCGACGACGACCGCCGCGACGAGGGCGGCGCGCTGCGTCCGCAGCCGCCGCCAGAACTGACGGGCCCCCGAGGCTCCCGGGGCGACGGACGCCCCGGGAGCCTCGACGGCGAGAACTGCCTCACTCACGGCGCTACTTCACCGCGACCTGGGAGATGTCCAGCACACCGGTCCAGTCGCTGATCACGACGTTCTTGACGTTCTCGCCGTACAGCCGCTTGTAGACGGGGTGGAACAGGGGCACGGTCAGCGCCTGTTCGCCGATCTTCTTGTCCAGCGCACCCCACCGCGCGGCGGCGGCGTCGAGGTCGGTCAGCTTGTTGATCGCGTCGATCTCGGCGTTGACGGACTTGTCGTCCAGCAGGCCCGTGTTGAAGTTCGCGCCGTCCTTGACGATCTGCCGGCCGTCGAAGATCGGGGCGAGGAAGGGACCGCCCGAGGGCCAGTCGGCACCCCAGTGCGCGAGGAAGAAGCCCGGCTCGGTCTTCACGTTGTGGATCTTGTCGGAGTAGTCGTTCTCCTCCAGACCCTGCAGCTTGACCGTGATGCCCGCCTTCTTGAGGGCGTCCTGGATCGCGGTCGCGATCTCGGGGCTGGTCTCGAAGTCCTTGGCGTTGGAGTGGGTCAGGGTGACGGTCAGCCCGTTCGCGTAACCGGCCTCCTTCAGCAGCTCCTTGGCCTTCGCCGCGGCGCCGGCCGCACCCGCCGGGAAGTGGTCGTACGCCGTGTGGCCGAAGGACTTCTGGTTCGGCAGGAAGGTGGTCGCGGGCTCGGCGAGCGCGGACCCGCCCGCCGCGTTCACCACGGACGACCGGTCGATGGCGTACGAGATGGCCTGGCGCACCTTGACGTTGTCGAACGGCTTGATCTTCGGGTTGAACGCGATGTAGTTGGTGTAGCCGAAGTGTCCGGTACCGACACGCGAGGCCAATTCCTTGTCACCGGTCACCTTCGCCAGCTCGGCCGGGCCGAGGTTGGTGTCCGTGGTGACCGCGGCGGCGTCCGCACCCTGGGACGCGGACAGCCGCTGGTTGATCACCGACGAGTCGAGCCCGGACCGTACGTCGATCTTGTCGGGGTAGGCCTTGCGCTCCGCGTCCGTCGAGGCGGACCAGTGGGTATTGCGCTCCAGGGTGAGCCGCTCGCCGTCGTTCTCGTTCTCCACGACCTTGTACGGGCCTGACGAGACCGGGTGCTCCTCGTACTTCGTGCCCGTGTCCTTGTCCTTGGGCACCGGCGTGAACTGCGTCTGCGTCGCCAGGTACGGGAACTCGCCCTCGGGCTTGTTCAGGTGGAAGACGATGGTCCGCTCGTCCGGCGTCTCGATCGCCGTCAGGCCCTTCTTGTCCTTGTAGGGCCCCTGGTAGTCGGCCGCGCCGACCAGCCAGTCCCTCAAGTACGGTGCGCCGCCGGACAGTTCGGGGGCGAAGGAGCGCTCGATGCCGTACTTGATGTCGGCCGAGGTGATCGCGGTGCCGTCCTCGTACTTGAGGCCCTCCTTGAGGGTGTACGTCCACACGGTCGCGTCCTTGTTGGGGCGCCCGGTGTCGGTGGCGAGGTCGGGGACGACCTCGGCGCCGGCCTCTCCGTTCTCGCGGTTGCGGGTGGTGAGCGTACGGAAGACGAGGGAAGGGACGTTTCCGCCGCCCGAGGTGTACAGACGGGCGGGGTCGAAGTCCTGCTGCGGATTGGAGTTCAGGACCGTGAGCGTGCCGCCCTTGTGGGGCGTGGAGTCGCCGCCGGCACTCTTGGCATCGTTGTCCTCAGGCCCGCAGGCGGCGGCGCCCGCTGCCACGACCAGGCTGACGGATGCCGCGGCCACGCGGCGCGCTATGACGGACGATTGACGCATCGGAGACGACCTCTCGGAATGATGAGTCTCGGATAACGAGACGAAATGACGCGGAGTGAGACAGAAATGCACAGACGTCTGCCCCGGCGTCGGGTCGTCGGCAGCCCATGAGCGCGCCACGGGCCGGAAGCCCGTCAGCGACTCACAGGAGTGAAGGAAGAAGATCGCGACGCGAACGCCAGAGGGCGGGCGTCAGCGACAGTCGATGTCGGCCACGCACAGGGCGGTCACACCGATCAGCGCCAGCTCGATGGCGGCGCGAGAGGGGGCGTGACGGGTCGACATGTGCAGAAATATGTATGAACTCGCTGCACATGTCAATGTGACGTATGAGGCACCCGTCAACTCCCGGGATACATCCAGGGGTTGGCCCGGCAGCGGATGCCGTCGTGGTCGAGGAACTTGGTCTGCTGCTGCATGACCGGCGCGAGCTCGCCGTCCTTGTCGCAGGTCACATGGGAGTAGCCGAGCCGGTGACCGACCTCGTGGTTGATCAGCATCTGCCGGTACTCGTGGATGCGATCACCGTACGTCTCCGACCCCTGCGCCCATCGGTACGCATTGATCATGACGCGCTCGGTGGCGGCGGAGTCGCACGACACATTGTCGACGGTGGTGTCCAGGCCGGACTTGGCACACCACTCGGCCGTCGTACCGGGACTGGCCAGCGTGATCACGAAGTTCGGCTGGCCGGTGTAGATGCGCTCGAAGGTGTAGGCGCCGTTGTGCGCCCAGCTCCGGTCGTCGTTGAGCGTCTTCTGCACGGCCTCGGCGAAGAGCTCGCCGTCGAGACCGAGCCCCTGCTCCACGTCCACGCGATAGGTGTACTTCTGCCCCTTGCCGGGCGCCTTGGCGACCCCCGGGACCGCGTCGAACTTGCCCGACCCCTTGAGCTTGGCGCCGAGCGCGTACGTCTCGCCCATCTTCTGCTCGTACGTCAGCGGCGCCGGCACACTCGGCGAACTGTCCGGCGTCGGCCGCCCGTCGCCCCGCGAGGCCGAGTCCCGGGCGTCCCGCTCCTGGTCGGTGGTGGACTGCGACTGTACGTCGCCGTCGTCCCGCCCCTCGGCGACCTGACCGGCGACGACGACGGCCAGCACGGTGACGACTGCGGCAGCGGCGATGCCGGAGAAGGCCCGGCCCTTGGAGCCCTTCGCCGCCACGGGCTCGCCGGTCGGCGGGGCGTCGTCGTCATCGACGCCGGTGCCGGCATGCGCCCCGGTGCCGTCCGCGCCACCGGTGCCGGTCCTGGTGTCCCAGTCGGTGACGGAGGCGTACGGGTCGGAGGCGTGCGCGCTCTCGGTCGTACGGGGCGCGAAGACGTCGACGTCCGCGTCGCCTTCGAAGGCCTCGAGGTAGTCCTGCCGGGGCCCTTCGGACGGCGCTGCCCGCCGTGGCCGCGGCACCGGAACGCCGGTCACGGGCGGGGCGCCGGCCGCCGCGGGCGCGCCGTAGGCAACGCCGGTGCGCCCCCTCAACTCGCCCCAGCCACCGCCGGACTCACGCTGCTCGGGGTGGCCGGCTCGGGCCTGGGGGATGCCGTGGGCGGGCGTGCCGTCGGCGAAACGGGGCACGCCGTGCGCGGGGGTGCCGTCGGGGAACCTCGGAAAGCCATGTGCGGGCGTACCGTCGGGCAGCCTCGGGACCCCCTGCGCGGGCGTGCCGTCAGGGAAGCCACGACCTCCGTACGCCGGAGCTCCAGCCGGGGGCATCCCCTGCCGGGCGGGCGGCGGCCCCGGCACCCGGCGACCGCCGCCAGGTCCGCCGGACTGCGGCCAACCGCTCGGGCCCGCGCCCGGCACGGACGTCCCCCGCTGGGCCGTGCCCGGCTCCGGCTGCGCTCCCCGGGAGTTCTGTTGTGCGGTTGTGTCCGCGGTGTCGCGCTTGGACTTGGCGGGCCCGCGCCTGCTGTGGCGTCCCACGTCGCGCCTCAGCTCCCGGCGTTCTCGGTCACGGTGCCTTCGCCGCTCGCGGCGGCCTCGTCCTCGCCCGCACTCTGTCTTGCGGCCCCTGCTTCGCCCACTCTGCGGCTCGAGGCATCCCCCGTGTCCTCCGACTCCCCCGTCTCCGCGAGGAGTTCGACGAACGCCCGGGCGACCACCTCCGGGTACTCCATCATCGCCACGTGCCCGGCCTCCGGCAGGCTCAGCAGACGGGAGTCGCGGAAGGCGCGCGCGGCCCTGCTGCGCATCCGGTAGCCCACGAGCTGGTCCCGGCCGCCGTAGATGAGCAGCGTCGGAGCCAGGACGCGCTCGGCCTGGCGCCACAGCGCGTGCTGGCCGCCCAGCGTGTAGGCGTTGACCAGCCCGCGCGCGGAACGCGTCATCGCGTCCCAGAAGTACGGCAGTTGCAGCCGTCGTTCCATTTCCTGGACGGCGTTGCTGAATCCTTCCGGCGTCACCCGGCCGGGGTCGCCGTAGCAGAGGTGCATCACGCCGCGGACCCGCTGCTCCGCCGACCACTGCCTGGTGACCCGGGTGAACAGCGAGGTCACTCCGGGCACCGAGAGCAGCGCGGTGGGCACGGCACTGCGCTGGACGCGGAGCTCGGGCAGGGCGGGCGACACGAGGGTGAGCGTACGGACGAGGTCCGGACGTACGGCGGCGACGCGCGTGGTGACCGCGCCGCCGAGCGAGTTGCCGAAGAGGTGTACGGGGCCGCGGCCGGAGGCGTCGAGATAGCGGATCACCGCGCGTGCGTGCGCGGTGATCGAGTAGTCGCCGTCGTCCGGTGGTGGCGAGTCGCCGAAGCCCGGCAGGTCGACGGCCTCGCAGTCGACCTCGCCCTCGAGCAGTTCCATCAGCGCCGACCAGTTCTGCGAGGAACCGCCGAGCCCATGGACGTACAGCGCGGGCGGCAGTCCCTCGCGCGCGGGCGGCCTCGACCGCACCGTCAGCGTGATCCCGGGCAGCCCGACCGATCGCAGCCGCTCCCCCTCGGCGACCCTGACGGTCGCCACCTTGGGGAGCACATTGGCGGCCGGCGCTGACGGGAGCTCGGTCGAAGACATGCGGCAATGTTACGAGACGATCACGCAGTGGTTCATGTGTTCGCCGTCACAAGTCGACACGTACATGGCAGCTTCCCGGCCGGGAAACCCGCCGGACGCATCGTGCTCACGGAAGCCGTTCGGAGCACGCCCGAATTGCCCGCAGATCCCCCGCCGATCGCATAGCGTCCGGATCCGGTGTCTCCTAGGCTCGTACGCAGGGCACCCGGAAGTGGACCCCTGCTTCACCCAGGGACGTTGTGCCCCACGGGGACGTTCTAGGAAGGGAGCCCGCCATGGCCGTCGATCCCACCGACCCCGAGACCTTCGTGGACGACGACACCGAGCAGGACGAGGAGTACGACGTCGAGGCTCCCGCCGCCGACGCGGCCGAGCAGCACGCCGACGTCCGGCGCGACCGGGACGACCGGCTGACCGGCGCGGACCAGGACCGGGCCAGCGAGGCCGATCTCATCGAACAGGCACGCGTCGTCTCCATCGACGAGGACGACTATCGGTGACGCCGGCCATCGGCGACGGCGGCTGCCGGTGACACGGGCCGGCTCAGGGTGCGACTCTGCACGAACGAAGGTGAATGAAGGTACAGGTGGGCACGGAAGAGAGTGCCGTTGAACAGCAAAGAGACCATTTGTTGCCCGTTCCGGCCGGGTTTCAAACCTTCTGTGCGACTTTCGTCACCGTCCGGTCCGTGAAATTCTGCGCTCGCACCGCGCACACCAGGGTTACCGAAAAGTACGATGGCGGCGCGGCGCACACCGCGTGTGGACGACATTGGGAGGCGGCGTGACAGCCATCGAGCAGACAGAGGCGGCACGCCCGCGAGGCACTCGCCTGCCGCGCCGTGCCCGACGGAACCAGCTGCTGGGCGCCGCCCAGGAGGTGTTCGTCGCGCAGGGCTACCACGCTGCAGCGATGGACGACATCGCCGAGCGCGCCGGCGTCAGCAAGCCGGTGCTCTACCAGCACTTCCCGGGCAAGCTCGACCTGTACCTCGCGCTGCTGGACCAGCACTGCGAGTCCCTGATCCAGTCCGTACGGAACGCGCTCGCGTCGACGACCGACAACAAGCAGCGCGTACGGGCGACCATGGACGCGTACTTCGCGTATGTCGAGGACGACGGCGGCGCGTTCCGCCTGGTCTTCGAGTCGGACCTGACCAACGAGCCGGCCGTGCGCGAGCGCGTCGACAAGGTCACGAACGAGTGCGCCGAGGCGATCTGCGACGTCATCGCCGAGGACACCGGCCTCTCGCGCGCGGAGTCGATGCTGCTCGCCTCAGGCCTCGGCGGTCTCGCCCAGGTCGTGGCCCGATCCTGGCTGCACAGCGACCGCAGCGTGCCGCGTGACCAGTCGGTGCAGCTGCTGACGTCCCTCGCCTGGCGGGGCATCGCCGGCTTCCCGCTGCACGGCACCGAGCACCACTGAGCGTGTCGGGCATTTGTTCCCGCCCCCTGTTCGCTCCTGGCGTTCTTGGGCGGAGCGTGCAGGTCCCCTCACCGGGCTAATGTGTGCTGGGTACGGCGCGGAAGATCGCGCACTTCACTGACCGTCGGAGGGACATAGCCGTGGAGGTCAAGATCGGCGTGCAGCACGCGCCCCGCGAGATCGTTCTGGAGAGCGGTCAGAGTGCCGAGGAGGTCGAGCGGGCGGTGTCCGAGGCCCTGGCCGGAAAGTCACAGCTGCTGACCCTCGTGGACGAGCACGGCCGCAAGGTCCTGGTCCCGGCAGACCGCCTCGCGTACGTGGAGCTCGGCGAGCCGGCCCCGCGCAAGGTGGGCTTCGGCGCGCTGTAAGCGAGAAGGCGCCGACAGAACAGGCGTGACGGGAGGGGCCCGGCGACCACGGTCGCCGGGCC
>NZ_JBSGVW010000071.1:0-15306 GCF_053608645.1 Streptomyces sp. NPDC055013
CACCCTGCCCGACCCCAACCGCCGGTCCGAGGACGGACACCCCCCGGCACGGCCCCGACCCACAACCCACCGCCAGGCGCTACGCGAACCCCCACTCAGCGCCACAGGCCGCCGCAGGCACCCCCCGCCCCACCCGCCGGAGGCATCCCGCCGGCCTACTTCTGCAGGACCGACAAGTCCTCATCCGCCTCCGGCACAGCCACCATCCCCCGATCGTCCGGCAACGTCTGCACAGTGAACCCGGCCACCCCGTCCTCCGTGACCGCCAGCGTCCGGGACGCGTACACCGGCCCACCCGACACCGACTCCACGGTCAGCGCGTACGTGCCCTTCAGCCCGCTCGGCACCGGCACCTTCACGTCCTGCGTAGTGCCGGACTTGACCGTGTACGACTGCGACGCCGCAGCACCGCCCTCGCTACCCGCAGAAGCCGTCACCTTGACCTCCGCGGCACCGAAGGGCGCCGTCACGGACAACGTCGTCCCCTTCACCCGGTTGTCCACCACCGTCGCGCGCGTGCCCACCGCCCGGCTCGCCGGGATGAACGCCGTCTCCTGCTTGTCGCCCTTCCCACGGACCACCCGCACCGCCGCAACAACCGGCACCGAACGATCCGTAGGAGTCAGCACCAGCGACCCCGCCTCACCCTGCATGACGTCACCGAGATCCACCGCACTGGTCATCCCCGCCTTGACGTGCAACGTCTCGTTCCCGGCAGGCGTGATCATCCCGGACGGCGAAGCAAGCCGCACCTTCAGATCCGCATCGGCGTCCCCCGGCGTGAAGGCGACCAGCCGCACAGAGGTGGCGTCCTTCGGAATGCCGGGCAGCACCAGACTCCCCGCGGGGTCGGCGGACGCCGCCAGCCAGTCCCCACCGAGCTTGTCGTCCAGCGCCTGCACCGAGGCACCGACCCGACCGCTGCGCACAGTCACATGCACGGTCACGTTGTCCTGCTTCTCACTGGTGAGCGTGGACAGCAGGATCGGCTCACCGGAGTGCGGCTGGACCGTGATCCCCTCCCCCACTGTGGTCTCGAGCGAACCGTCCTTGCCGTACAGCTCGATGTCGACGACTGCGGCGGAGTCGTCGGGGTTGGTCAGATGCACGTAGTCCGTGCGGTCGGGAGCCGTACTGGCCCCGGGGAACCAGAACTCGGTGTCGGGCGCGGTGCAGTTGACGCCCTGCAGACCACGCCCCGTGCCCACGGCGACCTCGGTGGTCTCCTGCACGGTCCAGCCGGGCGCGAACTTCCCGTCGGCGGTCCCGATGAGCGCGGGCGAGTCCGCCCCGGACGCATCACCACTGACGGGCGTTCCCGGCTGCTTGCCCTCCAGAACCGGCTTGTCGGCCTTGCCGGCCTTCCCGGCGTCCTCGTCCTTCTCACCCTTGCCGTCCGCCGCGTCGCCCTTCTCCTGCGCCGCGGACCGCAGTTCGGCCTTCCCGTCACTCGCCGTCCCCTTCGTGACGGGGGTGAACGAGGTGTACGTCGTCTCGGCGAGGTCCGAGATACTCGGCGCCGGACACACCAGGCTCGTACGCTCCACGGGCAGCTCGGCGGCCGCCTTGGCGGTGTTGGCACCGGACGCGTCCGGCGTCGTGAGCGCCGCGAGCCCGGTGACGGCGGCGAGGGCGGTGACGCCGGCGATCAGGGAGAGGGTGGTGCGGTTCACTGCTGGCTCCCGTCGGGACGCTCACTGCCGTGCTGATGCTGCTGCGCCGGGTCGTCGTACGTGCCGTCGTAACCCTGCTGGTACGTCTGGTCGTACGACGTGTCGTACGCCGCCGTGGAGGGCTGCCCGCCGTACGCGTACGGGTCGTACTGGCCGCCCTGATACGGATCCGCCTGATACCCCTGGTCGTAGGCGCCGCCCGCCGGGTACTGCTGCCCGCCGTAGTTGCCGTACTCGGCACCTGCGTAACCGGGCGTGTCCCACTCGCCGTAGGACTGCTGCTGGGGAATCGCCGCGGCCGGCGGCTCCGACGGAGGAGCGGGGAACTCGCCCTGCTGACCGGCCTCTTCGGCGTCCGCCTCGGCCTGGGCGCGCAACCGACGGGCCCTCCGTCCCTCGCCGGCCATGGCCTCGGCCGGGACGACCGGCTCCTCGGGCAGGTCGTCGTCGATGTCGCGGCGACGTCCGGGAAGGGCCATCACGACGAGTACGAGGGCGAGGAAGCCCTGGGCCCACAGCCACGCGCTGTGGCCGATCGGGTCGTCGTAGGTGACGTCCAGCTTGCCGCCGCCGGCGGGCAGTTCGAAGCCCTGGGCCCAGCCGTCGACCGTGGTCGCGGTGAGCGGCTTCCCGTCCAGGGTGGCCGTCCAGCCGGCATCGGCACTGTCGGCGAGCCGCAGGACCCGCCCCTCGGCGCCGCTGGGGATCGTGGTGTGGATCTCGACGGGCCCCGCCGCAACGGGCTGCGGCTCACCGGCCCCGGAGCCGCCACCGGCCGCAGACCCGGAATCAGCCCCGGAACCGGACCCGGACTCTGACGCGGCTCCGGCGACGATGGCCGCCCGCGACACCTGCCGGTCGATCCGCCACAACGCACTGCCGTTCTGCTCGCTCAGCCGCGACAGCCCGGGCGTGGCGTCCAGGACGCGCGTGACCTCACGCGGCGCGCCCTTGTGGACGAGGACGTAACGCACGGCGAACGCGCCGAGCTGGTCGGCCTGGTCGGCGCCGGAGCCGGCGACCAGGTTGGCGACGATCTTGTCGAGCTTGGTGTCCTCCCCGTCGGCGGCGGCGAGCTCGGCGTCGCCGAGGCGGGCCCCGGAGCCACGGACGAGCATGTAGCCGACGTGGGCGGAGGATTCGCTGTCCAGGACGAGGGTGCGGGCCTGGTCGCGGGTGCCGCTCTCCTCGGCGACGAACGCGGGCACCTGCACGGGGTCGCGCCGCTCCAGCGGCCCGTCGGCGCCGCGGATCATCCAGCCGGCGGCGACGAGCAGCGGGCCCGCGGCCGCGGCGAAGGCGATCAGCGCGGCGACCGGCTGGCGCCAGCCGAAGCTCTGCTCGGCCACCCGCGCGCGTGCCCCGTCGGCGCCGAGCAGGGCGGCGGCCAGGAGGGCGATGCCGTAGACGAGGGTCGCGGGGCCGGCCCAGGTGGAGCTGTTGGACAGGACCGCGAAGACGAGGCCGACGAGGGCGACCGCCCAGGCCGTCCTGATCCCGAACTGGCGCTCGGAGCGCATCAGGGCGGCCAGCGCGGCCAGCACGATGCCGATGAGCATCAGCCCGTCGACCGTGCCGGGTCCGCCGGGGCTGGCGCCGAGCAGATCCAGGGCGGAGGCGGCGGAGGAGCCGTACTCCAGACCGGCCTCCTGGAAGAAGCCGAACGGCAGCAGCGTCAGCGACCAGGGCGCGAGGACCAGCAGGGGCACGCCGAGCTGGGCCAGGAAGCGCAGTCCGTAGGCGGTGATGTCGGCGCGTCGCACCGCCAGCACTCCGAGCCCGAGGAGCAGGGCGATGGGCCACACGATCGGCGTGAAGGCCGTGCTGATCGTCAGCAGCAGCGCGTACGCCCAGGTCGCGCGCCAACTGCCGCGCGCGCCGGAGCCGTTCGTCAGGCCGCTCGCCGCGATGCCCGCGCGCGCGATGAGCGGCAGCAGGACGGCGAGGACGGCGGTGCCGATGCGGCCGCCGGCGAGCGCGCCGGTGGCGGCGGGCAGGACGGCGTAGACGACGGCGCCCCACGCGCGCAGCAGGCGCGACTCGACGAGCGGCCGGGAGGCGAAGTACGCGGTGAAGCCGGCCAGCGGCACCGAGCAGACGAGCAGGACGGTGACCGCGAGTCCGGTCGATCCCAGCAGCATCGAGGCGAGCATCGCCACGAGCGCGAGATACGGCGGCGCGGACGAGGTGCCGCCCGCGCCCACGGGGTGCCAGGCGTCCACGTAGTGCGACCACAGCTCACCGGAATCGGCCGGGGCAGGCAGCAGTGCCCCGCCCGCGAGCGCGCCGCCGCCGAGGAGTTGCCGGCAGGCGATCAGCGAGACGAACAGCAGCACCAGGAAGAGCACCGGGCCGGGCTTGCGGGCGACGCGCTTGAGGCGGCCGAACTGCTCTATCTCCAGGAAGTCGGCGTCATCGCCGCCGGGTCCGGACTCGATCGCGCTGCCGTGCCGTCCTGCGCCGGAGGTCACCTCGGGGTCGGAGCGGCCGACGAGGCTGCCCGCGACCTGTTCGACGGTGGCCCGCACGGTCGCGCCGGGCGGCGGGAACAGCGCCCGCAGCTCACCCTTGTCGATGACGGGACTCCCGCGCCTGCGCCGCCCGGCGATGATCCGCTCGGGGCGCAGCAGCGTGCCCATGAGGCCGCGGATCTCGTCGAGGGCCTGCCCCGGGACCTTGCCCACGAGGTAGGCGAGGGTGCGCAGGACCGTGCCGAACAGGAGGCGCAGCAGCACCCAGGGCAGCACGGCCGTGCGTGTGTTGACGAGCAGGGTGTAGACGGCACCCGCCTTGTCGACCTTGTGCGGGGACGCGGAGGTGCGGCCCACGCAGTCGACGGTGCGGCGCTCGCGGGAGGAAGCCTCGGCGTGTCGTACGACCGCCTCGGGGGCGACGAGGACGCGGTGGCCGGCGGCCGTGGCGCGCCAGCACAGGTCGACGTCGTCACGCATGAGGGGCAGCCGGCGGTCGAAGCCGCCGAGCTGTTCGAAGACGTCGCGGCGGATCAGCATGCCGGCGGTGGACACGGACAGCACGGGCCGTACGTGGTCGTGCTGGCCCTGGTCCTGTTCGCGGCGGTCGAGGCCGGTCCAGCGGCGGCCGGAGTTGGCGATGGTGACGCCGACCTCGAGGAGCTGCCGGCGGTCGTACCAGCCGCGCAGCTTGGGGCCCACTACGGCGACGTCGTCGCGGCCCAGCTCGTACTCGTTCTCCACGACGCGCAGCAGCTGGGCCAGGGCGTCGGGTTCGGGGGCGCAGTCGTCGTGCAGGAGCCACAGCCATTGCACCGGCTCCCCGTGGGGGAGTTCGGGCAAGTCGTAGGCGTCGTCGCGCCATGTGCGGGTGACGGGGTCCCAGCCGCTCGGCCGCTTCAGATACGCCAGCTCGTCCGGGGTGAGGACGGGGGCGGTGCGGTTGGCCTCCTCGACGGCCTGGCCGAATCCGGTGCGCCGGGCGAGGTGCAGTACGCGGTCGGCGCCGAGGGCGTCGGTGACCAGCTGGGCGGAGTGGTCCCCGCTGCCGGTGTCGGCGGCAACGGCGAACTGGACGGGGCGCTCCTGGCCGAGCAGCCCGGCGAGCGCGTCGGGCAGCCAGCGGGCGCCGTCGTGGGAGACGAGGACCGCGGTCACCACATGACGCGGGAACTCAGGTGTGGCAGCGACGTCGTGATGGGCTGCCGTGTGGCTGTGCACGGACATCGAGGTACGGGCCCCGGTTCGATGGACTGCGGTGGACGCCCGTGCCCCGTGGGGACAGTGCGGCGTCTCGGACGAGCGACCACACTATCGGCTGGGCATCACGGCGGCCCGCCGCCTGTGGATAACCCACCCGCGACGGGCCGTTCGAAACGTATTCGAGACGTATGTGCGTGCGTTGTGTGCGTGCGACGACCGTCGGTCGGGCGGTCGGTGCGGCGCTCAGACGGCAGCCTTCTTCAGCCGGCGGCGCTCCCGCTCGGACAGGCCGCCCCAGATGCCGAAGCGCTCGTCATTGGCGAGGGCGTATTCGAGGCACTCGGAGCGGACCTCACAGGCGAGGCAGACCTTCTTGGCCTCGCGGGTGGAACCGCCCTTCTCGGGAAAGAAGGACTCGGGGTCGGTCTGGGCGCACAGCGCGCGCTCCTGCCAGCCGAGTTCCTCGTCCGCGTCGTCGACCAGCAGTTGCTGCACCAGCTCGGTCATGTGCGCCCCTCGTCTGTCTTCGCGTCCCCGTGATGTAGCCGTTACCGATTCCGGCTGAACGACACGAGTGAAATTACAAGTGTGCTGCTCCGGGCGAGTCAAGCCGAGATCTGCTATTGAGCCCCTTATTCACTCTGCGGAACCAAGGCCTAGCGGAAAGTGTTCAAATCGGCATAAACCTTGACAAGCGGACGAGGCTCGGGAGGGCGTCCAGCTCCGCCCAGAGCCTGTACGGAAAAGGACGCCCAGAAGTTCGATCTCGTTGCACACACGCGCAGATGCGAACCGGATCACAGTCGGATCACAGGATCACAACGACGCCGCGCGCCCGGTTGTGCGCCATGTGTCCCGGTCAACTGATGAACAAACCTTTCGCCACGGAGATGAACCGGATGAGGTGAAACATGTCCCACATAACGGGCGTCGAGTTGACACTGGAGGTGCGAACCGATGTCCTTGTGGGCATGCTCGCGAACTCGGCACTCACCTCGACCCGCACCGCCGGGTCCCACGGTGCTGCCCGCGCTCGCTGTAGCTGTTGCTGTCCCAGCTGTTGAGCCACACCTGCTCCAGCTGTAGGCCGAGCCACCCTTTCCTCGGCTCTCGTTCCCTCTGACCTTCCTTCACTGAGGAACCACCGCACCCCATGAACAGCGACAGCGACCTCCAGATCGCCGGCGACATCCTCGAAGTCCCGCACCTCCTCCAGACACCGCGCGAGCACCCGGCCACCGTCGCCGAGTTCGTGGGCCTGGCCCGCTCCATCGCCGCCGACCGCTCCCAGTGGGAGCACCTCGTCCGGTACGACGCCACCACGCGCTGGTACCACCGGCTGAGCACGGGCCCCGGCTACGAGGTGTGGCTGCTGTCCTGGGTCCCCGGACAGGGCAGCGGCCTGCACGACCACGGCCCGTCCTCCGGTGTCCTGACGGTCCTGGACGGCACGCTGACCGAGCGCACGGAACGCGGCACGCGCGTGTTGGAGGCGGGCGCGCAGCGGGTGTTCGCACCGGGATACATGCACGAGGTGGCGAACGACGCGCTGGAGCCGGCGGTGAGCCTGCATGTGTACTACCCGGGCCTGACGGAGATGCCGATGCTCCCCCAGTCCCAGCTTCGTTCGACCGCGGGAACCCCCACGGCTTCGGCCTGCGAGGCGCGTACGGAGCAGCGTCCCGTGACTGCCTGACGCGTTGTCGTACCCGCCTGCAAGACTGCTCCCATGCGCATTGTGGTTCTGGCAGGCGGCATCGGTGGTGCCCGGTTCCTGCGCGGTCTGAAGCAGGCCGCGCCGGACGCGGACGTCACGGTCATCGGCAACACCGGGGACGACATCCACCTCTTCGGGCTGAAGGTCTGCCCGGACCTCGACACGGTGATGTACACGCTGGGCGGCGGCATCAACGAGGAGCAGGGCTGGGGGCGGGCCGACGAGACCTTCCATCTCAAGGAGGAGCTCGCGGCGTACGGCGTCGGGCCGGAGTGGTTCGGGCTCGGCGACCGGGACTTCGCCACGCACATCGTGCGGACGCAGATGATCGGCGCCGGATATCCGCTCAGCGCGGTGACGGAGGCGCTGTGCGACCGCTGGAAGCCGGGAGTCCGGCTCATCCCCATGACCGACGACCGCGTCGAGACGCACGTCGCGGTCGAGGTGGACGGCGAACGCAGAGCCGTCCACTTCCAGGAGTACTGGGTGCGGCTGCGGGCCTCGGTGCCGGCGGAGGCGATCGTGCCGGTCGGCGCGGAACAGGCCAAGCCGGCGCCGGGTGTCCTGGAGGCGATCGCCGACGCGGACGTCATCCTCTTCCCGCCGTCCAACCCGGTCGTCTCGGTCGGCACGATCCTCGCCGTGCCCGGCATCCGCGAGGCGATCGCCGACGCCGGCGTGCCGGTCGTGGGCCTGTCCCCCATCGTCGGCAACGCGCCCGTGCGCGGCATGGCCGACAAGGTGCTCGCGGCGGTCGGCGTCGAGTCGACGGCCTCGGCGGTCGCCGAGCACTACGGCTCGGGGCTCCTGGACGGATGGCTCGTCGACACCGTGGACGCGAACTCCGTCGAGCAGGTCGAGGCGGCCGGGATCCGCTGCCGGGCCGTACCGCTGATGATGACCGACCTCGACGCGACCACGCAGATGGCCCGCGAGGCGCTGACACTGGCCGAGGAGGTGCGAGCGGTATGAGCGACGTGTCCGCCGACGGCTACCGCGTCTGGGCCGTCCCCGGGATTCCCGAGATCCAGCAGGGCGACGACCTCGCGAAACTGATCGCCACCGCCGAACCCGGCCTCGCCGACGGGGACGTGCTCCTGGTCACCTCGAAGATCATCTCCAAGGCCGAGGGACGGATCGTCGAGGCGACCGACCGGGAGGCCGCCATCGACGCGGAGACCGTACGGGTCGTGGCGCGCCGCGGCGCCCTGCGCATCGTCGAGAACCGGCAGGGGCTCGTGATGGCCGCCGCCGGGGTCGACGCCTCCAACACGCCCGCCGGGACCGTGCTGTTGCTGCCCGAGGACCCCGACGCGTCCGCGCGGGCGATCCGGGACGGGCTGCGGGACGCCCTCGGGGTCGATGTCGGGGTCGTCGTCACCGACACCTTCGGCCGCCCCTGGCGCACGGGGCTCACCGATGTGGCGATCGGCGCCGCCGGCATTCGCGTACTCGACGATCTGCGCGGCGGCACGGACGCGTACGGCAATCCGCTCAGCGCGACCGTCGTGGCGACCGCCGACGAACTCGCCGCCGCCGGTGACCTGGTGAAGGGCAAGGCCTCCGGGCTGCCCGTGGCCGTGGTGCGCGGGCTGGCGCACACGGTGGCCGAGGAGCACGGGGAGGGCGCGCGGGCCATGGTGCGCGGCGCTCGTGACGACATGTTCCGGCTGGGCACGTCGGAGGCGGTACGAGAGGCGATGACCCAGCGCCGTACGGTCCGGGCCTTCACGGACGAGCCGGTCGACGGCGGGGCCGTACGAAGAGCGGTCGCGGCGGCGGTCACGGCACCGGCGCCGCACCACACCACACCGTGGCGGTTCGTGCTGCTGGAGTCGCAGGAGTCGCGGACGCGGCTGCTCGACGCGATGCGGGACGCCTGGATCGCCGACCTGCGGCGCGACGGCAAGAGCGAGGAGTCCATCGCCAAGCGGGTGCGACGCGGGGACGTACTGCGCAACGCTCCGTATCTCGTGGTGCCGTGCCTGGTCATGGACGGTTCGCACACCTACGGCGACGTACGGCGTGACGGCGCCGAGCGGGAGATGTTCGTCGTCGCCACCGGGGCCGGGGTGCAGAACTTCCTGGTCGCGCTGGCCGGGGAGCGGCTGGGGTCGGCCTGGGTGTCGTCGACGATGTTCTGCCGGGATGTGGTGCGCGAGGTGCTCGGGCTGCCGGGGGACTGGGATCCGATGGGGGCCGTGGCGGTCGGGCATCCGGCGGAGGAGCCGCGGCCTCGGGCGGAGCGGGATGCGGGGGCTTTCATCGCGGTGCGGTAGTGCGCGCCGTACAGCGCCTAGGCTCGTAGGGGTCTCTCCATACCGGTCTTCTTAGGACTTCACTCGTGGCAGGACGCTTCACTCCGCAGTCCACGCGTACGACTGTGCGCGGCGGCCATGTCCCCGTGCCCGCCGGGATACCGCGTCAGGCGCCGGTGCCCGGGCGGGTGCGCACCTGGGTGCCGGAGTGGCCGCTCGATCTCGGGCTGGTGCTGGGGCCTCTGCGGCGCGGGCCCGGGGATCCGACGTTCCGGGCGATGCCGGACGGGTCGGTGTGGCGGGCCTGTCTCACGCCCGCCGGGCCCGGGACGCTGCGGGTCGGCGTGCGGGGTGCCGAGGTGCGGGGCGAGGCCTGGGGGCCGGGGGCCGAGTGGCTGCTGGAGCAGTTGCCCGAGCTGCTCGGGGCCGCCGATGATCCGTCCGCCTTCGTGCCGCGGCATCGGCTGGTGGCGCTCGCTCGGCATCGGCGGCCGGGGCTGCGGTTGACGCGGACCGGGCTGGTGCTGGAGTCGTTGATTCCGTCGATTCTGGAGCAGAAGGTCACGACCGATGAGGCGTATCGGGCGTGGCGGTTGCTGGTTCGGAAGTACGGCGTGGCGGCGCCGGGGCCCGCGCCCGGGCGGATGTGTGTCATGCCGGACGCGGCGACCTGGCGGATGATTCCGTCCTGGGAGTGGCATCGGGCCGGGGTCGACAACAAGCGGGCGTCGACGATTCTGCGGGCCGTACGGGTCGCTGCGCGGCTGGAGGAGGCGGTGGGGATGGCTCCGGCTCAGGCGCAGGCTCGGTTGGAGGTCGTGCCGGGGATCGGGCCGTGGACGTCTTCGGAGGTTGTGCAGCGCAGTCATGGGGCGGCGGACGCGGTGACCGTGGGGGATCTGCATCTGCCGGGGATCGTGGGGTTTGCGCTTGCCGGGGATCGGGATGCGGATGACTCCGTGATGCTGGAGTTGTTGGAGCCGTATGCGGGGCAGCGGCATCGGGCGGCTCGGTTGATTCTGTTGAGCGGGCGGGTGCCGGGGCGGCGGGCTCCGCGGATGCCGGTGGGGGATATCGGGCGGTTGTAGGGGGCGGGGTTTTCGCCCCCGCCGCCCCTACCCTTCCCGTCCTCGAAGGGGCGCTGTCCCTTCCACCCCGGCCCCTGGGGGCTGCCGCCCCCAGACCCCCGCTGTCGGCCTGAACGGCCTCGTCCTCAAACGCCGGACGGGCTGAAATGCCGGGACCGGCGCCGAGATGCACCGCCGACAGGCACGTAGCCCCCAGCGGGTGGGTGGGGGTTAGGGATGGTGCAGGCCTCGTCCTCGAACACCGGACGGGCCAGAATGCCGAAACCGGCGCCGAGATGCACCGCCGACAGGCACGTAGCCCCCAGCGGGTGGGTGGGGGTTAGGGATGGTGCAGGCCTCGTCCTCGAGCACCGGACGGGCCAGAATGCCGAAACCGGCGCCGAGAGACACCGGCCGCAGACGCACAACCCCCAGCAGGTGGGCGGGGCTAGGGACGGTGCAGGCCCCGCCCTCGAACACCGGACAGGCCCGAATACCGGCACCGGCACCGAGCCGCACCGGCCGCAGACGCACAACCCCCAGCGGGAGGGCGGAGGCTAGGGATGGTGCAGGCCCCGCCCTCGAACACCGGACAGGCCCGAATACCGGCACCGGCACCGAGCCGCACCGGCCACAGACACACAGCCCCAGCCAGGCGGGCAGGAGCTAGGGTCGGCACTGACCCCGCCCTCGAACGCCGGACGGGCTGAAATGCCGGGACCGGCGCCGAGAGGAACTGTCGACTTCCGTGAGCAGCCCCCACCGGGTGGGTGGCCGGCGGTTCTACAGGTCGGGTGAGAAGCGCACCGATCCCGCCGGGATCCGAGCGTCGCACCACACCCGTACCCCGTCCCTGAGCTCGTTGTCGGCGCCGATCACCGCGCCGTCGCCGATGACCGTGCCGGTGAGGACCGAGCGTTGGCCTACGCGGGCGCGGGTGCCGATGAGGGAGTCGGTGATGATGGCGCCGGGTTCGATGACGGCGCCGGGGAGGATGGTGCTGCCGAAGACGCGCGCGCCCTCGGCCACGAAGGCGCCCTCGCCCACCACCGTGCCTCCGGTCAGCTTGGCGTCGGGGGCGACGCTGGCCGTGGGGAGGATCAGGCGGTCGCCGCAGCGGCCGGGGACCGCGGGGGACGGGGCCCGGCCCAGGACGAGGTCCGCCGAGCCGCGGACGAAGGCCGCGGGGGTGCCCAGGTCGAGCCAGTACGTCGAGTCGACCATGCCCTGGAGGTGGGCGCCTGCCGACAGGAGGTCGGGGAACGTCTCGCGTTCGACCGAGACGGGCCGGCCCGCCGGGATCGTGTCGATGACCGAGCGGCGGAAGACGTACGCCCCCGCGTTGATCTGGTCGGTGACGATCTCCTCGGGGGTCTGCGGCTTCTCCAGGAACGCCGTCACCCGGCCGGTGTCGTCCGTCGGGACCAGGCCGTACGCCCTCGGGTCCGTCACCTGTGTGAGGTGGAGGGAGACGTCCGCGCCCGTCGTCTCGTGCGTACGGACCAGGGCCCTGATGTCCAGGCCCGTCAGGATGTCGCCGTTGAAGATGAGCACCGGGTCGTCGGGCGCGGAGTGGAGCCGGGAGGCCACGTTGCGGATCGCGCCGCCCGTGCCGAGGGGCTCCTCCTCCGTCACGTACTCCAGGTGGAGACCGAGCGCCGAGCCGTCCCCGAAGTACGGTTCGAAGACCTCGGCCAGGTAAGACGTCGCCAGGACGATGTGTTCTACGCCCGCCGCTCTCGCTCTCGCCAACTGGTGCGTGAGGAACGGGACCCCGGCCGCCGGGACCATGGGCTTCGGCGTGTGCACGGTGAGTGGACGCAGCCGAGTGCCCTTGCCACCGACCAGGAGGATCGCTTCTGTCACCTGTCGTCTCTGCTTCCTGCCGGGACCGGCCGAACTGTCTTTCGGCCGGCCAGTGTATGCAGACCGTTGTGCGACGCCCTCGACGGCAGTGCGGCAGTGCGGCAGTCCGCCTCATGCCCCCCGAAGGCGGTGAATGCGACCCCATGCCCCCATGAGTCCAGCTACGAGCGCTACGGGTCCTGCCCCGCCCCCCTCAACTCCGCGCCCTTTCAGCGCCCCTGGTAGCGGGCCGCCGAAGCGCGGGCGGAGCCGAGCTTGCTGTAGAGCTGCTTGCCGGGGCACTCCGTGGAGAAGCCGTCCCGGTGGCCGGAGATCACATTCAGTCGTACGTTCTTTCCCTTTCGGTACAGATTGCCACCGCCGGACTTCAGATATGTCTTTCCGCGCGGATTGGCACCGTAGAGCCCCAATTTCCAGGCCGTGAGCCGCGCCACGGCCTTCACCGAGGCGGCGGTCGGCTTGGTGACGCCGTAGCTGCCGAGGACGGCGATCCCCATGCTGTTGGTGTTGAAACCGCGAGTATGGGCACCCAGGACCGGCTTCGCCACTCCCCCGGCACGCCCCTCGTAGATGTTTCCGCACTTGTCGACGAGGAAGTTGTAGCCGACGTCACGCCAGCCCATGCTCACCACGTGGTAGCGGTAGATACCGCGAATGAGCGAGGGCACCTGCGAGCAGGAGTACTTGCTGCCGGAGGCCGTGTGGTGCACGAAGGCCGCCTGCACCTTCTTCGTGTAGACGAAACTCCGCTCCCGCCAGCTCTCGTTCGCGCCCCAGCCGCGCCGCGTGACGATGCGCGGCCGCGGCCCGATGTACGGCTTCGCCCGCTGCTCCTGCGTCAACTCGGTACCGCGCAGCGCCAACAGCTCCCGCTCGGTGGCGGCCCGGCCGAGCTCGGGGATCGCGGCGGCACCGACGGGTGCGAGGTCGACGTTGGCGGCGGAGGCGGCCAGGGACTCGGCGGTCTCGACGGTCTCGGGGTTGAGCGTTCCGGGGCGGGGGGCGCCGGCGGTGTCGCCGCCCTGCGCGGGGGCGGGGTCGCCGGGGTCGACGAGTTCGAGGCGGAGACCGTCGGGCAGCGTCGAGGCGGCCTCGGGGCGGGCTGTCGTGTCGTCACCACTGCCGCTCACGCCGTCCTCGGGCTCCTCGGAGGCGTTCTCGGGTTCCCCGGTCGGCCGAGGCCCGGCGGCGGACCCGGTGACCTCCGGGGTGACCCGTACCTCCACGCCGTCCGACTCCCCGACCCACAACGGCGCCGTGGAGCCCCGGACCCGGCCCGAGGCGGGTTCGTCGGTGCCCGGGTCGGCCGCGTGATCGGCGTTGTGGGTCTCGATGTCCTGCCAGCCGGACCAGGTGCCCGTGCCGACGGCGCGGGTGCGGACCTGGACGCGGCCGTGCAGTTCGGCGTCCGGGTCGTCCCAGATCACGCCGACCAGGGAGAAGTGCCGTACGCCGCGGGGGGACAGGCCCTGTTCGGCGGGAGCACCGCTGACTCGGTCACCGTCGAGGGGGGCGAGGGGCAGCGACTGGGTACTGCCGGGGACGTATGACTCGTCGCCAGGCTGACGTACCGCCGGCCCGGCCACCGTCCCTGTGCTCGTGGCGGCTTCCGCTCCGAGCGCCGGTCTCGCGGTCGCCGCGACGGCAGGTGGGGCGAGCGGGAGGGCCAGAGCGGCCGCGCACGTGACACCGATTGAGGAAGCAAGAAATCCACGCATAGCAACGATGTTGGACATAGCCATACAGACCTGTCCATCGGGGAGCTGACGGGGCGTCGGCATGCGATTCGTCCGAACCGGTGGCGGCGGGATGGCCCCGGTGGGGGGTGTGCGGGTGCGTGTCCGCGTACGCTTGCGCGGGTGAATGCCACCGATCGCACCCCTGCCGACCTGCTGCGTTCCGCGCTGGCCGCGGATCCGAGCCGTCCCCTGGTGACCTTCTACGACGACGCCACCGGGGAACGCGTCGAATTGTCCGTGGCCACGTTCGCCAATTGGGTGGCCAAGACCGCGAATCTGCTCCAGGGGGACCTGGGGGCCGGTCCGGGCGACCGCGTCACGCTCTTGCTCCCCACCCACTGGCAGACCGCGGTCTGGCTGCTGGCCTGCTCGTCGGTCGGCACGATCGCGGACGTGGGCGGGGATCCCGCGGCGGCCGACGTGGTGGTGAGCGGGCCGGACGGACTGGAGGCGGCGCGGGCGTGCCGGGGGGAGCGGGTGGCGTTGGCGCTACGGCCGCTGGGGGGCCGTTTCCCGCAGCCGCCGGCCGGCTTCGCCGACTACGCGGTGGAGGTGCCGAGTCAGGGTGACCGTTTCGCGCCGTACGCGCCGGTGGATCCCGAGGATCCCGCGTTGATCGTGGCCGGGCGGGAGTTCAGCGGCGCCGAGGTCGTGGAGCGGGCGCAGGCCGAGGCGACGGGGCTGGGGCTTACGGGGCCGGGGTCGCGGATTCTCTCCGCTCTTCCCTACGACACGTGGGAGGGGCTCAATGCCGGGCTGTACGCGGCGCTGGCGACCGGGGGGTCCGTGGTGCTGTGCCGGCACCTCGAATCCCTGGGCGAGGACGCCCTCGCCAAGCGCATCGAGGCCGAACGGGTGACGGCGACCGCGCGGTAGCCTCCGGCAATTCCGGGAGTCTCGTCATCCGGCCCTGCGACGATCCCCCCGCCCTTCCTCGCCCCCGCCGCCCCTACCCGTCCCACCTCCAGGGGCTCCGCCCCTTCGACCCCGCCAGGGGGCCGCCGCCCCCAGACCCCCGCTTCGGCCTGAACGGCCTCGTCCTCAAACGCCGGACGGGCTGAAATGCCCGGACCGGCACCGAGAAGTGCCGGCGGCATGGTGCGTAACCCCCCTGCAGGTGGGTTGCGGCCAAGGATGGCGCAGCCCTCCTCTTCAACCGCCGGACGGTCCGGATTGGCGCGACCGGCGCAGAAGAAGGCGCGTACACCCACGGCGCAGCACCCGCCCACGGCGGCAAGGGGACGTGCCGGGGGGTGTCCGCCCGCAGTGGCCGGCGTCAAGAAACGAAAACCACCCTGCCCAACCCCAACCG
>NZ_JBSGVW010000072.1:0-14629 GCF_053608645.1 Streptomyces sp. NPDC055013
GGTGAAGATTCGACACCTCCACCACACACGGGGGCCTTCGCCACGATCAAGACCGCGCCGCGTTAACAACGCTCGTGATCAATACACCTAGCACCGGGGAACGGCCGAGGTCGGGCTAACGCTGCCGCGGGTCAGCCGACGGGCATGGGAGTTGGGGGGTGCCTCCATGTCTTTCGTCAAGCGCGGCGTGGGGTTCTGGGTTCGTAGAAGCTGCCGTCGCGGAGCAGCGCGAACAGCACGTTGATCCGTTGTCGGGCCAGGCAGAGAAGGACTTGGATGGGAGTTTTCCCGCGGGCTCGGCAGCGGTCGTAGTAGCTGCGGGAGACGGGATCGTGCAGGGTTGCGAATGCGGACGTGAACATCGCGCGTTTGAGCTGCCGGTTCGATGCCGAGTTGCTGCAGGCGTTCGCGCTGCCCGTCCATCAGCCCCTGCCACACGGTGTGCTGGCGCTGCTTGGCGAGTCACTTGCCGATGTCCAGACCGTGGACGGTGACGCCCGGTTCCACGTGCGCGGCCCCGCTCTCTTCCATGAGCATCTCCCGCACCGCCGCGTAGTGCCGCTGCCAGTCGGTCGGCAAGGCGGGGTTCCAGCCCGGGTCGATCTCCCGCAGCGCCGCTTCCCACTCGGGGTGGCCCTCCAGTGCGCCGGCCCGGTGCTGGTTGGACAGCCGTTGCCCGACCGGCCGGTCCAACGCGGTCGCCCCACGAGGAGCGCACAGTGTCCAGTGGTCGTCGTAGTACGTGCGAGCGGCTTTCGAGGTTCTCCTGGAAGCGTTCGTCCGCGACGGACCAGGCCATGCCGAGCTTCTCCAGCCGGGCACGCGCGCCGGTCATCTGGCCGGCTCCATACGCCCGCCGCTGTTCGGCGATCCACTGCCCGACCGGTTACGCGCCTTCCTTGTGGCCCATCGGGACCTGGGCGTGGCCCTCTCGTTCGGGGAACCGCTTCAGTGCTGCCCAGCCGCGGGCCCGTCCTGCCGCTCGGTGTCGATGACGTTGAAGGACACCCAGTCCGCGACCAGGTTCGGGTCGTACGGGGGGAGCAGCAGGCGGTGCTCCTCGCCGTTCTCCGGAGGGGTGCCGATGGACTGGGACGGCTGTGCCTGGTCCTTCTGCGGTTCCTGGGGGATGGCGAGGAGCTCGACGGCTTCTTCGTCGTGGGCCCGCAGGCCCTGGAGGACCTTGACCAGGGGCCAGTGTGAGGCGGAGGTGAACATGTCCTGGGCCGTTCCTGAGACGAAGGTCCTGGGACAGGGTAGCGCGATTTATTCCGGGAGTCGGCAGCTTTATTCCGGCCCTGATTGTCTTGTGACATCTCCTTGCGGAGGCCACTGTCGGAGGTCCAATGGGGTCGTCTCTCCAGCAGGCAGCTGAGTGGGCGGGTATCCAGTCGAGTACGACAAGGGGAAGTGATGGGACGTCTGCGTCATGTGGTGGTAATCCCGGGGAATGCAAGTGGCTCGAGAAGCACATCTTCAATGTCCGCATCGACCGGCCATACTACGGCCGGTCGTGCACGCCCCTGGCAGCGAACAGTTCGTGGGGATCCCACATAGCAGAGGAGTTGAGGTCCTGAAGCAGCCCATGAGCTGCGCACACGAGCCTCAAGAGAGCCACATATCGAAGCTGACCATTCATACTTCGGGAAAATGATGACCGCTGTTTTCGTTCACGGAGTACCCGAGACCGGGCGCCTTTGGGACCCACTCCGGCGCCACCTCAAAGCTGAATCTCTCGCTTTGAACCTGCCAGGTTTTTCGACGCCCCGGCCAGCCGGGTTCGGTGCGACGATGGACGACTACGTCCGCTGGCTGTCAGTCGAGTTGAGGGGCATCTCAGGACCTGTCGACCTGGTGGGGCACGACTGGGGCGCACTTCTTGTGGCACGCGTCGCCATGCTGGACTTCCTGCCGCTGCGAAGCTGGGCGATGGACGTCGCGTCTATCCTTCACCCCGACTATGTCTGGCACTATCCGGCCCAACGGTGGCAGACCTCGGGGGCGGGAGAACAGTGGGCGCAGACCACGCGGGGAAATACAGCCGTCGCCACTGCCGCGCTTACGGCCGCAGGTGTTCCCGCCGAGGATGCCGCGGGCATGGGTGCACAATTCGACGCCACTATGGCTGGCTGCATCCTGGATCTTTACCGCTCCGCGACGCCCAACCCATACGCTCATTGGGGCGCAGACCTGACTCGGACAGCAGCCCCTGGCCTAGTGCTCCAGCCCCAGAGCGACCCCTACGACGACCAGATCAACTCCCAGAAGGTTGCCGAGCGTCTCGGAGCGCATGTGGAATGCCTGCCGGGCCAAACTCACTGGTGGATGCTGAGCGCTCCCGAAGAGGGTGCCGCTGCCTTGCTGCGGTTCTGGAGGACGGTGGGCATGGACTCGTGAGTACGGCTCGGCGCCCAGTAGCGCCGAACCAGCTCTGGCGTGGTGTTACCGCCGAACTTGATCGGACACAGAAGGGATAAACGCAGCCGTGTCGGACGCATTGATCCTGGGCAGCGGCCCGGCAGGGTTGATGACTGCAATCTTGTTGGCGGCAGAAGGCAGGCAGGTCACCCTCGTCGACCGCGATCCACCACCCCCCAAGGGCGGGGGAGACGACCTGTATGCCGGTTGGAAGCGCCCCGGCGTGCGTCAGTTTTCACAGGCGCACCTCCTATTGCCAGGAGGATTCCGCCTACTGGCCAAGGAGTCTCCGGAGTCGGTGGACCGCATGCTCGACCTGGGCGCCGTCAGCCACAACATCATCGCAGGAGCATGGCATGTCGGCGCGATAGACGGCCCGCGCGAGGATGACGGCCGGTTCGAGACAGTGGCCGTACGGCGTCCTGTACTTGAGGCCTCTTTGTTTGCCGTGGCGGAGGGGCACCCCGGCATTACCGTGCGACGTGGCCTCCAGGTCAACCGGTTGAGTACGGAGGAGCCCCGCGCAGGCCAATGCTGGCGCGTCACAGGGGTAATCTGTGAGGGGGGCGAGGAGATCAACGCCGAATTGGTCATTGACGCCTCAGGCCGGGGTGCGAGCGGGGCAGCAATGCTCAGGGATGTGGGACTCGCACCGCACGAGCAGCGGGCGGAGGCGGGTTTTCGCTACTACACGCGGTTCTTCCGTTCCGAAGACCTAGCCTCCCGACTGCCGCCATGGGCGGGGTTTCAGCACGACAGCGTCAGCATCCTTGTCCTGCCCGGTGACTCCGGAACCTGGTCGGTGACTTTCGTGACGTCCGACCGCGATCAGGAGCTCCGGGGTCTGAGCAACCGCGATGCCTGGCACCGAGCGATACAGCTCTACCCAACCGAAGCACATTGGGCTGAAGGGAAGCCCGTCACGGGTGTGATCGCCACCGGTGGTCTACGCAGCGCGCACCGTCGTCTCGTCGTAGCTGGAGCGCCTGTGGTCACCGGGATCGTGGCAGTGGGAGACGCATGGGCCTCCACCAACCCGTTCTTCGGCGCTGGCATGACCACGGCGTTCCGGCATGCTGCACTGCTCCGGGACACGATGCGCCTTGTTGACACGAAGGACGCCATGGCATTTTCAATGGCGTTCGCCGCTGCGACAGAGCGTCACCTGCTGCCACTTTGGCGTGGTTTTGACGACTGGGACCGGCACCGCCTGGCCGAGGTGGATCACGAGATGATGGGCCAGTGCTACACGACGGACGATCCCTTCTGGCAGAAGCGCGTAGCACTCGAAGGGGCACGCGCGAAGGACCCCGATGTCCTGCGTGCCGTCGCCGACGTGACCGGCCTCCTCGCGGGCCCGGAGGTGTTGGCAAGGCCCGGTCTCAAAGAGCGGATAGCCGAATTGAGCGCCGGGGCTTCTCGCTATCACTATCCCGGCCCCGTGCGCCGCGAGTTGCTTGCCGCAGTCACCGCCGAATGACCCAGGTAGCTACTGCTGTAGGGGGATGCCGCGCACGTGCCGGCGTCCCCTGCTGCTGAGGTTGGCCGACTTCGTCCGGCACCCGCCCGCGAGCACCTTCCGCCGCTATCAGTCACTCCTAGGCCACGCGGCTCCCGCGTTGAACTCGCCAGCGCGAGGCTATGGTCAGTTGCTCCCAACTCATCACTCGCCGTCGGTGTAGTGGCCTAAGGGCTTGCCGGGAATTAACACGTTGGTTTGATCTTGGTTTCGTCGGTGTCGAGGAATCGGGCAACGTCGTTGGGTGAGGCTGATCCTTTGGAGTGGACACCCTGACAACGCATCTTGATGGTCCAGGGAGGGATATCCAGGTGGGACGCAAGTCTCCGTATCCGGAGGAGTTCCGGAGGGATGCCGTCGCGCTCCACCGCGCCGCGGCTGGCAAGCGTACGTTTGCGGCGGTGGCCGCGGATCCGGCATCACCGCGGAGTCGCCGCGGACGTGGGTTCGCAAGGACGACTCACAGCAGGCTCGCGCCGAGCGCCGGGCCGAGGAGGAGCGGACCGTGAGCGAGATCCGCGCCATCCACGCAGAACACCAGCTGCGAGATGATTTAATCCGCATCCGAAGGCCTTGCGACTGCTTCGCGGCTAAGTAGGCTGGAGTTCACGAAGACTCACGGATCCCACGAGTGACGCAAGGCGAAAAAGCGATCACGCGCGAAAATTCCAGCATTTCCCGCCCGGGGACGCAGAGGCAGTGGCGTGAGTGCTGTTGGTCATGCCGTGTCGATCCGTCGTTCAGGTCCTTCGGCTAAGAGCGTAGAACGAATGCACCCGTTGCAGGTACCACAACGTGAAATAGTGATCGGGCGTTCGCCGATACCCCACGCCCTCTTCGCCGGAGCAGTTCAAGATGTCGCGGCCTTCAACGGTTCGCACGCTTACCAGCCTTCAGGGAGACCTGGCCCATGCCGATCGAGGAACTGAACGGTGCTGTCCAGTACGTAATGGATCTCATAGGTATCTTCGCCTTCGCTCTCTCAGGGGCGTTCCTCGCGGTACGCAAGGACTTCGATATCTTCGGGACGGTCATCCTCAGTGAGGCGGCGGGCCTTGGCGGCGGTCTCTTCCGTGACCTGGTGCTCGGGATCACCCCGGTCGCTTTCACCGACCTCGGCTACTTCTTCACGCCCTGCGTCGCTGCGCTGATCGTTTACTTTGGCTACCGGCTCCGCCATGACGAAAAAGTGTACGAGGGCAAGCCATTCGACATCTCCGACGCGGCGGCGCTGGGACTCTTCAGCGTCACCGGCACGATCAAGGCGCTCTCCCACGGCCTCAACAGTCCCGCCGCCGTCACGCTCGGCAGTGCCAGCGCCGTCGGTGGCGGCGTCCTCGCGTATCTCCTCGCTCTCGAACAGCCGGCGCTGCTCCGCTGGAACCGTGATCTGTACGCACTGCCCGCGTTCGTCGGCGCGACATCGGTCGCAATGCTGTACGAGTCGGCGCTGCTGAACATTGGTACCGCCATTGGTGCCTCACTGTTCGCTTTCGGGCTGCGGCTCCTCGCGCTGCGTTACAGCTGGCGAACCCCGCGTTCGCAGTTCTGGCGCAATCCGTTCGCAGGCATGCGGCAACAGCCGCCGCCGACGAATCCGGCCCCGGACCTCGCGCCGTCCATGCAAGCCGACATGGCCACATTGCCCTCCGTCAATGTTGGCAGCAGCGCGCCACCCCCCTCGGCCACCGACACAGTCACACTGCGGCGCATCGATATGGGGCCGCTATCCGGACGCGGTGACGGTGTCCAGGCAACGACTCCAACGCCGGGCCCCGACCGAGACCCGCGGCTCCTTCTCCACTGGCCGGCGCGACGAAACCACAATGGTCAAGACCATGCATCACCGGGCAGGTAGATCGGGCAAGACAGGCTCCAATCGCTATCACGCCAACTCGTAAGCTTGACTCTGTCGGGGATCTTGGAGGTGCCCAGGTCAGGTGCCCGGGGTTCGCCAGGACTTCGGTCGGGTTATCTGGCGCTGGTCGAGGTAGTTCTGGAAGGCGGTCGGCCGACGGGCCGTGGGTGCTTCTTCGGTCGTGGCAGTGCGCTGAGGCGCTCGATGTTGACGGCGATGGCCGTCAGGACGGGCCAGATGTGGGCCTTTCTCTGGCCTCGGTAGCGGCAGCGTCGCATGCCGTGTCAGTGGGCGGACTCGTTGACGGTTCTCTCCACTCCGGAGCGGACCGCGTAGCGGGTCCTCGACTCAAGGCGTCTGTTGCTCGGCGCGGAGACGGACTTGCAGGTCGCGGAGTTCTCGTGGAGGAAAGCCCACAGTTCGGGTGCTTTCGCGGGAGGTGGTGCACTGGTGCGGGCCGGGCAGGGCCGGCACTGACTCTTGGCGAACCTGGCCACGATCAGCGGGGCTGCGGTGGGTGAGGAGGACGGGTAAGGGCCGTGCCAACCCTGGCTGACCTGGCTCCGGGGGCAGGTGACCTGCTGCCGGTCGTAGTCGATGTGGAAGTCGTCCCGGGCGCTCTCGTTCTGGCGTTGTTGGCGGGTGGGGGTTGCTTCGCAATGGCCCGGAGACGGTGACCTGGTGTTGACGGGTGGTTTGTTCCAGATAGGGCAGGGTGGGTGTAGCCAGCGTCGACCAAGTGCTCGGCGGGCAGGAGCCCGCGGCGTGACAGGCGGGTGGATGCCGGGCAGGACCTGGCTGTCGTGGGTGGTCGCCGCGGTGGTGGCCACGTCCGTGTTCACGTTGGGGCCGTCAGGATCACAGGCCTCGGTCTGATGAGCGGCGAACCCCTTCTAGCTGATGATGTGTCCGTGCCATGCGTAGCGGGCCGAGGGGTCGTAGGGAGAGACGATCGCCCAGGACGAGGGCGGCAGCCCGGGCCCGCCTTCAGTCTCGGCGGTGCGCCAGCGCAGGTGCCCTGCGGCGTCGCGGTGGTAGTTCTGCACCATGATCTGCCGCAGGGCATGGATGCGAGGGCCGGACGTGCGGTCTGCCCCGTGCCGGTAGAGGTGTTCCAGGAGCCGGACGGCGTCCTTTCCGATGTCAAGGATCCTTGTCTTGGGCTTGGTGGGGTTCTTGCCCCGGCGGACCGGTCGGCCGTAGCGGTGCCCCCAGTCCTCGTCGACCAGGTCCTCCAGCAGGTCAGATCCCGCACCGCGGTCGGCGCGGTCGCCTTCGGCGAGACGGTCTCGGAAGTCGGCCAGCACGCTGTGGTGGAAGCCGGGGTCGTCCAGCTCCATGGCCATGGCGTACTTGAAGTCGATGCGGCAGCGGACCGCCTCGGCGGCCTGCCGGTCCGGCAGGGTGAGCAGGAACTGCAGGACACAGACGGTGGCCAGTTGAGCAGGCGAGAGACTTGGGCGCCCATCACGCGGGTACCAGTCGGCGAAGTCCTCGTCGCACCACAGTCGATCCAGCGGTCGCGCATCCATATCGCCGTCGTGCCACCCGGGTTACTCGCCCGCGCGACCTGCACGGTCAGAGGCGGGACATGCTCACCGGAACGCGGGCGCAGGGACAACGGGCACCTCGACAACTGCATCGCTCATCGGAACTACCCGAGCATGCCCGTTGACCATGCTGCCGCACCGCGAAACTCCAAGCTCCCAGACAGAATCAAGCTCAGTTGCCAATGCTGTTGTGGGTCAGGTGGCCAGCAGGCCGCCGTCGATGTACAGGTCGTGGGCGTTGATGCCGGTGTTGCGGAGCAGGAAATCGGTGGCGTCGGCGATCTCGGCCATCGTCACCAGTCGTCCGATCGGTGTCTGGGCCGAGTGCGGTGGGTTGGGAACGTCGCGCCATTTGGGGCTGTCGCCGATCAGGCCCGGATGCAGGGCGTTGACGCGGTGCGGAGCCATCTCCACCGCGAGGGTCTTCACCAGGCCGGTGATTCCGGCGTTGAAGGTGGTGACGACGGTCGAGCCTGGATATGGGCGCTCTTTGGCGAGCCCGCCGAAAAGAACAACGGAAGCGCCTGGACTCAACCGGTCGCGCAGCACACGGACGGTCTCGGCGTAGCCGACGAGTTTCATCGTCACGGCCGTCACGGCATCAGTGATGTTGAACTGCGCCAGCGTGTTCGCGGCCTGCCCGACCGCGGTGATGACAAGATTGTCGACCTCGGCCACGTCGGCCAACGAGGCGCTGATCGTTTCGGGTTGGGCAAGGTCGAGGGCCAGCCCCCGGACGCTGACGCCGATCCCGGCGGCAATGGTCTCGGCCCGTGCCTTGTCCCTGCTGGTGATGATGACGTCGTCACCGCGGTCTGCGAAGTACTGGGCGATCACTCCGCCCAGGCCGCCGCTGCCGCCGACGATGAGTGTGCTGGTCACGCGATGACCGTCCTTACGTTGTCGGTTGTGTGAAGGCTGTTCAGGGTGGCTTTGGCCTGCTCACGCATGGCCGGCACGAGGGGAAGAACGGCTTGGGGCAGGTTCGCTGTGACCACCGCGAGCTCGGCGGGAGTGCCCACCTGTTCGAAGAAACCAAGGTTGAGGTGGGCCCCTACGGGTGGGGCCGAGGCGATCACCGCGCGGGAGAACTCGGTCCAGGCTTCATCTGACATATGCGCTGCCAGCGCGGGAAACAGCACCGGTTCCTCGTGCTCAAGGTGCTGGTGCACCAGGTCGCGCACACTGGCTGCCGCGGCGACCACCGCTGCCCGGTCCGCATCGTCCTGCACGGGAGCGGCGGCGAGCGCGTCCAATGCCGCGTCCAGCGCATCGTGTTCCGTGCTGAGTTCGCTCAGCATGGCGCCGGCCAGCGGGTCGGCGGCGATCAACTGCGGCCAGAGCACATCGTCTTCGCTCTCGTGGTGATGCCGCAGCGCCGCCACCAGGAAGTCACGCAGTTCGGCCAGTGCGGCCGACGGGGCGTCGTCGCGCTGTGCGGCGTCGGCCAGCAGGGACGTCGCGGCCCGGTGCATCTTGTGCAGTAGCCGCGTCTCGACGATCCCCGCGGACTCCGGCGGATTCGTGCTCACAACAGCCTCCAATCTCAATGGACTCTTAATGTCCACTTGGATATTAAGCGTACCAGCGGTCAGCGAGAACCTCGGTGGCCCGCAGTACAGTGATCAGATGAAGGAGTCGCCATGAACGGTCAGGAAGCGTCCGAGAAGCCACTGCGCACGCGCCGACGGGACCCGGAGGGACACCGAGCGGCCATTCTGGAGGCGGCCCGTCACACCTTCGCCGAGCGTGGTTACGCCCGCACGACCCTCCGCGAAATCGCGCGCCGAGCCGGTGTCACCCACGGTCTGATCACGCGTCAGTTCCGGTCCAAAGAGCGGCTCTTCCTCGCGGCTGTACCCGGTAACAGCGACCTGGAACGGGTAGTTGCCGGAGACCCGGCGACCTTGCCCGACCGGATCGCCCATGCCTTCGTCCAGCGGATGGAGACCGACGCCGTCAACGACCCACTCGTCGCCCTCGTGCGCAGTGCCGCGTCCGACGAGCGTGCAGCCGCTCACCTCCTGGTCGCGATGCAGGAGCGCAGTGCCGCTGCGTACCGGTCCGTGCTCGCCCCCAATGCACCGGCAGCGCTCGGCGATGACTTGGACATCCGCGTAGCACTCGTGGGGTCACACATGATCGGAGTGGTCTTCAGCCGGTACATCGCACGAACCGAGCCACTTGCCTCGATGCCACCCGAGCAGCTCACCGAACACCTCACCCGGATACTGCGGCACATCCTCTTCGATGATGCCCCCGCATCTCGGAATCCGCCCCAGTGAACAGGGGTTTGTCCACGCGGAGGTCCGTGTCGGGGACTACGAGGACATCGCAGCCGATCAAGACATGAACGACAGACGAGTCGGAACATACGCCGAGAGAGTTTCGACGCGCGGGCGCAGGACGCGCTGAGACTCAGTGAGGTTCGCCGCGAATTCGTGAGGCTCCCAGGCGCTCCCGTTCCACCGCGGGATGACGCGAGGCGCGTCGGGGTTGAGGTGTGAACCCTTCGGGCTGTCGCTTGTCACCAGCGGGACAGCCCCGCAGGCGTCCGATCCTCGCGTCCCGGCGCTCCGCCCAGTTCGGCCTGGTGCTGCCCGGCATGCCGCTCGGCCCGCTGCTCACCGAGTACCTGCCCGACCGGCTCGACGCCCGGGCGGGCGAACACGTCCGCAGTGTCGAAGGCACCGCTTGCCACTACCTCCAGCGCCTGGCCGTCCTTCACACCTACCTCGTCGAAGCCGCCGCCGGCAGCGACCGCTACGAACTGATCCGCTCCGCCGGGATCGGCCACAACCTCCTGTGGGACGCCGCCGACCTGCTCCACACCGATGCCCACGGCACCTGCCGGGTCTCGGCGCAATTGATGGACCGGGAGCGGGTTGATGGTCCAGCTCGCCGACCAAGTCGCCCCGGTCCTCGAGCACATCTGTGCCAGGCCGGCATCCACCCAGGCGAGCCACGCCCATGGCAACGCAGGCCCGCTGGGTCCCTTCCCACCCGGCTTCGAGCGGGTTACGCCGCCGACACCACAGTCCACCCACTGCACTGCACTGCACCGCTGAAGGGATCCCGAACCATGGCCAAGGCAGAGCCCGACGATTTAGACCGCACCACTGACGTGCATCTCCTCTTCGCGCACGAGCCGTACTACCCCGGCGACGGCCCGCAGGAGATCAACGCGACCGTGGTCGCCGCAGCCCCTCTGCTTCACCCCAAGGTGCGTCAGCCCGAGGGCGCCCGGATCCACGACCGCCTCACCCGGGGACGTCGGCCGGGCGAGATCATCCCGCTGGCCACATCACCCACGAACTGGACGGCGGCGCCCACTGGCCGTACGTCGGTGACTGGGAGAAAGTCACCACCGACCTCGTCCGGCTCGTGCGCGCCGCAGAGTGCGACGCCCTCAGCCTCGGCCTGCCCGAGATCGCCCGCGCCCTCATCTGTACCGGCCTGAACAACCACGTAAGCACTCTCGACACCGCAGCCGGCCAGACCCTCACCTACGTACGGCCCGAAGGAACGCGCTGCCGTCCTGACGGAGATCGATACGTACCTTGCTTGCCTCGTTGGCGAGCAGGACTTGTGGCCGGCGAGGGCTGCTGCCCCCGCTCTTCGACCAGGCGTAGGACCGCCCTCCACGGGTCAGTTCTCCGGGGAGCAGCTCCGCGGGTATGGGGAGCAGCGGACCATGAGGAGGACGGCGTATCGACCCTCGCGACGGTGCGGCCACGGATGAAGGTCACGGGCTCCGGCTCTTGCGCGGCGGTTCTCGCCGATGGCCTTCAAGCTTGCTCCGCCCGAGCCCGCTGGAACGCCGTGAACGCACCTCCCCTCGTCGTCCTCCTCCGGGCCGGAGCCCGCTTCGAGGCCTGCCACGTCGTTGAACGCTCTGAGGCTCAAGCGGCCTGAACCACCTCAACTGGCGTGTATGAATGCGCAATTACTCAGGGGAGCCGGCTTAAATGTAGGGCCGGATGGCCACCGTGACATCCATGTCGAAGGCATTCGATCCTGCCGCGGACGGCAGGTCCAGGGCCCGGTCGAGCGCGCGGCCGAGGGGGCCGCAGCCGCCCGTGCGCGGGGCGGCGAACTCCGCGTCCTGGGTGCCGAAGGTGACGACCAGAGGGTCCTTGGATATCACCTGGGTGGGATCGGTGTCCTTGAGTACTAGGTGGATGGCGTCCTCATCGCTGCCCACCGAGCAGTGCGGCGATGGCAGGGCCGGCAGGCCGTGCGCCCAGCCGATGGCGAACTTGATGTCGAATTCGCCGCGTCGGGTGTCGTCGGACAGGAAGTCCGAGTAGCCGCCGTACTGCGGAGTCAGGGTCAACGGGGCGTCTCCGAACCGGATCGGCGCAGCGGTCATCTCCCCGAAGACCTGGCGGAATTCACCGTCCACTCGGCCTTCCGCAAAGGTGATCTTCATGGGTTCGGTGATCGCCTCGTCGACGGCGCCCATGCGCAGATGCCCCGTGGCGTGCATGACCTCGCAGCGCCAGGTCCCGGGGTCCGCACCCGCGGGCAGCTCATAGACGGTCGGGCAGGCGGAGAAATCGAACTCGGACAGATCTGCGGCCCGTTCAGCTCCATGCGCGGGTGTGGCGCCCAGGGCGAGTCCGGCAAGTAGGGCCCCTGCGGCAGCACTTGTGAAGCGGTGGACTGTGCGATTCAAGGTCACGCGGTTCGGCGTCATGGACCACAGCATTGCAGAGGTTTCTCTGCAGAGGAAGGTCTGCAGAGAAAGTGCTGCTGTCTGGATAGACTGCTGCCATGACGGAAGAGCACAGAGCGGAAGCCGCAGGGCGGCGCACAGTCGACAGCCCCGACGTGCTCAAGGCCCTCTCACACCCTCTGCGCCTGCGCATCTTGCGCCACCTCGGCACGGCCGGCCCGGCCACCTCATCCACGCTGGCCGCCGCCCTCGGCGAAAACACCGGGACGCTCAGCTACCACCTGCGCATGCTGGAGCGCAGCGGGCTCATCGAGGACATCCCCGAGCGCTCCACCGGGCGTGAGCGCTGGTGGCGCGGGGTGCGCGGCCTCGACATCCGCAGACCGCCGCAGGGTGAACTGACGGAGGCCGAGCGCGTCATGTCGGCCGAGCTGGACCGGATGAGGATGGAGGAGGACGTCGAGCTCGCCCGGCAGTTCACCGCCGGACAAGCGGAGTCCGAAGGCTGGATGCGGGGTTCACGCAGCCTCATCCACCTCACGAAGGCTGAGCTGGACGCGTTCCATGACGACTATCTGGCTCTGCTCGCGCGCTATGCCCGCGGGCCCGAGGACGCCCCCGACGACGCACGACCTGTCCTCCTCCGCTGGTTCGGCCTGCCTGCTGACTGACCGGCAGCCGGCCGACGAACGGTCCAGATCGGCCAACTGACCGTACGGGTGAGTCGAAGAAAACGGACCAGGTCGGGCCGACGTCTTCACGGGCAGCCACGGTCGCGGCCAGAGGGATCGATGACGTACCAGGTCACGTCCAGCTTGCTGACGAGCGGGCGGCCAACCGCGAGCTGATGTAGGGGCGGGTTCAAGTGACCGTGCTTCCCGGGAGTTTGAGCGCATGGACGACCGGCTGCTTTCTGCCCCGGCTGGCCAGGCGTGACCGGGCGCGTGACTGGTTTCGATCACTGTTCGTCCAGGAAGGGGCCGTGATCGCTTCTTCGCCGCAGGTGCCGGGTCTGTCCTTGCGGAACTCAAAGACACGCTCGACCGTATGCGCCGTCATCGGCGCACACGACGAAGCGCGGATGCAGGCACCGCCGAGCGGGCCTGGCGAGCGCTGGACGAGCTGAGTCGAGAGGGGAACGCCGCCGCACTACGGGCGAAGCAGGCCCTGGACCGTCTGCGGAACGCGGGAGCGCCCCTCTGGAACCCCCTCCTTGGCAATCCGCCGGCCGCGTGCGAGGAAGTGATCGAGGCTCTCAACGCGGTTCCCCAACTCAAACGTCAGCAAGTACGGCGGCTGCTGGCGAACGCGGCAGTCCCGCTCGAGTACGAGCGCAACCGGTTCGAGACCGTGCGCAACGCACGACGGGCACTGACCGAGCGACGGCGCAGATACCAAGAAGCGCGGTATGAGCTGATCTCGGCTGCCCGGTGACGGGCTGAGCACAAACGAACCGTAGGGCAGCCGAGAAGCGCCCCTCAGCGACTTCGAGCTGGAGCCACTCCTCAAGGGGTTCGATCGCGGCTCGGCCCCGGGCACATGAGCTCCGTGGTCGGCCGCGGCTTGTCCGGGAGCCCGTTTCTGGGTTTCCGGACGGCTGCCGGTGCCGGCTGGACCGCTGCACCGTCGGCGACTTTCTCAACGGCGGGCTTGGTGTTTACAGGTGGGTCCAGGGGTGGTGTTGGCCTCCGGTCAGCGGCACTCACACTGAGCCTGAGGGGTCGTGGTGTTCGATGTCTTCCAGGATGGTGGCTCCGGGGGGGTGCCCCTATGTCTTTGGTCAAGGTGGATGGGTGCTGATTCGGGGGCGTCTGGAACGATGTGCCTGTGCATGCTGATGATCAGGTTGGCGAGGGTGTCTCTGCGGAGCTCGCGGTGTTTCTCCGGAACGCTGCCGACGGCCGTCCGGTGAAGATCGTTCCTTCCGTCTGCGGCGGGTGTGGCGGGCGCGTGTTCTTCGTGCTCGTCGACGATGTCGAGGGCGGAGCCGAGCGGGTGTGCGTTGGTTGCGGAGGCCGTGCGTTCATCGCGGATAGCGATGAGTTCTGGGAGGACGCGGATCCGGGTGAGGCATGCTGCCCGTGCGGGAGCGAGGAGTTCGAGACCGTGGTCGCGTTCTCCCTGGCCGACGACGGATCGGTCCGCTGGGTGACCGTTGGGCTGCGGTGCCGGAAGGACGGCGCCGTTGGGATCTATGCCGACTGGAAGATCGACTACGGCCCCACGGATCACCTCTTGACCATGGTCTAGGTCTGCGGAGCGACCGCCCGGACCGGCTGCGGTTCGTAGAAGGTTCCGTCGCGGAGCATGGCGAAGAGGACGTCCGCCCGTCGTCTGGCGAGGCAGAGCAGGGCCTGCGTGTGGTGCTTTCCCTGGGCGATCTTCTTGTCGTTGTAAGCCCGCGATGCCGGGTCGCCCAGGGCAGCGAACGCGGAGAGGAAGAAAGCCCGTTTGAGCTGCTTGTTTCCCCTCCGGGACGGCTGTTCGCCGCGGATCGACGACCCCGAACTGCGGGTCGCCGGTGCGAGTCCGGCGTAAGCGGCGAGGTGGCCTGCGGTCGGGAAGGTGCTGCCGTCACCGACCTCAATGAGGATCCTGGCTCCGGT
>NZ_JBSGVW010000073.1:0-12886 GCF_053608645.1 Streptomyces sp. NPDC055013
GTTCAGGCCGAAGCGGGGGTCTGGGGGCGGCAGCCCCCAGGGACCGGGGTGGAAGGGGCAGAGCCCCTTCAAGGACGGGACGGGTAGGGGCAGCGGGGGCGAGAACCCTCCCGCGCACCCGAAGGACCACCCCAACCACGACACCTGCCGCCAACAAACCCGCGCCCCCACCACCCACCCCAGGGACAATGACCCGGTGCGGTACAGAATCCTGGGCGTCACCCAGGCGGAAGACGACCAGGGCACCGTCGTACCCGTGGGCGGCCCCCGCCTCCGCGCCCTGCTCACGGCCCTCGCAATGCGCCCCGGCCGCATCACCACCCCCGACACCCTGATCGACGAGATCTGGCCCGGCACCCCGCCCCAGGACGCCCCCGCCGCCCTCCAGGCCCTGATCGCCCGCCTGCGCCGCACCCTCGGCAAGGACGCCGTCAGCTCCGCGCCCGGCGGCTACCGACTCACGGCGACGCCGGACGACGTGGACCTCTTCGTATTCGAACGCCTCGTTCACCAGGGCACCTCCGCCCTGGCCGAGGGTGACCCGTCCACCGCCGCCCAGACCCTCGGCACCGCCCTCGCCCTGTGGCGCGGCCAAGCCCTCGCCGACCTCCCCGACCGCGGCACCGCCGCCACCCGCCCGGAGGCCCTGCGCCTGGAGGCGACCCGCGCGCGTATCGAGGCGGACCTGCGACTGGGCCTCGGCCGGCAAGCCGTACCCGACCTGAAGGAACTGACCGCGGCACACCCGTACGACGAACCGCTGCAGGCCCTCCTCATCCGCGCCCTGCGCGACACGGAACGCCCGGCCGACGCCCTCGCCGCATACGAAACCGCCCGCCGCTCCCTGGCCGAAGGCCTGGGCACCGACCCAGGACCGGAACTCCGGGCCCTGCACACAGAGCTGCTGACACGGGCGACCCCTGAACCGGGGGCGGGGTCTCAGCGGGACTTCGGGACACGCCCCCAGCGGAACGTCGCGACGAAGACCCCGCCGGACCCCGTGTCAAAGCCCCCGCTGCAACCCACCCCGCACATCGCCTCCCCACCACCCCCGCCCCCACCCCCATCTCCACCGCACCCGCAGCCCCCCGAACGCACCGGCAACCTCCGCCCCCGCCTCACCTCATTCGTGGGCCGGGAACTCGAACTCGACGCCATCCGTTCCGAATTGCACAGGGCCCGACTGGTCACGCTCACCGGACCGGGCGGCTCTGGAAAGACCCGCCTCGCCGAGGAAGCCGCCGCCGGCCTCCCCCAGGCATGGCTCGTCGAGCTCGCCCCGCTCGACCGGCCGGAGGCGGTGCCTGGCGCGGTGGTCAATGCGCTCGGTCTGCGCGAGACCGTGCTCATAACCAACGAGCTCACGGCCCCGCAGGACGACCCGGTCGCCTTGCTGATCGAGTACTGCGCCCCGCGCAGCCAACTCCTGCTCCTTGACAACTGCGAACATGTCATCGGCGAAGCCGCCACCCTCGCCGAGACCCTCCTCACCCGCTGCCCGGGCCTCACGATCCTCGCCACCAGTCGTGAACCCCTGGGCGTTCCCGGCGAGTTGGTCCGCCCGGTCGAGCCCCTGCTCCCCGACCAGGCGCACCGCCTCTTCGCGGAGCGCGCCGCGGCCGTCCGCCCCGACGCCGAGGCCGTGCTGCGCGACGAGCGCGACCGGGACGCCGTCGCGGAGATCTGCCGCCGCCTCGACGGACTTCCGCTCGCCATCGAGCTGGCGGCGGCCCGGCTGCGGCTGCTCAGCCCTCGCCAGATCGCCGACCGGCTCGACGACCGCTTCCGCCTCCTCACCTCCGGCAGCCGTACGGTCCTGCCCCGCCAGCAGACCCTGCGCGCCGTCGTCGACTGGTCCTGGGAGCTGCTCGACGAGCGGGAGCGGACGGTGCTGCGCGAGGTGTCCGTCTTCGCGGGCGGCTGGGACCTCGAGGCGGCGGAGGCCGTGTGCACCGGTCCGGTCGCGGACCTCATCGGCGCACTGGTCGACAAGTCCCTGATCGTGGCCACCCCGTGCGAGCGGGACGGCTCCGGCGGCATGCGGTACCGCATGCTGGAGACCATCCACGAGTACGCCGTCGAGCGCGCCGCCGAGCTCCCCGAGCCGCGTCTCGCGGCCGAGTACCGGCACCGCGCGTGGGTGCGCGCCCTCGTGGAGAAGGCTGACCCGCTGCTGCGGTCCGCCGGTCAGCTCCCGTGGGTCTCCCGTCTGGAGACCGAGCTCGACAACATCCGCGCGGCCCTCGACCACGCCCTCACGGCGGGCGACGAACCGGATGCCACGGCCATCGCCCTCGCCATGAGCTGGTTCTGGTGGCTGCGCAACTACCGTGTCGAGGGCGCGGCCTGGGTCGAGCGGATTCTGCACCTGTGCGCCACCGTGGACGTCTCAGGCCCCGGTGCCCCTCCCGGGGGGCCTCCCGTTCCCCCTCCCACTGCCCGTCCCACCGCTCCCACCGCCGCCCCGCTGGATGCCCTCCTCGCCGCCCCGGCCGAACAGGTACACCACCCGAGGCACGGGCCACGGATGAGCCTGCGCATGCTGCACCTGTTCCTGGCCATCGAGTTCGAACCGGTGGAGCACTGGCAGGACGCGCGACGCAGGCGGTACATCGAGCGCGTGCGGGCCCACTTCGCGCTGGGCGGCCCGGCGGCGGCCCGCATGCCCGGCATGGTCTGGCCGCTGACCCACTACCTCCTGGGCGAGACGGCGGACACCCGTCCCGTCATGGATGCCGCGCTGGCCAACTGCCGCTCGTACGGCGGCGACTGGGAGGTCGGCTGCATCCTGATGTTCCGCACGCACATGCTCGTCGACTCACAGGGCGGCATGGCCGATGTCGACGACGACCTCGCCGAGCTGCGGATCCTCAGCCGCCGGGCCGGTGACCGTTGGATGCGGGCCCAGGTGTGCAGCGCGGCCGGCGAGACGGCCACGGTGCGCGGTCGCTTCGAGGAGGCCAAGGGGCAGTACGAGGAGGCGCTGCGCCTCGCCCACGAGGTGGGTGCGTACACCGAGACCCCGTTCCTCATCGCCCGGCTGGCCGAGATCGCCTACCGCTCGGGCGACCGTACGGCCGCGTTGACGTTGCTGGACGAGGCGAGCGCCGTGGCCGACCGGTACGGCGTGGCGGACTCACGAGCGTTCGTGCTGCTGATGCGTGCCCAGATCGCGCTGGACGACAAGGACACCGCCCGTGCGCGCGAGCTGTGCGAGGCGGCACGTGTGGAGACTGAGAACGCCACACCACCGCCGCAGTTCGTTGTGATGCTGAACGTGGCCGACGCCCTGACCGTGACGGCGGAGTCGGGCCCGGAGCACGGTCTGCCGCGGCTGGTCGACGCTCTGCGCCTGGCCGTGGAGAAGCGCTGTGCCGACGTGATCACCGCGACCCTCACGGACGCCGCCGCGGACCTGCTGACCCGCCTCGGCGACCACGCGCCCGCGGTACGTCTGCTCGCCGCCTCGGAGCACTGGCGCCGTGGCAATCCACGCCTCCAGCCGGAGCGCGCGCACGCCGATCGGGCCGAGGCCGCCGCCCGCACCGCCCTCGGCGCCGAACGGTTCAGCGCCGAGTACACCCGGGGCATCGCCCTCACCCACGACGACGTCCTGTACGACCTCGCCGAGGCCGTGCGCGGCCTCCGGCTCCCTGCCGAGCAGGCGCCGTAAGCCTGCGCCCCCGGCTGGACGGTCCTACACGCAGCTGAACTTCGACTCAGCCCAGTCCGCCAACAGCAGGGTGTCGAAGGCGCTGTGCGGCTCGACCACCAGCCGGACGGTCTCCCGCCCGGTGAGGTTCACATGGACGGGCACGGCCGGGTCCCCGCCCTCGACGGCCGCGGACCGCCACAACCGGACGCCGTCGGCGTACACCGAGAAGCGGAACTTGCCCAGCCCCAGCGTCGAGTCGTCGACGCCGGCCATCGCCGTGTAGGCGGAGCACTCCCGGTTGAGGTCGATGGTGACGGAGGACCGGCCGTGCACGGTGACCCCGTTCGCGTACCGCTCGTCGCCGATCGACACGCCGTACCGCTGCCACACCCAGCTGCTCTCACCGATCCGCATCTCGGGCTCGGTGCCGTCGCCGGTGATGTCGTACGACAGCTCGCTCCACCGGTAGTCGACCGGCGCGGGCGGAGGCGTCGGAGTCGGCGTGGGGGTGGGTGTCGGTGTCGGGGAGGGCGTGGGCGTCGGACTGGGTGTGCGGGTGGGTGGCGAGGCCGGTGTCGGGGTTGCCTCGGGATGGTCGGCCGGAACGATCGCCGGCGGTTGCGGGGTGGGCTCCTTCTCCGTCGGCTCCGTGGGCTGCGTCGGCTCCCTGGGCTCCGTGGGCTGCGTCGGATCCGGCGGCTTGGGCGTCGGTGTCTCCTCGACGATGGGGGAGGGCACGGGGGGCTGCTTGGCGTCCTGTTTGTCGGCCGGCGTCTCGTTGCCGGCGAGCGCGAGCACGATCGCCGCCACCACGCCCACGGCGACCACACCGGCCGCGATCCCGGCCTTCAACGGCGCCCCCAGTCCCTCGGAGGCCGCCGCACCCCCTCCGGAGCTCGCCCCGCCGGACGAACCGCCGCCCGCCGCGGAGGCGCCAACTGCACCGGCCGCACCCGCCCCTGCGCCACCGGCGATGAGCCCGGCCGCCTTGGCGTACCCGGCGGCGCCGAACCAGCCGATGACCGCGACCGGCACGACGGCCGGGATCCCACCGGCGACTTCCTTGATCTGGAACGCGGCCAGGCGGCACTTGGCGCACTCCTCCAGGTGCTTGCGCATGCCCCGCTCGGCGCGGGCGCGCAGGCTGCCGCGGGCGTAGGCACCGAGCCGGTCGGCATGACGGGCGCACTCCTCGTCGCTGGCGAGGCTGGCGCTGACATGAGCCTGGAGGTAGGCCTGCTTGAGCCCTTCGCGGGCGCGGCTGGCGAGCACGCGCGTGCCGTTGGCGTCGAGCCCGAACAGCGTGGCGACCTCGCTCGGCGACTCGTCCTCGACCTCGGTGTGCCACAGCACGGCCTGCCAGCGCTCCGGCAGCGACCGGAAGGCCTGCATGGCCATGGACTGCTCGGCCTGTTGCATCGCCCGTACGTCCGCGCCCAGGTCGACCGTCTCGTCGTCGGACACCTCGGCGACCCGTGTGGACTGCGCGGCGAACACCGCGAAGTCGTCGACCAGTTGCTCCCGCCGCGCCGACTTCGTCCAGTCCGCCGCGGCACGCCGGATCGAGGTGAGCAGATAGGCGCGTACGGCGTGCTCGGGACCGGAGCCGCGGCGTACGGCCTGGAGCATGCGGGCGAAGACCTCGGCGGTGAGGTCGTCCGCGGTGTGGGCGTCGCGACAGCAGGTGCGCGCGTACCGGCGCACCGCTCCCGCGTGGCGCCGGTACAACTCCTCGTAGGCGGTGTCGTCGCCGGACCGCATCCGACCGATCAGGTCGGCGTCCGACGGCGGAAGTTCGCGCGCCGGCAGGTCGGGGGACGGCAGCTCGCGGGGCGGAGGCAGCACGCTGTCCTCGCGGCGGTCGCGCTGCGCCGGGACGCTGCCCTCCGAGCGGCCCTGTGGGCGCCCCTCCACGGGGTCGCCGCCCGGCGGGAGGTCCGCCCGTCCGCCCTGACTCGGCACCTGAGGAGTCGCCGAGTCACCGTCACCGCGTGACTCGTCCCACCCGTCAACGCTCATCGCGGAAAGCCCCCGCCGCCAGCTCTACCAGTCCCGGACACCGGGTCAGGGTGCCATATTGGCTTTTGGTCAGGACCCACGCGTACGGACATCCACTCGTCCGTGGGGACTTCCCGCAACGCAGTACTGGCGCCCGCACCTGCGGGGAAGACTCAACCAGCGTTCACCGCAGTGGTGTTCGAGGCGAGGCTGTGCAGCACCCCGCCTCGCAGGCACCTTCTTCGAACGGTCACCCCTTCGAAGTAACTCTTTCGAAGTCACTCCTTCGCAGTCACGGTCACCGCCACAGCGTTGCGGGTCCCCCGGCTCACGCCTGCGGACGCGAGCGCAACCCCTCCAGCAGGATGTCCAGCAGCCGAGCCGAGGCCGCCGCCTGCTGCGCCGCGTCCGGCAGCGAGGGCGCCGCCGTCGCGATCACCAGCAGGACGTCCGACACCGACACGTCGGCCCGCAGCTCGCCCGCCGCGCGCGCCCGCTCCACGAGCTGGCCCACCACGTCGAGCAGCGCCGCCGCCCCCGCGTCGTCCACCGGGTCGACCGGCGCCGCCGCAGGCTGGTCGGGCACCAGCCGCAGTTCACCGACGCCCGGCTGCATCCGCTGCTGCGGCACCCGGGCCTCGTCGAGCGCGCCGCCGTCCTCGGCGACGCCGACCCGCAGCACCTGCGGCGGCAGCAGCCGGCCCGCGCCGGAAGCCACCGACGTGCGCAGGAAGCGGGAGAGCGCCGACCACGGCTCGTCCTCCTGACCGAGCGCCGCACGTGCCTGGTCGGTCAGCCGGGAGGTCTCCTCCTCGGCTATCCGCCGCACCAGGACGTCCTTGCTCGGGAAGCGCCGGTACACCGTCCCGACGCCGACCCGCGCGCGCCGCGCCACGTCCTCCATCGGCGCGCCGTACCCCAGCTCGCCGAAGACCTCGCGCGCCGCACGCAGCACGTGCTCCAGATTGCGCTGTGCGTCCACGCGCAGCGGCGTCGTACGCGAGGCGTCCCCGCGTCCGTTGCTCGCAGCCGCGCTCATCGTGCCGCCCACCCCGCCACTCGGTGTGATGGTGGTTGCGGAAGACCATCGAGAATCCTGAACATGCATAAGCGATCCCCCGGTAATGACGTCTCCCCCCGGAGACTCCCCGTCATTGCAAAGCCGGAGCGTCGCGGAACAAGCCCGGACAACGAGTCCGTTCCGTGTGACTCACGGACCCGATGAGCGCATCCCCCTACACCCCGTCGACACACGAACATAGTTGAGAGGGAGTCAATTCAGAAGGGGCAGGTTCCGCACGGAGCGCCCCTCGATCGGAGTACGAGTCGTTTACGTCCGGATTGCGCCACGTGTGATCCCCCAGCACATACTCGCTGACCTGCGGATCTTCCCCGCACTCCGGCAATTCGGCCAAATCGCGGCGCCGGCGATCTCCGGTCACACAAATGGTCGAGCCTGTGGACAAACGCAAGCGTCGGGTGCGTCATGGGATGGTGAAGGAACGTGCGCGCATTCTCGTTGTCGGCGGCGGCTACGTCGGGATGTACACGGCCCTGCGTCTCCAGCGGAGACTGCAACCGGAACTCGGCCGGGGCGAAGCAGAGATCACGGTCGTCACACCCGACCCGTACATGACGTATCAGCCATTCCTCCCCGAAGCGGCCGCCGGGTCGATCTCCCCGCGCCATGTGGTCGTACCGCTGCGCCGCGTCCTGCCCCGCTGCCGGGTCATCATCGGCGAGGCCACCGCCATCGACCACGCCAAGCGCACCGCGACCCTCACCACCCTCGCCTCCGAGGAGGAGGGCACGGGCAGCGAACAGCTCTCCTACGACGAACTCGTCCTCGCCCCCGGCTCCATCGCGCGCACCCTCCCCATTCCCGGTCTCGCCGACCACGCCATTGGCTTCAAGACCGTCGAAGAGGCCATCGGCCTGCGCAACCACGTCATCGAGCAGATGGACATCGCCTCCTCCACCCGCGACCCCGCGATCCGCGACGCGGCCCTCACCTTCGTCTTCGTCGGCGGCGGATACGCCGGCGTCGAGGCGCTCGGCGAACTCGAGGACATGGCCCGCTACGCCACGCGCTACTACCACAACGTCAGCCCCGAGGACATGAAGTGGATCCTCGTCGAGGCCTCGGACCGCATCCTGCCCGAGGTCGGCGAGGACATGGGCCGCTACACCGTCACCGAACTGCGCCGCCGCAACATCGACGTACGGCTGCACACCCGCCTGGAGTCCTGCGCGGACCGCGTCGCCGTCCTCAGCGACGGCGCCCGCTTCCCCACCCGTACGGTCGTCTGGACGGCAGGCGTCAAACCCCACCCGATCCTCGCCGCGACCGACCTGCCACTCAATGAGCGCGGCAGGCTGAAGGGCACGCCCGAGCTGACGATCGAGGGCACCACGCACGCGTGGGCCGCAGGAGACGCCGCCGCGGTCCCCGACGTCACCGCCGCCGAGCCCGGCACGGAGTGCGCCCCCAACGCGCAGCACGCCCTGCGCCAGGCCAAGGTGCTGGGCGACAACATCGCGCACGCCCTGCGCGGCGAACCGCTGGAGACCTACGCCCACAAATACGCCGGTTCGGTCGCCTCCCTCGGTTTCCACAAGGGTGTCGCACAGGTCTACGGGCGCAGGCTCAAGGGCTACCCTGCCTGGTTCATGCACCGCGTCTACCACCTCAGCAGGGTGCCGACCTTCAACCGCAAGGCCCGCGTCCTGGCCGAATGGATCCTCTCCGGGCTCTTCAAGCGGGAGGTCGTCTCCCTCGGTTCACTCGAACATCCCCGTGCGGAGTTCGAACTCGCGGCCGGTGGAAAGCATCCCCTCGACCCGGAAGACGACCCGAAGGGGTCGTCCTGACCGGACCCAGGAACTCCACCGACCGGGCAGGCGTCAGACGGGTGTCGGCCAGGTCGGCCGCACTGCCAGACTGATCCCCGAACCGATCCCGACCACAAGGCTCTCCCCACAGTGCCGCAACCCGGGGCGTCACCCCACAGACCCCCGGCCGGGTCCGGAGCTGGCCGAAGACGACGACGAGGCAAGGATTCGTGAACTTCACGCGCTGGAGCGCCCGGCTCCCCGGAACGCAGCGCCGCGCCGCAGCGCGGACCGAACCCGCGGCAGCGGTTGCCCAGGACCGCCGAGGAGAGAGCCCGGGTGCCGTCCCCGCGGCCCGCGCCGAACACCTCACCGACGAGGCCAAGCCGATCCCCGCCGTGGACGAGCTGCCGGTCCGAGAGGTCCTCGACCGCGTCCCGGCCCTGGTCGCCCTCGTCCACGGCCCCGACCACCGCCTCGCGTACGTCAACGACACCTATGTCACGGCCTTCGGCGTACGCCCCCCGGGCGAACCGGCCCGCGAGGCCCTCCCCGAGCTCGCCGAACTGGGCCTGCTCCCGCTCCTCGACCAGGTCCTGCGCAGCGGCAAGCCGCGCACCCTCAAGTCCCGCAAGGCCCCCGACGGCCGCTCCTACACCTTCACCTGCACACCCGTGACCGAGGGCGACGGCGGGGTCCTCATCTTCGCCACCGACGTCACCGACCACGCGGAAGCCGCCGAACGCCTCCGCGCCAGCGAACGCCGCCAACGCGAAACGGCCGTCACCCTCCAGCGCTCCCTGCTCCCTCAGGAGCTGGAGGAACCGGACGACCTGCGCATCGCCGCCACCTACCACCCCGGCGGCACGGAAGCCGCGGTCGGCGGCGACTGGTACGACGTGATCACCCTCGGCGGCGGCCGCACGGCCCTGGTCATCGGCGACGTGATGGGCAGAGGAGTACGAGCGGCGGCAGTCATGGGCCAACTCCGTACGGCGGTGAGGGCCTACGCCCGCCTGGACCTCCCCCCGCACGAGGTGCTCCAGCTCCTCGACGGCCTGGCGACAGAAATCGACGCCAACCAGATCGCCACCTGCGTCTACGCCATCCACGACCCGAACGAGGGCCGCCTGATCTACGCGTCGGCCGGCCACCTCCCCATCCTGGTCCGGGACGAGACGGGCGCAGTCCAACGAGCCGACGAACCCACCGGCCCGCCCCTCGGCACCGGCGGCTGGATGCATGCGTCGGGCTCGATCCCCCTGAGCCCCGGCTCCACCGCGGTCCTCTACACCGATGGCCTGGTGGAACGCCGGGACGAGGACCTGGACGAGGGAATCGCCTCCCTGGAACGCGCCCTGGCCGGGGCGACGGGCACCCCCCAGGTCATCTGCGACCGCCTCGTCCGCAGCGCAGGCGTCACAGCGGACCACGACGACGACGTGGCGGTCCTGGTCCTTCAGCACCCGGCCCGCACGGGCCCCGACGGCGACCTCTTCCGCAACGCCGCCCTGGAACTCCTCGGCGGCATCGAAGCGGCCCCCCGCGCGCGTGCCTTCGCCTCCGGCGTCCTGACCAGCTGGCGCTTCCCGCCCGAGCTGCACGACCTGGGCGTCCTGGCGGCCAGCGAACTGGTCGCCAACTCCCTCCAACACGGCACCCCGCCCATGCGCCTGCGGCTCCGCCGCACCGACCGCCGCCTGATCATCGAGGTGACGGACGGCGACGACCACCTCCCCAGACGCCGCCGAGCGGAACCGGCCGACGAATCCGGCCGAGGCATCGCCATCGTCGCAACCATCGCCTCGGCCTGGGGCTCACGCCGAACACCGGGCGGCGGGAAGGCGGTGTGGTGCGAGTTCGCACTGCCGAAGACGGCCTGAGCATTCCGGCCCGTCCGGCGTTTGAGGACGAGGCCGTTCAGGCCGAAGCGGGGGCCTGAGCCTGCCCCGCAGCCGACGCAGTCCCCTGCGCCACCACCCGGCTCTTCCCCACCGACGGCCGATCCTGCACCGCACTCAGCTCCCGCCCCAACCGCACGGCGAGATACGTGATCCCCAACGAGAACAACAGAAACGTCACCACGTACGGCCCATGCAGCGAAGCGCCCATCGGCCCGCCCACAGCCGGCCCCACGGCCAGCGCAAGCTGCTTGACCAGCGCAAACGCCGAGTTGTACTGCCCGGCCATCCCCTCCGGCGCCAGATCCGCCACCAGGGGAGCAACAGTCGGCGACAACATCGCCTCACCCAGCCCGAACAACGCATACGTGGAAATGAAGGCGGCCGTAGCCATCTCCTGGCTACCGTGACCGAGCCCGGCATACCCCGCCGCAAGCCACGCCACGGCCCAGATGAGCCCGACCGCCGCGATCACCCGCGACCGCCTCCGCCGCTCGACGAACTTCAGCACGGCGAACTGAGCCACCACGATCATCGCGGTGTTGGCCGCAAGCGCGGTCCCGAGCGCCGACGTGGAAACCCCGGCCGCCTCGACCCCGTACGCACTGAGCCCCGACTCGAACTGTCCGTAGCAGGCGAAGAACAGCACGAAGCCCAGCACAGACAGCTGCACCATGGCCCGGTTCTGGAGCAACTGCTTCCAGCTCCCCTTGGCGGACTCAGCCGTCGGCGTCCCCTCGATCCGCGGCGCCCGCGGCATCCGCACCGTCACCATCACCACGACGAGCAGCAGGAACATCGCCGCCTCGATCGAGAACAGCAGAGTGAAGGACGAGACGCTCGAAGCGTCGACCAGGTGACCACCGATGAGCCCGCCGACCCCCAGCCCCAGGTTCTGCAGGAAGAACTGCATCGCGAACGCCCGCGACCGAGTCTCCGCAGTGGAGCAGTCGACGATCATCGTCGCGAGCGCCGGCTGCATCACGGCCTGCCCCGCACCGAGCGCGGCCGCCGACAGCAGTACGGACACGGCACTACCCGCGAGCCCCAGGCTCAGTGCCCCGAGCGCCGCGGTGACCAGGGCGGCGACCAACACCGGCAGCGGACCCCGACGGACGATCGCCCGCCCGGCAAACGGCAGCACGACCAGCGCGGCCACGGCGAAGACGGCGAGGACGAGCCCCGCCGTCATGGCACCCAGCCCCCTCACCTGCGCCACATAGACGTACAGGTAGGGGACGGTGAAACCGAGCCCGAACGCGCTGAGTGCGTTGCCCACGTGGATCCGGCGCATCGCTGCGCCCATCGCCCTGGTCACGTTCACCTCTCTCGTATCTCTCAGATGCAGATCCGAAGACTTCGAACCTAAACTTCGAAGCTAAACTCTACACATCGAAGGACTTCAACGCCAAGCGAGCCCGTGCCATACTCGGCCCATGGGCGACACCCCGGGCATCAGCGAACCGACACTCGAAGAACAGATCGCCGCCTACCAGCGCGAGTTCCAGGACCTCGACCCCCAGGTCGAGAAGGTCGTCTCGGCGCTCTCCCGCCTGAACCGCCGCATGAACGTCGCCTACGGCCGCCAGACCGCCGCCCTCGGCATCAGCAACGCCGAGTGGGAGGTCCTCAAGGCCCTCGTCCTCTCCGGCGCCCCCTATTGCATGGGCCCCAGCGACCTCGCCAAGGGCCTCGGCCTCACCCCGGCGGCCATGACCCACCGCATCGACCGCATGGTCGCCGAGGGTCTGGTCACCCGGGAGCGGGACGAGTCCAACCGCGTCCGCGTCATCGTCGAGCTGACCGCCGAAGGCAGGGAGAAGTGGCTGGAGGCGATGCGGCTCGCGTCGGTCTTCGAGGAGGACCTGCTCCAGGACCTCTCGGCGGAGGAGCGCGCCACCCTGGGCGAGGTCCTCACCCGCCTGCTCCGCAGGGTGGAGCACGCCCAGCCGGACGCCGGCGGACGCCTCAGCGACCTCGACTGACGCGTGGCCCGGCCGCGCAACAAAAGATCTTGACAAGGGGCGCTTGACAGCCCCCTGGCCGATCCGTAAAGTTCTTCGGGTTGCCACCGAGCCGTAACGGTTCTGCGGCAGCACCTCCCGCCGCGAAAGCGGCAAACCAAACCACCAGCACGATCTCCCTCCCGGGTCGATTTCGGCATGCCCGAATTCAATTCGAATTGGGACTCGGCGGCCCGATTGGGAATCGCCGAGCGGATCCGCTAAGGTTTGAGACGTCGGAACGGCCCAACAGCCGGGAAGACAAGCCCCGCTGACTGGGGGTCAGGCCCGAAAGGATCTGATAGAGTCGGAAACGCCGGAAAGGGAAACGCGAGAGCGGAAACCTGGAAAGCGCCGAGGAAATCGGATCGAGAAAAGGTCTGATAGAGTCGGAAACGCAAGACCGAAGGGAAGCGCCCGGAGGAAAGCCCGAGAGGGTGAGTACAAAGGAAGCGTCCGTTCCTTGAGAACTCAACAGCGTGCCAAAAATCAACGCC
>NZ_JBSGVW010000074.1:0-12619 GCF_053608645.1 Streptomyces sp. NPDC055013
TCCCCTTGCCGCCGTACGCGGGTGCGGCGCCGTGGGGGTACGCGCCTTCTTCTGCGCCGGTCGCGCCAATCCGGACCGTCCGGCGGTTGAAGAGGCGGGCTGCGCCATCCTTAGCCCCCACCCACCCGCAGATTGCTACGCACCGTGCGACGGCACTTCTCAGCTCCGGTCCGGGCATTTCAGCCCGTCCGGCGTTTGAGGACGAGGCCGTTCAGGCCGAAGCGGGGGTCTGGGGGCGGCAGCCCCCTGGCGGGGTCGAAGGGGCGGAGCCCCTGGAGGTGGGACGGGTAGGGGCGGCGGGGGCGAGGAAGGCAACGATGCGGGCCGCACCCCGCGGGACCCGGCCCGGCGCACGCCGACGCCCGCCCCTGAGCGAAGACCGGCCGCGCGGCGTGAACCCCGCCACACCCCCCGACTCCGCCCCCCGGCATACCCCCAGTTCGCACACATGGCCGGTTGCACCCCCTCCCGGACCCCCCACCCCCACCAGTTCCCCGACGCCCAGCACCGCCCCGTACGCTGTCCCCGTGGCAGAACCAGTGGTGCGCATCCCGGATGCGAAGGTCGCCCTGTCGACGGCCTCGGTGTATCCGGAGTCGACGGCGACGGCCTTCGAGATCGCCGCGCGCCTCGGGTACGACGGTGTCGAGGTCATGGTGTGGACCGACCCGGTCAGCCAGGACATGGAGGCACTGCGGAGGCTGAGCGACTACCACCGCATCCCGATCCTCGCCGTCCACGCCCCGTGTCTGCTGATCACCCAGCGCGTGTGGTCCACCGACCCCTGGACCAAGCTCCAGCGAGCCCAGGCGGCCGCCGAGAAACTGGGCGCGAGCACCGTCGTCGTACACCCCCCGTTCCGCTGGCAGCGCCAGTACGCCCGCGACTTCGTCGAGGGAATCTGGCGGATGGCGAACGAGACGGATGTGCGGTTCGCCGTCGAGAACATGTACCCCTGGCGCTACCGCGACCGCGAGATGCTCGCGTACGCCCCCGACTGGGACGTGACGAAGGACGACTACCGGCACTTCACGATCGATCTCAGCCATACGGCGACGGCCCGGAGCGACGCGCTCCAGATGATCGACCGCATGGGCGACCGGCTCGGCCACGTCCACCTCGCCGACGGCAGAGGGTCGGCGAAGGACGAGCACCTCGTCCCGGGTCGCGGCACCCAGCCCTGCGCCGAGGTGCTGGAGCGGCTCGCCCTGACCGGCTTCGACGGTCACGTCGTCATCGAGGTCAACACCCGCCGCGCGATGTCCAGCGCCGAACGCGAGGCCGACCTCGCCGAGGCCCTCGCCTTCACGCGGCTGCATCTGGCCTCGGCGATGAAGGTGTCCCGGCCGTGACCGGCATCACCTCGGGCCAGGGCGGGGTGGGCTCCCGACGCCGTGGCCGACCCCCTCGTACGGAATCCGCGGACACCCGCGACCGCATCCTGAACGCCGCCCGTGAGGAGTTCTCCGAGCGGGGCTACGAGAAGACGTCCGTGCGCGGCATCGCCAAGGCGGCCGGCGTGGACTCGGCGCTCGTGCACCACTACTTCGGCACCAAGGAGCAGGTCTTCGAGGCGTCGGTGGAGGTCGCCTTCGCGCCCGCTCTCAAGGTGCGGGACGTGGTGCTCGAAGGACCCCTCGACGATGTGGGGGAGCGCATGACCCGCGTCATCTTCGGGCTCTGGGAGAACCCCGTGTCCCGGAAGCCGCTGCTCGCCATCGTCCGGTCGGCGGTCAACAACGAGGCCGCTGCCGCCGTCTTCCGGCGGCTCGTCTCCGCCCAGCTGATGCGGCGCATCGCCGGCGAGATCGACTCCCCGGACGCCGAGCTGCGCGCCGAGCTCGCCGCCGCGCAGCTGGTGGGCGTCGCGATGATGCGGTACGTGATCAAGATCGAGCCGATCGCCTCGGTGGACGTGGAGGAGATCATCGCGCGCGTGGCGCCCGTCGTGCAGGGGCACCTCACCGGGCGGTGACGTGGCAGATGGCTGTTCCGCGAGACATGCGTCCCGCATTTCGGACACCCCGTCCCGCCCTCTGGATGACCGGCGTACGCTCGTTAGCAGTCAGAAGTCTCTGATCGCAGTCTCTGCTGTCCCTGAAGGAGCGAGCGACGATGCCCGAGCTGAGGTCCCGCACAGTCACCCACGGCCGCAACATGGCGGGCGCCCGCGCCCTTATGCGCGCCTCCGGTGTACCCGGTGCGGACATCGGCCGGAAGCCGATCATTGCGGTGGCGAACTCCTTCACCGAGTTCGTGCCCGGTCACACGCACCTGCAGCCCGTCGGCCGGATCGTCAGTGAGGCGATCAGGGAGGCCGGCGGCATCCCGCGCGAGTTCAACACCATCGCCGTCGACGACGGCATCGCGATGGGGCACGGCGGGATGCTCTACTCCCTGCCGTCGCGTGACCTGATCGCGGACAGCGTGGAGTACATGGTCGAGGCGCACTGCGCCGACGCCCTGATCTGCATCTCCAACTGCGACAAGATCACCCCGGGCATGCTGAACGCCGCCCTGCGGCTCAACATCCCCACGGTCTTCGTCTCCGGCGGCCCCATGGAGTCCGGCCGCGCCACGCTGGTGGACGGCACGGTCCGTACGCTCGACCTGGTCGACGCGATCTCCGACGCCGTGAACGACAAGATCTCGGACGAGGACATCCTCCGTATCGAGGAGAACGCCTGTCCGACCTGCGGGTCCTGTTCCGGCATGTTCACGGCCAACTCGATGAACTGCCTGACGGAGGCCATCGGCCTGTCCCTGCCCGGCAACGGCTCGGTCCTCGCCACGCACACGGCCCGTAAGGCCCTGTACGAGGACGCGGCCCGCACGGTCATGGACGTCACCCGCCGCTACTACGAGCAGGACGACGAGACGGTCCTGCCGCGCAACGTCGCCACCTTCGCGGCCTTCGAGAACGCCATGGCCCTCGACATCGCGATGGGCGGCTCGACCAACACGATCCTGCACCTGCTGGCCGCCGCCCAGGAGGCGGGCGTTCCGTTCGGGCTGGAGCAGATCAACGAGGTCAGCCGCCGGGTTCCCTGCCTGGCGAAGGTCGCGCCGAACGTCGCCAAGGACCGCACGTACTACATGGAGGACGTGCACCGCGCCGGCGGTATCCCGGCCCTGCTCGGCGAGCTGCACCGCGCCGGCCTGCTGAACGAGGACGTGCACGCCGTCCACAGCCCGTCCCTGTCGGACTGGCTGAAGACCTGGGACGTGCGCGGTGGCTCGCCCTCGCCGAAGGCGGTCGAGATGTGGCACGCGGCCCCGGGCTGTGTCCGGTCGGCGGAGGCCTTCTCGCAGTCCGAGCGCTGGGAGGCCCTCGACGAGGACGCCGAGGGCGGCTGCATCCGCAGCGCCGAGCACGCGTACTCCAAGGACGGCGGCCTGGCGGTCCTGAAGGGCAACCTCGCCGTCGACGGGTGCGTGGTCAAGACCGCGGGTGTGGACGAGTCGATCTGGACCTTCGAGGGCCCGGCGGTCGTCTGCGAGTCGCAGGAAGAGGCCGTCGAGAAGATCCTCAACAAACAGGTGACGGACGGCGACGTCGTCGTCATCCGCTACGAGGGCCCCAAGGGCGGCCCCGGCATGCAGGAGATGCTCTACCCGACGTCCTTCCTCAAGGGCCGCGGCCTCGGCAAGACCTGCGCCCTGATCACCGACGGCCGCTTCTCCGGCGGCACCTCCGGCCTGTCCATCGGCCACGCCTCCCCGGAGGCCGCGTCCGGCGGCACGATCGCCCTGGTCGAGGACGGCGACCGTATCCGCATCGACATCCCGAACCGCTCGATCGAGTTGCTGGTCGACGATGCGGAACTCGCCCGCCGTGAGCAGGCGTTGAACGGGGCGTACGCTCCGAAGAACCGCGAGCGCAAGGTGTCGGCGGCGCTGCGGGCGTACGCGGCGATGGCGACCAGCGCGGACAAGGGCGCGGTGCGCGACGTGAGCAAGCTGGGCTGAGCCCCGCCGAGGGCCCCTGAGGGGGCCGGCAGGCACGACGAGGCTTCCGCGAGGGGCCGTCTCTTGGGAGGCGGCCCCTCCGCCGTCACCAGGCGGACGGGGTGCGTGCGTCCACGGCGAAGACGGTGCCGTCGGGGGCGGTGGCGTAGATGCCGCCGTCGCCGAGGCCAGGTGCGGGCAAGGCGGCTGTGGCCTCCGCGGAGTTCGCGCTGAGGCGTGGGGGCGTCTGGCCGAGGAGCCTTCCCTCGGCGGCGTCGACGGCGAGCAGGCGTCCGTCGGCGGCGCTGAAGTACACGCGCCGGCCGTCCGAGACGGGGGCCGAGCCCTGGCTCACGGTTGTCTCCAGCGACCACACCTGCTTGCCCGCACGCGTGTCGACCGCCACCAGCGACCCACCGGTGCCCAGCAGATAGACCACCCCTCCGTGCACGCCGGCCTGCGCCTGTACGACCGGAACGGGCAAGTCCACGCGCCGCTCGGCCCCGGACTCCGGGCTGTAGCGGACCACGGCCTTCGCCTCGCCGTAGTCACCGCCGCCCGCAAGGAAGAACACCTCGCCGCCGGTGACCCCGACGGGAGTCAGATCGCCGTCGAGCCGTACGTCCCAGCGCACATCCCCCGTACTCGGATCGACCGCCATGACGCGCGTCCGGTCCCCGTCGGCGGACGTACTCGACACGAGAACCCACGGGCTCTTCGGGAACGACACGACGTACGCCTCGCTCAGACCCGGGATCCCCCGCGACCACTTCGTCTCGCCCGACGCGCTGTCGACACCGGTCATCTGCCCGTCGGCACCGCTGAGCAGCAGCATGCCGTCCGCGAACCGGAATCCCCGGTACGCGGAGACGTCCAGGTGCCACCGTGACTTGCCCGTCGCGGGATCGAGCGCCTCCAGACGCCTGCCGGCGTGCGTCAGCACATGCGCCAGCCCACCGGACAGCGTCGGCGGACCGCCGGGCGAATCGCCCTCGGCCAGGTCGTGCCGCCACAGCACGCTGCCGTCGGTGGGATCGAGTGAGCTGATCAGCCCCGGTTGCGTACACAGCAGTCCGGGTCTTTCGTACGTGCATCTGGGCAGGCCCTTTCCCTGCCCGGCAGGCTTGACGGCCCAGGCCTCGAACCGCGCCGCCGCGGAGGCGGCTCCATCGCTGCCGCTCCCGCTCCTGCTCGGGCGCTCCGCAGGGACGTCGTCCATCAGCTGCACAGCGGCGACTCCGCCGCCGACGACAAGGGTCAGGGCCGCTGCCACAAGCGCTGCCCGCTTGAGCAGGCGCCTTCTCGTCGCCGCCCGCCCCGGCTCCGGCTGCGGCTCGGGCTCCGCGGAACCCCGCTCCGGCTTGGGCGAATCCCCCGTGCGCTGCGCCGGTATGAACGCCTGCGTGTCGTACGAGGCCGCCACCGCGCGCAGCTCCCGCATCAACTCGTCCGGCGTGGGACGGTCCTCGGGCTCCTTGGCGAGACACCGCCCGATGAGCGGCGCGAGATTCTCCGGTACGCCGGTCAGGTCCGGCTCGTCATGGACGACCTGGTAGGCGACGACGTACGGACTGTCGGAGTCGAACGGCCCCCGTCCCGTCGCCGCATGCACCATCACGGACCCCAGCGCGAAGATGTCGGCGGCCGGCCCGACCTCCCGCGGCCGCCGGAACTGCTCCGGCGCCATGAACGGCGGCGTGCCGATCAGCTTGCCGGTCTCGGTCCGCAGCTCGCTGTCCTTTGGCCGAGAGATGCCGAAGTCGATGACCTTCGGCCCGTCCTCGGCGAGCAGCACATTGCTCGGCTTCAGGTCCCGGTGCACCACCCCGACCCGGTGGATGTCGCGCAGCGCCTCCGCCAGCCCGGCCATCAGCTGCCGCAACTGCGCCGGCTCCATCGGCCCGTTCCGCTTCACCTGGTCGGAGAGGGTCGGCCCGGGGATGAACAACGTGGCCATCCAGGGCCGTTCGGCCTCCGGATCGGCGTCCACCACCGGCGCGGTGAAGGCCCCGCTCACCCTGCGAGCCGCCCCCACCTCCTGCCGGAAACGCCCCCTGAACTCGGGGTCCTTCGCGAACTCGGCATGCACGACCTTTACGGCGAGCTGCATGCCCGACGTGCTCCGCGCGAGATGCACGACGCCCATGCCGCCGGCCCCCAGGTGGGACTCCAGACGGTAGTGACCGGCGTACTCGGGAAGTTCCGCTTCCGCGCCCGCTCCGGCGTTCTGCTGTGGCGCCATGGGACCACCCCCGTGCTGTTCGTCCGCGCGCGCGACGCACGGAGCCTAGTCGATGACTCGTACGAGACAGAGGCGGCTTGCTAGTCTCCGCGTTCGAGTCGTGAACTTCTGTTTCATGGCGTGATTTAGGGGAATCAACGGGACCCCATGAGGGTCATGGGGATCAACGGGGGGAAGTCTCATGTCTGTTGACCGTGTCGAATTGCTGGACGGCGGCGAGGAAAAGGCCGCGGATGCGGCCGTCACGATGGCGGCCGCGGCCGTGCCCTACTACCCGGTCGCGCCGGGCGTCCGTCTCAACGTCCGCAGCGGCCCCGGCACCAGCTACCCGATCATCAAGGTCCTGTCCGAAGGAATCCGGGTCGCGATCTACTGCCAGACCCCGGGCACGCGCGTGACGGGCCCGTACGGCACGACGAACATCTGGGACAGCATCGCCAGCGGCGAGTACGTCTCGGACGCCTACGTCAGAACAGGCAGCGACGGCTACGTCCGCCCCCGCTGCTCGTCCTGACCACAACAGTTCCCGGTATCCGGGAACCCGTACGGAGCCCGCGGCCGGGCCGGAGCCATAATCGACGCGTGAGCGAGACGAACGGCACCCCGGACACCACCGCGGGCTCCACGGGCCCCCGCCCCGAGCCTCTGCGTTTCTTCGGCACGACCTGGGTCGACCACGACAACGGCTACACCGCCCGCCGCATCGCGGTGTCCGCCGGCTCCCTCGCCACCGCGGTCGCCTCCTGCCTGGTGCTGCGCTTCGCCTACCAGGGGCTCCAGATCGCCGACATCGGCAGCTTCGTCACCCTGCTGATGGTCGTGATGTTCGCGGTCTGCAGCGCCCTCGCCTTCCGCCACACCTGGGACGGCTTCACCAAGCGCCCCGACCCCGACCGCCAGGCTTCCCTCCGCGGCCTCCTGACCATCGGCTTCGTCGGCTCCCTCCTCGCCTACTTCTTCCGCTCCCTCACCGAGGCCCCCGGCGAGAAACTCCACCGCGAGGAATACGAGGCGGCCCGCCTACAACACGAGAACCGCACCACCCGCCGCACAGGCAACCCGGCGAAGAAGCGCCGCCGCGGGTAGTCATGGGGCCCCGCACCTCCCACCACTTCCCATGTGTCGCCGCGCGGGGTGCGCAGCCCACCTCCTCTCGTCAAAGTCCGTGCCTACCGCACCGACCAAGGCCACCATGGCGATATGACGGCCCCTTCCCACGCTGACCGAGCCCGTTCCTTCAACGCGGCCGCAGCCCAGTACGCCGCGAACCGCCCCACCTACCCACCCGCCCTCTTCGACGCGATCGAAGAGCTCGCCGGCCGCTCCCTCACCGGCGCGCGCGTCGTGGATGTGGGCGCGGGCACCGGCATCGCCACCGAGCTCCTCCAACAGCGCGGTGCCGCCGTACTCGCCGTCGAGCCCGGCGACGGCATGGCGGCCCAGTTCCGCCGCACCCACCCCGACATACCGATCGTCCGCGGCAACGGCAACGCCCTCCCCCTCGCCGCAGCCTCCGCCGACTTCCTCACCTACGCCCAGGCCTGGCACTGGACCGACCCCACCCACTCCGTGCCGGAGGCCCTGCGCGTACTGCGCCCCGGCGGCGCACTCGCCCTGTGGTGGAACACCACCCCGCTCGACATCCCTTGGCATGCCGCACAGGCAGTCCGTATCGAGCGCGGTTTCGGCACCCACCCCGCCGTCGAGCAGAACGGCAGCGGCGCCCGAGCCGCCCTCTCCGACCCCACCGGCCTCCTCAACTTCACCGGCCACAAGGTCCGCTGGAGCCGTCGCGTCCCCGTCGACACACACTTCGCGAACCTCGGCAGCCACTCGCTCTTCCTGGTCCACGGCACGGAGGCGAGCACCGCCTTCCTCACCGAGGAAAAGCGCCTCCTCCTCGACACCTTCCCGGACGGAATCATCGAAGAGACCTACGACGTCGACCTCCTCATCGCCACCACCTCCTGACCCCGCGCCGACCGACCAGCGACCAACGACCGCCGGCCACTGCCCCTCCCTACCGCCCGCCCCGCCCCCGATCCGGCGTGGGCGGGCTACTTATGCGCCGCTCCCTCCCATGCCCCCTCGCACCCGACCGCCGATCCTCCCGGCGCTTGACGCCGCAGTCCCGCCGGAGGATTATTCATCGCATGATGAATTATTCGGCCGCCCGCTCCGACCCACCACCCGACACCCCCGCCATCCGAGCCGAGGCCCTGAGCGTCGTACGCGGCACCCGCCAGGTCCTCCGCGACCTCGACTTCACCGTCCCGCGTGGCCAGATCACCGGCCTGCTCGGCCCATCCGGCTGCGGAAAGACCACGCTCATGAGGGCGATCGTCGGCACCCAGGCCAAGGTCACCGGCACCCTCGACGTGCTCGGCAGCCCCGCGTGCCACCCCACCCTGCGCACGCGTATCGGCTACGTCACCCAAGCTCCCTCCGTCTACGACGACCTGACGATCCGCCAGAACCTCGCCTACTTCGCCGCGATCCTCGACCCCGGCCACGCGGCAGCCGACCGGCGCCATGAGAACGTCACCCGTGCCATCGCCGACGTCGACCTCACCAGCCACGCCGACTCCCTGGCCGGCAACCTCTCCGGCGGCCAGCGCAGCCGCGTCTCCCTGGCGGTCGCCCTCCTCGGCACCCCCGAACTCCTCGTCCTGGACGAACCGACGGTCGGCCTGGACCCGGTCCTGCGCCGCGACCTCTGGAGCCTCTTCCATGACATCGCGGCCTCCCGCAACGCCACCCTCCTCATCTCCTCCCACGTCATGGACGAGGCCGAGCGCTGCCACCGCCTCCTTCTGATGCGCGAGGGCCAGATCCTCGCCGACGACACCCCGGACGCCCTCCGCACCCGTACGCACTCCGAGACGGTCGAGGCGGCCTTCCTGCACCTGGTCGACGAGGCGACCGCGGCCGCCCGCGCGAAGGAGACCACGCGATGACCACGACGACGAGCACCACCACCACGCTCCGGCCGGCCCCCACCGGAGCACTCAGCCTTGCCCGCACCACAGCCACCGCCGCCCGCGTCCTGCGTCAGCTCCGCCACGACCCGCGCACCATCGCGCTGCTGGTCCTCATCCCCTGCGTGATGCTGTTCCTGCTGCGCTACGTCTTCGACGGCAGCCCGCGCACCTTCGACAACATCGGCGCCTCCCTCCTCGGGATCTTCCCGCTGATCACGATGTTCCTGGTCACCTCCATCGCCACCCTGCGCGAACGCACCTCGGGGACCCTCGAACGCCTCCTCGCCATGCCTCTCGGCAAGGGCGACCTGATCGCCGGCTACGCCCTCGCCTTCGGAACCCTCGCGATCATCCAGTCCGCCCTGGCGACCGGACTCGCGCTCTGGTTCCTAGGCCTTGACGTCACCGGCAGCCCCTGGCTGCTCCTCCTCGTGGCGCTGCTCGACGCACTGCTCGGCACCGCGCTCGGTCTCTTCGTCTCGGCCTTCGCGGCCTCCGAATTCCAGGCCGTCCAGTTCATGCCGGCCGTGATCTTCCCCCAACTCCTCCTTTGCGGCCTCTTCACCCCGCGCGACAACATGCACCCTGCCCTCGAGGCCATCTCCAACGTCCTCCCCATGTCCTACGCGGTCGACGGCATGAACGAGGTTCTCAAGCACACCGACATGACCGCCACCTTCGTACGCGACGCCCTGATCGTGGCGGGCTGTGCCCTGCTGGTCCTGGGCCTGGGCGCGGCAACCCTGCGGCGCAGGACGGGATGACCGCCCAGGGCCGGGCCCGGTGTCCGGCCCGTCCCCCAGCCCCGTCCGCCCACTGGACTCGCCACCTCGAAAAGGTGGCCCTGGTGGGAGGATGAACCCGGACAACGCAACCTCCGGAGGGCACCGCAGCCAATGACCCAGAAAGTCGCAGTCCTCGGCACCGGCAAGATCGGCGAAGCCCTGCTCAGCGGAATGATCCGCGGCGGTTGGGCACCGGCCGACCTCCTGGTGACGGCCCGCCGCGCGGAACGAGCCGAAGAACTCCGTGCCCGCCACGGAGTCACCCCGGTCACCAACGCGGAAGCCGCCAAGACCGCCGACACCCTGATCCTCACGGTCAAGCCGCAGGACATGGGCACCCTCCTCGACGAACTCGCCCCACACGTGCCCGCCGACCGCCTGGTCATCAGCGGAGCCGCAGGTATCCCCACCTCCTTCTTCGAGTCCCGCCTCGCCGCCGGCACCCCGGTCGTCCGGGTCATGACGAACACCCCCGCCCTCGTCGACGAGGCGATGTCCGTCATCTCCGCCGGCAGCCACGCCAGCGAAGCCGACCTCGCCCACGCCGAGGAGATCTTCGGCTCCGTGGGCAAGACGCTGCGTGTCCCCGAGTCGCAGCAGGACGCCTGCACCGCCCTCTCCGGCTCCGGCCCGGCGTACTTCTTCTACCTGGTCGAAGCCATGACCGACGCCGGCATCCTTCTCGGCCTGCCTCGCGACAAGGCGCACGACCTGATCGTCCAGTCCGCGATCGGCGCCGCGACGATGCTCCGCGACAGCGGCGAACACCCCGTCAAGCTCCGCGAGAACGTGACGTCCCCCGCCGGCACCACCATCAACGCCATCCGCGAACTCGAGAGCCACGGCGTGCGAGCCGCCCTCATCGCCGCCCTCGAAGCCGCCCGCGACCGCAGCCGCGAGCTGGCCTCCGGGAACAACGCCTGACGCGCCGGCCGCCCCGTCCAAGGGTGGGGCGGCCCAGCGCGCACCCCTAAGCGGTCACCTCGATATCGGCAGCCGCTGTCGCAGCCGTGGCTGCAGCCGCCGGCAGCAACCCGATCGCGCGATACGCGGCATCCACGACCGGCCGGGCCATCGCCCGAGCCCGCTCCGCACCATCCCGCAGCACCCCCTCCACATAGCCAGGATCCGCGCACAGCTCCCTGTGCCTGTCCCGCACGGGCCTGAGGACCTCGACCACAGCCTCCGCGGTCGCTGACTTCAAAGCTCCATACGATTCATATACACCGCTCAGCTCCGATGGGTTCCCACCCGTGCAGGCAGCGAGGATCTCCAGCAGATTCGCCACCCCCGGTTGAGCGGCCCGGTCGTACACGACCTCCCGCCCGCTGTCGGTCACGGCCCGCATGACCTTCTTCCGCACCACATCGGGCTCATCGAGCAGATAGACGATCCCTGGCCCGGAGTCGTCGCTCTTGCCCATCTTCGACGTCGGATCCTGCAGGTTCATCACCCGAGCCGCGACCTGCGGAGGCGTGGCCCGAGGCACGACGAACGTATGCCCGTACCGCTGGTTGAACCGCACCGCGAGATCCCGCGCGAGCTCCACATGCTGCGTCTGGTCGTCCCCGACCGGCACCTGATCGGTCCCGTACGCCAGGATGTCCGCCGCCATCAGCACGGGATACGTGAGCAGCGACAGCCGCACGCTCCCACCCCGCGCCTGCTCCCGCGCGGCCTTCTCCTTGTACTGGATCATCCGCCGCATCTCGCCGTCCGTGGCCACGCACTCCAGCACATAGGACAGCCGCGCGTGCTCGTCCACATGACTCTGTACGAAGACGGTGCACAACTGCGGATCCAGCCCCGCCGCCAGCAACAGCGTGGCCGCCTGCCGACTCAGCCTGCGCACCCGCGCCGGATCGTGGTCCACGGTCAGCGCGTGCAGATCGACGATGCAGAACAGCGCGTCAGCCTGGTGCTGATCGACGGCAGCCCACCGCCGCATGGCCCCCAGGTAGTTCCCCAGCGTCAGATGCCCGGTCGGCTTGACCCCACTGAAGACCCGCGTCATCTCTTCTCCACCTCCTGGTCGAGACCGCCGTCCCGGCGGCCGACCCTCTGGAGCTCCGGAGGGAGAAACGAGAACGGCCGCCGAAGCGGCGGCCGTTGAGTGCATACGTAACTACGGCCGCCGTCAGGCGGCCCACCACAGCTGGGTGCACGTACGCGTCGTCATGCGCTCCAGACTACGCCCCGAGAGTGCCGTCAGGAGCGAAGTTGACACGCCCACGGCCGATCCGTAGTGTTCTCCGAGTTGTCCGACGTGAGCGCCGACTCCGGTCGGTCCCCGGACAGCCACTCCGCAAGTACCAACAACTATTCGACGACAGTCGATCTGTCTGCCGTCGTTTCATTGGCATGCGTATTTACGGAATGAGGAATCCGCGTTCGAGAGAACGCAGCCCCCGATTAGCTCGGGAGCGAGGAATCCGCTAAAGTCTCACTCGTCGGAACGGCCCAACAGCCGGGAAGATAAGCCCCGCTGACTGGGGGTCAGGCCCGAAAGGATCTGATAGAGTCGGAAACGCCGGAAAGGGAAACGCGAGAGCGGAAACCTGGAAAGCACCGAGGAAATCGGATCGAGAAAAGGTCTGATAGAGTCGGAAACGCAAGACCGAAGGGAAGCGCCCGGAGGAAAGCCCGAGAGGGTGAGTACAAAG
>NZ_JBSGVW010000075.1:0-8293 GCF_053608645.1 Streptomyces sp. NPDC055013
TGGTACTGCAGGGGGGACCCTGTGGGAGAGTAGGACGCCGCCGAACAAATTGTGAGAAAGGCCCACACCTTATGGTGTGGGCCTTTCTGCGTTTAGGGTCAATGTATGCGCTATGACCTCGTCATCTTCGACAACGACGGTGTACTCGTCGACAGCGAGCCCATTTCCAACCGGATGCTCGCCGCGTACCTCACCGAGCTGGGGCATCCGACCTCGTACGAGGAATCCATTCGGGACTACATGGGCTCCGCCATGCATCGGATTCATGAGTTGGTGCTGGAGCGGACAGGGCGGCGGCTTCCCGGGGACTTTGATGACGTCTTCCATGCGCGTGTGTTCGCCGCCTTCGAGCGGGAGTTGAAGGCGGTGACCGGTGCGGACGACGTACTCGAGAAGCTCGGTCAGGACGAGGTGCGGTACTGCGTGGCGTCGTCCGGGAGTCATGAGCGGATCCGGGTGGGGCATCGGACGACGGGGCTTGAACGGTTCTTCGATGAGAGGCGGATCTTCAGCTCGCAGGATGTGGGGCGGGGGAAGCTGGCGCCGGATCTGTTTCTGTACGCGGCCGAGCGTATGGGAGTCGCGCCGGAGCGGTGTGTCGTTGTCGAGGACAGTCCGCTGGGGGTGGAGGCTGCCGTGGCAGCGGGGATGGACGTGTACGGGTTCACCGCGATGACGCCCGCCGCGAAGCTGGCCGGGGCCAGTCGACTCTTCGCCGACATGGGGGAGTTGGTCGACCTGCTGGGGTTGCCCGACTTGCGCGACGCCTAGCTAACTTGAGGGAAATTCATCTTTGGCTGGATCTACCCACCAGTACCCCGGGGCCCTACGCTCGCCGCCATGACTGATGTGCTGCGGCGCGGTAGGGCCTCGTTGGCGTTCGGCTTCTTCGCCCAGGGAGTTGCCTTTGCCCTGCTCGTGACCCGGATTCCGGCCATCCAGGACCGGTACGGGGTCTCCGATGCGCTGCTGCCGGCCTTCCTCGCCGCCGTACCGATCCTGGCCGGAGTCGGGAGTGTGACGACCGAGCGGCTGGTGAAACGAATACCGCCGAGCCGGGTGTTGCGGTGGTCCCAGCCCGTCGTGCTCCTGGCGCTGTTCGGTGTCGGAGCGGGGGAGCGGATGGTCGAGCTGGGGCTCGCACTGGCCGCGTTCGGGCTGGCCGTGGGCGCGCTCGATGCCTCGATGAACATGCTCGGGGTGAGCCTGCAGCGGTCGTACGGACGCAGCATCATGCTCAGCTTCCATGCCGTGTACAGCCTGGGCGGGATCGTTGGGGCCTCCTTGGCGTGGGTGGGGGCGCACTGGGATCTGGCGCTGGTCGTGTCGTATCTGCCGGTTGTCGTGGTGCTGCTGCCCGCCGCGTTGGTGGGGAGTCGGTGGTACGTCGACGGTGGGAGCGGCGGGGGCGGGGCCGTGGTGGAGGAAGCGGGTGAGGGCGGGCCCGTTGTGTTCAAGATGCTGCTGCCGCTGTGTCTGGTGATGACCTTCGCGTACATCGGCGATTCGACCGTTTCCAACTGGAGCGCGAAGTATCTCCAGGACGTGCTGGGGAGCTCGGAGCAGATGGCGACCGTGCCGTACAACGTCTATATGGTCACCACGCTGCTGGGGCGGGCCATCGGGGACTTCGGGGTGCGGCGGTTCGGGGCTGTCGCGGTCGTGCGGATGGGGGCCGTCGTGGCGGCCGTCGGGTTCGCGGTGGTGGCCGGGGCGCCGGGGGCGTGGGTGGGGATGCTGGGGTTCACGCTGCTCGGGCTGGGGTTGTGTGTGCTGGTGCCGCAGACCTTCGCGGCGGCCGGGCGGTTGTTCCCGGGGGCTTCTGATACGGCCATTGCACGGCTCAATGTGTTCAATTACGTGGGGTTTCTGATCGGTTCGCCTTTGGTGGGTGCACTGGGCGATGCCTGGAACTATCGCGGGGCGATGCTTGTGCCGATGGTGTTGGTGCTGGTGACGCTTGTGTACGCCCGTTCGTTCGCCGCTCAACCGGACCGATACGGTGGCGGGCATGAGCGGCCGAGCACAGCTGATGTGGGACGAGGCAGTAACGGGCTATGACTTCGGCCGGGACCATCCGATGGACCCGGTCCGGCTCGCGCTGACCCGGAGACTCGTCGATGCCTTCGGGCTGGACAAGGACGTGGACGTCGTCTCGGCGCAACCGGCCGGGGAGTCGACCCTGCGGCTGGTGCATCGGGAGGACTACATCGAGGCCGTGAAGGCGGCCTCGGCGAATCCGGCGGCGGCGGATCAGGCGTACGGGCTCGGGACGCTGGATGACCCCGCGTTCGCCGGGATGCATGAGGTGTCGGCGCTGATCGCCGGGCAGTCGGTGGGGGCGGCCGAGGCCGTGTGGCGGGGTGAGGCGCTGCATGCGGTGAACTTCGCGGGTGGGCTGCACCACGCGATGCCGGGGGGCGCGTCGGGTTTCTGTATCTACAACGACGCCTCGCTGGCCATTGCCCGACTGTTGGAGTTGGGTGCCGAGCGGGTCGCGTACATCGATGTCGACGTGCATCACGGCGATGGGGTGCAGGCGGCGTTCTGGGACGATCCGCGCGTGCTGACGATTTCGTTGCACGAGCATCCTCGTACGTTGTTTCCGCAGACCGGGTGGCCGGAGGAGACGGGTGCGGAGGCGGCTGAGGGGTCGGCCGTGAATGTGGCGCTGCCGGCCGGGACCGGGGACGCGGGGTGGTTGCGGGCCTTCCATGCTGTCGTGCCGGAGTTGATCGGTGACTTTCGGCCGCAGGTGCTGGTGACTCAGCACGGGGCTGACACGCACTTCGAGGATCCGCTTGCGCATCTTGCCGTTTCGCTGGATGCGCAGCGGGCTGTCCAGGTGGCCTGTCATGAGCTGGCGCACGAGTACGCCGAGGGGAAGTGGGTTGCGCTGGGTGGGGGCGGATATGCCGTGGTGGAGGTTGTGCCGCGGTCGTGGACTCATCTGGTGGGGATTGCTGCGGGGCGGGCGATTGAGCCCGAGGCGATGATCCCGGAGGGGTGGCGGCAGGAAGTCTTTGCGCGGACTCGGCAGTTGGGGCCGGCGCGGATGACGGATGGGCGGTGGCCTATTTCCTGGGGGGACTGGGAGGCGGGGTACGACCCTGCGGATCGGCTGGATCAGGCGGTGTTGGCCACTCGGCGGGCGGTGTTTCCGTTGCGGGGGCTGTTGCCGTAGGTGGGAGTGGGGTTGGGCGGCCTCGCTGCCCGTACCCGTTCCACTGCTCGGAGCGGCTGACTGCGCGGCTTCTACGGTGCCTTGGCGGACTTGTTGTCGGCGGTGGGGTGCACCGTCTTCACCCCCGCCCATGGTCGCAGTGTCGACATAACGACCCGGTTCGGCCTACGCCCGTACAGCCTTGCCTACGTACGAGGAGTCGCGTTGGTGAGGGAAGCCGGCGTTCCGGGCACCGTGCATCCGACCGGCGCACACGCGCATTCACCGCTCCCGGTTCGTGCCGCTCTGGCCGGCGCGGCAGAGGCCGTATGGGCCGTTGCCCGAGCTGTGATCGGGGATCACGAGTAGGTCTTCGGGGCAGGTCAGCTGGAGTTTGTGGCCGATGGTCGTGCCTGAACGAAAGACCGCGCGTTCCTTGTGAGCGAGGTCGAGGGGGCGTGCCCGTTGCCGTTCCCCTTGATGACGCTGTGCGGTCTGATTGCTACCAGCCGCCCATCCGCTGCGTACTCAATCGAGCGTGTCTGTCACAGTAGGCCGCCGATGGGTGCTCTCTTCCTCACTCGCATCAGCCGCCCCTACATTGGGGACTGAGCACGTAGCGTCGATGACCTGCGGAAACTCGCTCGCACGCAGCAACTGCCAGGCGCGGACTCAGCCTGGAGCGGGAGATCAAATCCGTTGCAGAGACGCCGGCCACAGCGTGGGCCGGCAGCACAGGTACGCCCGGCCGTCGGGGACTTGGCGGAACACGACGGCCGGGCGTTGATGGAAGGACACGTATGCCCCTCACTGCCATTGTGGCGTTATCTCTGGTCAGCGTCGCAGTATTCGCGGCCTACCGCAACGAACGAATCGGATCGGCCATCCTCGTCGGATGTGGCGTACTGGCGGCGTTCTACCTGCTGGTCGGCGCGCCGGAGGGTGAGCGGGAGGTGACGCAGGTTCCCCCGGCGCCCACCGCCTCGATCACGGCACCAGGCACCCTTGGGGGTGGGCTTCCGCGTACCGACGACTAGGCGCGGTACGCCGCGTGCCGTCCAGGCGATCGCCGCTCCGCTCCCCGCTAGCCCAACTGTGCGGTGTTTCCCCGTTCCTCCGACTCCGTGCCGCCCCGTCCGTCACCATCGCTCTCGTGGTGAGTCGCGGAGCGCTTCGTGCCCATCTTCTGGATGCTCGGCTGGCCGGGGTCGTGGCTACTTCTCGGGAGGTGAGTCTGAGGAGTTATCGGCTGTTTGCGGCTCGTGATCCGCGTGTGGTTATTGGGCTTGATCCTGCGCGGAATTGGCGGCAGCGGGATTTGATTGCGTTGATGGCGGACAGGTGCGGGGTTTCGGCCGATCCGGGATGCGTATCTGGACTGGATGTGATCGATCCGGAGCTGACTTTGACCGCTCTGGACGCCTTCGCTGATCGGGTCGCGGCTGCCGCCCAGCGCACCGCGCCCGTGCTGCTCGGTACCGGGCATCCGCATCGACTGCTCGGGTTCTACGCCGCCTTGGCGGACGCGTTGTCGGCGGCGGGATGTGCCGTTCTCACCCCGGCGCATGGTCGCTGTGTCGACATAACGACCCGGTTCGGCCTACGCACGTACAACCTTGCCTACGTACGAGGAGTCGCGTTGGTGCGGGAACCGGGCCTCTCTCGCCCCGGTTGTGAGCCCGGCGCACACACGCACTCACCGCTCCCGGTTCGTACCGCGCTGGCTGCCGCGGCGGAGGCCGGCGGGCCGTTGCCGGAGCTGGTGATCGGGGATCACGGGTGGGTCTGCGGGGCAGGTCAGCTGGGGTTTGAGGCGATTGGGCTGGCCGATACCGATGACCCCGCGCTCTTCGTGGGGGAGGCTGAGGGGGCCGTGTCCGTCGTCGTTCCACTTGATGACGCTGTGCGGTCTGATTACTACCGGCCGCTTACCCGCTACGTACTCAATCGAGCGTGTCTGTCACAGTAGGCCGCCGATGGGTGCACCTCTTCCCCACTCGCATCACACGCCCCTACCCTGGGGAGTGAGCACGCAACGACGAAGAGTCACCGGAAGGGGAAGCCGGTGGCCGTCGAGTGCGGAAGGTTCAGGTGTGTCATGGCTGCAGCTGGCGAGAGGCCTCTGAACGAGGTTCAGTTCCTTACCGTGGCGGAAGTCGCCTCGGTGATGCGAGTGTCGAAGATGACCGTGTACCGGCTGGTGCACAGTGGTCATCTGCCCGCGATCCGGGTGGGGCGGTCCTTCCGCGTCCCCGAGCAAGCGGTTCACGAGTACCTCCGCGAGAGTTATGTGGGGGTGGAAACCGCCTGACAGCGACGGGTGAGGGGGGATCCTCAGGGCTTTGCGGGATCCCCCCTCGTCCCCTCGATTACGACCTCAGCGCTCGGGCGGGTAGGCTAGCCCCTCGTAGGTCGTATGGGCCCATGGCGCCCAACGCCGAGTGATGAGAAGTGAGCGAGGGTAGTCGTGGGCTCTGTTATCAAGAAGCGGCGCAAGCGGATGGCTAAGAAGAAGCACCGCAAGCTGCTCAAGCGCACGCGCGTTCAGCGTCGCAACAAGAAGTAAGCGGCGCGCCGCGAAAGCGGCGTGGCGTGTTTGTGGCCCCCCACCGGATCCGGTGGGGGGCCACACGCTTTTGGGGCCGGTGGGTGAGATCGTGGAGGGGATGTGCGATGAGCCGAACTTCGTACGTAGACCTGTACGCATGCCTGGTCCGTCTGGTCGTACGCAAGGAATTCCCGTCACTTCATGCATTGGGCGGTCATCACAGCGCAACATCGACCCGCTAAGTTGGCCGCACACGGGGAACTCGGGGAACTGGGCAGGGTACGAGTGCTGGAAGGAAGGCGCTGATCTTGGGCAAGGTCGTGCTCGTGACCGGAGTGGCCCGTCAACTGGGGGGCCGGTTCGTACGACGGATCCAGCGTGACCCGCAGGTGGACCGGGTGGTCGCCGTGGACGCGGTCCCGCCCGAGCATCATCTGGGCGGCGCCGACTTCATCCAGGCCGACATCCGGCAGCCCACCATCGCGCGGGTGCTGGCCGAGAGCGGTGCGGACACCGTCGTGCACATGGACGTGACCGGGACCGCGCTCGGCAGCGGTAGCCGGACCACGGTCAAGGAGACCAACGTCATCGGGACGATGCAGCTGCTCGGCGCCTGCCAGAAGTCCCCCAACGTCAAGCGGCTGGTGGTCAAGTCCAGCACGAACGTCTACGGGTCGGCGCCTCGTGACCCGGCCGTCTTCACGGAGACCACGCCGCCCAAGTCGCTGCCCAGCGGCGGCTTCGCCAAGGACGCGGTCGAGGTCGAGGGCTATGTGCGCGGGTTCGCCCGGCGGCGGCCGGACGTCGCGGTGTGTGTGCTGCGGTTCGCCAACATCCTCGGGCCGACCGCCGACACCCCCCTGGCCTCGTACTTCTCGCTGCCCGTGCTGCCGACCGTCTTCGGGTACGACCCACGGCTGCAGTTCGTCCATGAGGACGACGTGATCGAGGTGCTGCGCATCGCCTCGCACGAGCCGGCGCGGGGCACGCTCAACAGCGGCACCTTCAACATCGCCGGCGACGGTGTGCTGCTGCTCTCGCAGTGCTCCCGGCGCCTGGGCCGCCCCACCGTGCCGCTGCTGCTTCCCGCGGTGACATGGGCGGGCTCCCTGGTGCGTACGCTGGGTATGTCGGACTTCTCGCCGGAGCAGATCCGGCTGCTCACGCACGGCCGGGTGGTGGCGACGGACCAGATGCGAGAGACGCTCGGATTCAAGCCGAAGTACACGACGGCGGAGACCTTCGCGGACTTCGCGCGCAGCCGCGCGCCGGGCCTGCTGCCGCCGGAGGCCCTTGTGGGGGCCGTCGACCGGATCGCCGCACTGCCCGTCCTGGGCGGCGGAAACCTCCCGACGCAGAGCGCCAACTGAGGAGCGCATCAACGATGGCGGACGCCAAGGTCATTCCGTTCGACGACGACCGGTCCCGCGGGAGCGCCGTGCAGCGGCCTTCGCGGCGCCGGGGCGCGGGGAGCCGGCGCAAGAACGGTGAATCCGCGCTGGTACGCGAGGTCCAGCCCCTCCCGGGACGGGCCTTCGCGCAGGATGATGTTCCTGTGACACGTGAGGAAGAGCCGCCCCGCAAGGCCCAGGACGACGGTGGCCTGGAGAGGCGGATCGCGAGCGGCCTGGCCTTCCTGCGCCGCCGCCTCACCGGGGACTACGAGGTCGACGACTTCGGGTACGACGAGGAACTCACCGACCAGGTCCTGATGTCCCTGCTGCGCCCGGTGTACGAGAACTACTTCCGGGTCGAGGTGAAGGGTGTCGAGAACATCCCGACCGAGGGTGGCGCGCTGATCGTCGCCAACCACTCCGGCACGCTGCCGCTGGACGGCCTGATGATGCAGGTCGCCGTGCACGACCACCATCCCGCGGGCCGGCACCTGCGTCTGCTCGCGGCCGACCTGGTCTTCATGCTGCCGGTGGTCAACGAACTCGCCCGCAAGCTCGGCCACACCCTCGCCTGCGCCGAGGACGCCGAGCGGCTGCTGGCGCAGGGCGAGTTGGTCGGCGTGATGCCGGAGGGCTTCAAGGGCATCGGCAAGCCCTTCAGCGAGCGCTACAAGCTGCAGCGCTTCGGCCGCGGCGGCTTCGTCTCCACGGCCCTGCGCCAGGGCACCCCCATCATCCCGTGCTCGATCGTCGGGGCCGAGGAGATCTACCCGATGATCGGCAACGCGAAGACGCTGGCCCGCCTGCTGGGCTTCCCGTACTTCCCGCTGACGCCGACCTTCCCGTGGCTGGGCCCGCTCGGTGCGATCCCGCTGCCGACCAAGTGGACGATCCAGTTCGGCGAACCGATCCCCACGGACGGTTATCCGCCGGAGGCGGCCGAGGACCCGATGCTGATGTTCAACCTGACTGACCAGGTCAGGGAGCAGATCCAGCACACGCTGTACAAGTTGCTGGTGCAGCGGCGGTCGGTGTTCTTCTGACACTGCTGGGCCGGGTGCGGGCCCGTCGGCTCGCTTGCTGGATTCAGCCGATACCCGCGGGCGGCTATCCGCCCGAGGCCGCCAAGAGCTTGCTGCTGTCGGTCTTCTTCCGATACGTCGACGGGGCGCCCCTCTTGAGGAGGGG
>NZ_JBSGVW010000076.1:0-7517 GCF_053608645.1 Streptomyces sp. NPDC055013
TCTCAAGGAACGGACGCTTCCTTTGTACTCACCCTCTCGGGCTTTCCTCCGGGCGCTTCCCTTCGGTCTTGCGTTTCCGACTCTATCAGACCTTTCCTCGATCCGATTTCCTCGGCGCTTTCCAGGTTTCCGCTCTCGCGTTTCCCTTTCCGGCGTTTCCGACTTTATCAGAAGTTCCGGGCCAGATTGACCAGCCACTCTTTTCCGAATCATCGGGAGGGGCTTCTCGGGAATCGAAGTTCCACGGAAGCAGATAGATAGTCACTCTGCCCGACTGGACTCGCATCCACTTCCAGGCAACTGTTCAAATCTACCTCCCCGCCAGCTCCGCGTCAACGGCTCTTGTGGGGCGAAGAGGAGACTAGCAGCTCAGCGGGCGTGCCCGCACATCAGGCCGCGGTCGGAACCGCGGCGCTGCGCTCGGCGGCCTCGACGTCGCCGGTCTCCCCAGCGCGGGCGGCACGGCCGCCGAGGACATAGACGTATGCGAGGAAGGCCAGCTCAGCGGCGACGCCGATGCTGATGCGCGCCCAAGTGGGCAGGCCGGATGGGGTCACGAAGCCTTCGATGGCGCCGGAGATGAAGAGGACCAGGGCGAGGCCTATTGCCATGCCTATGGCGGCTCGGCCCTCCTCGGCGAGGGCTGAGCGTCGTGTACGAGGGCCCGGATCGATGAGGGTCCAGCCGAGGCGCAGGCCTGTGCCTGCGGCGACGAAGACCGCGGTCAGTTCGAGGAGGCCGTGCGGCAGGACGAGGCCGAGGAAGGTGTCGAGGCGGCCTGCTGAGGACATCAAGCCGAAGCCGACACCGAGGTTGAGCATGTTCTGGAAGAGGATCCAGAGGACCGGAAGGCCGAGGAAGACGCCGAGGATCAGGCAGAGGGCGGCGGCCCAGGCGTTGTTCGTCCAGACCTGGGCTGCGAAGGAGGCCGCGGGGTGGCTGGAGTAGTACGTCTCGTACTGGCCGCCGGGGCGGGTGAGCTCGCGTAGTTCGCTGGGGGCGGCAATCGTGGCCTGTACTTCGGGATGGGTGCCGATCCACCAGCCCAGGAGGGCCGCGACCAGGGTGGACAGGAGCGCCGTGGGCGCCCACCAGTGGCGCGACCGGTATACGGCGGCCGGGAATCCGTAGGCGAGGAAGCGGGTGACGTCACGCCAGGAGGCGCGTCGAGTGCCTGTCACCGCGCTACGCGCGCGTGCCACGAGCTGGCTGAGCCGGCCGGTCAGCTGTGGGTCGGGCGCGCTGGACTGGATCAGGGAGAGGTGGGTGGCGGTGCGCTGGTAGAGCGCGACGAGTTCGTCGGCCTCGGCGCCGGTGAGACGGCGCTGGCGTCCTAGGAGGGAGTCGAGGCGGTCCCACTCGGCTCGGTGGGCGGTGACGAAGACGTCGAGGTCCATCTGGTTTTCTGCTCCTCGGCTGTTCGTCGGCGACTCGTCGTAGGTGTCAGCTTGTCGTACTGCGGCGCGATGCGCCCTCAGCTTGGCAGACTGGCCATTTCAGGGGCAGGTCAGGGGAAGGACGATCGGCGTGAGTGAGCTGGTGACGGGCGAGGCGGTGGCGCTGGAGTTGCGCCCAGCGAAGCTGCCCAGCAGGGCCTTGGCCGTGCTGCTTGATCTGGCCGTGGCTGTGATCGCCTACATCGTCGTGACCATTGGCGTTGTGGCTGCCACCGCTTCCCTGGACGAGGCGGCGCAGACCGCGCTGTCGATCGCGATGTTCGTTCTGCTGCTGGTCGGCGGGCCGATCGCGGTCGAGACGCTCAGTCATGGGCGCTCGCTCGGGAAGTTGGCGTGCGGCTTGAGGGTCGTACGTGACGACGGTGGGCCGATCCGGTTCCGGCACGCGCTGGTGCGTGGCCTCATAGGCGTGATCGAGATTCTGATGACGCTCGGGGTCGTCGCTGTCATCGCCTCGCTGGTGTCCGCGCGCGGGCGGCGGCTCGGTGATGTCTTCGCCGGGACTCTCGTCGTGCGGGAGCGGGTGCCCGTCGCTCGGACCGGGTTTGTGCCGCCGCCTCCACCGTGGCTGGCCGGGCGGTTCTCGGGGCTTGACCTGTCGGCGGTTCCCGATGGTCTGTGGCTCGCCATTCGCCAGTACCTGACGCGGATGCAGCAACTCGACCCGCAGGTCGGCTGGAGCATGGCGGAGCAGCTGGCCACGGACCTCGCGGCGCGTACGGGCACTCCGGCGCCGCAGGGTGTTCCGCCGGCGGCGTATCTGGCGGCGGTTCTGCAGGAGCGGCAGGCGCGGGAGGCACGGCGGGCCTTCAGTCACGGGGCGTTCGAGGGTGGTGCGCCCACTGTGAGTGATGCGGGGACTGGGACTGGTGGGGCTGGTGCGTACGGTCCACCGGTTGTGACGACCCCTGCTGCGGCGCCGCCTTCCCCGTATGGCGTGGAAGGGGATCGTTCCTCGGCGCCGCATGACGCAATGCGGCAGCCGCCGGAGCCACAGGATGCGCCGGCGGATGACCGGCCCTCCACGGGCTTTGCCCCGCCGGCCTAGCTCCTCCCTGGCCGAGGGCCGTCGCTCAACTGAACGTCGACGGCGGCGATTCCAGGTCCTCGAGCTCGATGCCGGGGGCCGCGAGGACCACGTCGCCCGTGATTTGTACGGCGTGCTGCTCGCCGGTGTCCAGGGCTGTGACCTGGTATTCGTCCACGGTCAAAGGGCCGTTGTCAGTGGCGTGTGTTTCTCTGTTCATCAGGGCCCAGGACTGGTCCACGGTGCGCGGGGCGAGGACCGGGTCCGTGAAGGCCAGGAGGCGTACGCGGGTTGCCGAGCCGGAAGGGGTGAGGCGCAGGAGGCGAGTGGTGGCGATGAGGAACGCGGGGGATGTTCCGGTGAAGGCATGGGCGCGCACATTGCCTTCCGTGGCCTGAACTCCGGTGGGGTCGGTACGGACCCAGGTGACGCCGTCGATGGCGGCACCGCGTACCTGCCAGCCACCGGCGTGGAGTTCGAGGCGGATGGGGCGGCCGAGTTCGTCCAGGGCGAGGTCGACGGAGCCGCTGTGATCGCCCGCAGGGGTGGTCAGCTGGGAGACGTAGCGCCAGCCGGACGGGCCGGGGGCGCAGTGGAAGTGCTCTTCTGCGAGGGGGGTGTGATCGTGCGGATCGTGGAGCGAATAACGGCCGCGGGGCATCGGGGTCCTGGGTCTTGACGGGCTGGTCCGCCCGGGCGGGCCACGGGGGTCGCGCGGGCTGAAAGGGCTGCACGGGCCAAAGGGGCAGGCCCCCGGCACGGGGGTGCGGGGGCCTGCCTCGGCGGATCTGCTGCCGACGGAGCGCGTCGCCGGCTGAGCAGCAACCCGGTTCGGCAGCGGCTCAGCGGCGGCTCGGCTCAGTAGCGGTAGTGGTCCGGCTTGTAGGGGCCCTCGACCTCGACGCCGATGTACGCGGCCTGCTCGGGGCGGAGCGTCGTCAGCTTCACGCCGAGCGAGTCCAGGTGCAGGCGGGCGACCTTCTCGTCCAGGTGCTTGGGCAGCGTGTACACGCCGGTCGGGTAGGCGTCCGGCTTGGTGAACAGCTCGATCTGGGCCAGCGTCTGGTCCGCGAAGGAGTTGGACATCACGAACGACGGGTGGCCGGTGGCATTGCCCAGGTTCAGCAGGCGGCCCTCCGACAGCACGATGAGGACCTTGCCGTCGGGGAACTTCCAGGTGTGGACCTGCGGCTTGACCTCGTCCTTGACGATGCCCGGGATCTTCGCGAGGCCGGCCATGTCGATCTCGTTGTCGAAGTGGCCGATGTTGCCGACGATCGCCTGGTGCTTCATCTTGGCCATGTCGGCGGCCATGATGATGTCCTTGTTGCCGGTCGTGGTGATGAAGATGTCGGCCTTGTCGACGACGTCGTCGAGGGTCGCGACCTGGTAGCCGTCCATCGCCGCCTGGAGCGCGCAGATCGGGTCGATCTCGGTGATGATGACGCGGGCGCCCTGTCCGCGCAGGGACTCCGCGCAGCCCTTGCCCACGTCGCCGTAGCCGAAGACGACCGCGGTCTTGCCGCCGATCAGGACGTCGGTGGCGCGGTTGATGCCGTCGATCAGGGAGTGGCGGCAGCCGTACTTGTTGTCGAACTTCGACTTGGTGACGGCGTCGTTCACGTTGATCGCCGGGAACAGCAGGATGCCGTCGCGCTGCATCTCGTACAGGCGGTGGACGCCGGTCGTGGTCTCCTCGGTCACGCCGCGGATCTCGGAGGACAGCTGGGTCCACTTCTGCGAGCCGTCCGTGATGGTGCGGTGCAGGAGCTCGAGGATGACGCGGTGCTCGTCGGACTCGGCGGTGTCGACCGAGGGGACCTTGCCGTCCTTCTCGTACTCGACGCCCTTGTGGACGAGGAGGGTGGCGTCACCGCCGTCGTCCAGGATCATGTTCGGGCCGCCGGTGGGGGTGTTCGGCCAGGTCAGCGCCTGCTCCGTGCACCACCAGTACTCCTCCAGGGTCTCGCCCTTCCAGGCGAAGACCGGGATGCCCTGGGGGTTGTCGGGCGTGCCGTTCGGGCCGACGGCGATCGCGGCGGCGGCGTGGTCCTGGGTGGAGAAGATGTTGCAGGACGCCCAGCGGACCTCGGCGCCCAGGGCGACCAGGGTCTCGATGAGGACGGCGGTCTGCACGGTCATGTGCAGGGAGCCGGTGACGCGGGCGCCGGCCAGCGGCTGCGTCTCGGCGTACTCCCTGCGGATCGCCATCAGGCCGGGCATCTCGTGCTCGGCGAGGGTGATCTCCTTGCGGCCGAAGTCGGCCAGGGAGAGGTCGGCGACCTTGAAGTCCTGTCGGTTCTCGACAGTCGTCATTACGAGCTGCTCCTCGGGGTTGGGTCGAGGGTGGGTACGGCTGGTCTGCACGGCGGCGGACACCGGGGTGCCCGAAGAGGACACAGGCATGCCCGCGTACGCGCAGCGCAGTCCGTCGGAGGCCCTCTCTCCCTCGGCCGGTCCGTGTCGGGACCGCCCGACCGCCATCAGCAGCGACGTCTGGCTCTGTCCCAAGCTACACCGGGACGCCCGGGAGCCACAGCGGGAGGCCTGGGCGTTCCCGGTCCGTCTCGTCCGGCTCCGTACAGATCGCGCCATCGAGGCGCCCGGAGGTGGGAGGGCAGCGGCAAGTTCACGGGGGCGGCGGGCGGGGCCGGTGGCCGTCGTGGGCGGGGAGGTGCTGCGCGGGAGCGATAACAGGACACCAACGAACGGTGCGCAGGAGGGAGCAAACCGGGGCGAAGGGCCACTTTCGCCCCTTTGAGGCTGTGGCGAGGTGGGGCAGGATGCCCGGGAGATCTGAACAACTGATCGATCTTGCGGGCCGTCCGGGACGGTGGTCCGCACGAACAAAGGCGTTAGGAGATCGACGTGACCAGTACGGCCGGCCCTCCCCCCACGGGCGGCGGCAGCGGCGAGCGGAAGCGGTTGAAGCTGCTCGCGGTGACCGCATGCCCGACCGGCATTGCACACACGTACATGGCGGCGGAAAAGCTCGCGCAGGCTGCCGAGAGCCGCGGCATCGACATGAAGGTGGAGACGCAGGGATCCATCGGGGCTGAAAACGTTCTCGATGACAACGATGTCAACACCGCGGACGGCATCATCGTCGCCGCGGACAAGGACGTGGACCTGAGCCGTTTCGCGGGCAAGCGGGTCCTCACGGTCGGGGTGGCCGAGGGCATACGCCACCCCGAGCGGCTGATCGAGCAGGTGCTGTCGGCGCCCGTCCACGAGGCGGGGGCGGTCACCTCGGCCTCGGGGGCCGGCGGTGGCAAGGAGCGGAGCCTCGGGTACAAGGCTCTGATGAACGGGGTCAGTTACATGATCCCGTTCGTCGTGGTCGGCGGGTTGCTGATCGCGATATCGCTCTCGCTCGGTGGGCACACCGACCCGTCGGGCGGTCTGGTCATCCCGAAGGACTCCTTCTGGATGGACGTGAACAACATCGGCGTCATCGGCTTCACGCTGATGGTGCCGATCCTGTCCGGTTACATCGCGTATGCCATCGGGGATCGGCCCGCGCTCGTGCCGGGCATGATCGGTGGCTGGATCGCCAACACCGGGGAGTTGTACGACTCCAAGGCGGGCGCCGGGTTCATCGGGGCGATCGTGACCGGGTTCCTCGCCGGGTATCTGGTGCTGTGGATCAAGAAGGTCAAGGTCCCGAAGTTCGCGCAGCCGATCATGCCGATCATCGTGATCCCGATCGTGGCGACCACGGCGCTCGGGCTGTTCTTCATCTATGTCATCGGCAAGCCGATCTCCTGGGTGTTCGAGAACCTGACCGACTGGCTGAGCGGGATGACGGGCACGAGCGCGATCCTGCTCGGCGCGATTCTCGGGCTGATGATCGCGTTCGACATGGGCGGGCCGGTCAACAAGACGGCGTTCCTGTTCGGCGCCGGGCTCATCGCGACCGGCAACCAGACGGTCATGGGCATGTGCGCGGCGGCGATCCCGGTCATGCCGTTGGGCCAGGGTCTCGCCACGCTGATGCGCAAGCGGCTGTACACCGAGCAGGAGCGGGAGACGGGGCTCGCGTCGCTGTTCATGGGCTGCTTCGGCATCTCCGAGGGCGCCATCCCGTTCGCCGCGGCACGGCCCGCGCAGGTCATCCCGGCCAACATGCTCGGCGGCGCGGTCGCCGGTGCGATCGCCGGAGTCGCCGGCGTGGAGGACGCGGTGCCGCACGGCGGGCCGATCGTGGCGGTGCTGGGCGCGGTGAGCGGCGTGCCGATGTTCTTCGTGGCCGTGGCCATCGGCACGGCCGTCACCGCGCTGACGACGGTCGCCCTGGTGGACGTCAGTGAGCGCAGGAGGCGCGGGGAGGCGCTCGTCGGCACGGGCACGGGCACGGCCGGACTTGAGCCCGCGCTGGTCGGTGCGGGTGCCGGAGTGCCGGGTGCCGGCGCGGCTGCTGTCGTGGCGCAGGCTGCCGTACGCGAGGCGGCGGCGACCGGCCCGGGTGCGTCGCCGACGGGGTCCGCAGCGTCCACGGGTGCCGTGGACGCTGCCGAAGCCGACGATTCCCCTGCCGAGGTCCTCTCCGGTTATCTCACCGAGCAGACCGTGAAGGCGCGGCTCGACGCCATGGGCAAGGAGTCGGCGATCCGTGAGATGGCCGAGCTGCTGGCGGGGACCGGCAAGGTCGCGGACGTGGACGAGCTGGTGGCGACCGCGCTGCGGCGGGAGGCGCAGGGTACGACCGGGCTCGGTGAGGAGATCGCGATCCCGCATGCCAAGACCGACGCCGTGACCGCGCCGGTCGTCGGTTTCGCGCGGTCCGTGCAGGGCGTCGAGTGGGACTCACCGGACGGTACGAAGGCGAGGCTGGTGTTCATGATCGCCGTACCGGAGGCGGCCGCGGGCGACGAGCATCTGCGGATTCTGTCGCTGCTGTCGCGGAAGTTGATGGACGCCGGGTTCCGGGAGCGGTTGCTGGCCGCGCCGGACGAGTCGGCCGTCCTCGGGGTGCTGCGCGAGGTCGGGTAGCCGGGACAACTGACAGCGGGGCCCGCCGAGCGACTCGGCGG
>NZ_JBSGVW010000077.1:0-7152 GCF_053608645.1 Streptomyces sp. NPDC055013
ACGGCGGCAAGGGGACGTGCCGGGGGGTGTCCGCCCGCAGTGGCCGGCGTCAACACGCGGTACCTCTTGGCCTAAGGCGACCGCCGGTCCGAGGACGGACACCCCCCCGGCACGGCCCCGACCCACCACGAAACCGTTGGCGCTACGCGAACCCCCACCAAACATCAACAGGCCGCCGCAGGCATGGGCCCGCGGCCGAAGTCGGCTATCGCCGCCGTCTGTGCAGTGCGATTGCCGCTGCCGTGCCCCCGGCCACCGCGCCCACGCCCGCCGCCGCCGGGATGCCGACCTTCGCGGCCTTTCGGCCGGTGCGGTAGTCGCGTAGGCGCCAGTCGAGCTTTCGGGCGTGTTTGCGGAGCTTGGCGTCCGGATTGATGGCGTAGGGGTGGCCGACGAGGGAGAGCATCGGGATGTCGTTGTGGGAGTCGCTGTAGGCCGCGCAGCGGGAGAGGTCCAGGCCCTCCGCGGAAGCCAGGGCGCGGAGGGCCTCCGCCTTGGCCGGGCCGTGCAGCGGTTCGCCGACCAGCTTGCCGGTGTAGACGCCGTCCACGGATTCGGCCACCGTGCCGAGGGCGCCCGTCAGGCCGAGGCGGCGGGAGATCACCTGGGCGATCTCGACCGGGGCTGCCGTGACCAGCCACACCTTCTGGCCCGCGTCCAGGTGCGCCTGGGCGAGGGCGCGCGTGCCCGGCCAGATGCGCTCGGCCATGTACTCGTCGTAGATCTCCTCGCCGATCGAGGTCAGCTCGGCGACGCGGTGACCCTTCACGATCGACAGGGCCGAGTCGCGGGCGTCCTGCATGTGCTCCGGGTCCTCGACCCCCGCCAACCGGAACCACGCCTGCTGCCAGGCGAACTTGGCGAGGTCGCGTGTCTCGAAGAACTTCCGCTTGTACAGGCCCCGGCCGAAGTGGAAGAGGGCAGCACCTTGCATCACGGTGTTGTCCAGGTCGAAGAAGGCGGCGGCCTGCTCGTCGCCGAGTACCGGGAACTCCGGCTCGACGTCGGAGACCTCCGTCGCTTCCTGCGACGACTTGCGCGCTGCCTCCGCCGAAGCCTCGCCAGCCAACACGCTCCGCGCCGTGGCGGAACGCCTACGGGGAGTGAGCCATCCAAGAGCGGCCATGACCGTGAGCATAGCCAGTTTGTTCGGTGCTTCCGGAGTCGAGAGGTTTGGAGGTTGTGAACTCTCCGCGACCGCGCAGTTAAACAGCGTGGTGATGCGTCCCGTCAGCACCCGTTCGGAGTCCGCCCCGCACACGCGCGTCGGCGCGCGAGAATGGCTGACATGAGCCCCCTCTTTCGTCGCGCCGCAGCCAAATCCCCCCAGGACCGGCTCGTCACCCTCATCGGCAAGCCCGACTGTCATCTGTGTGATGACGCACAGATCGCCGTCGAGAAGGTGTGTGCCGAGCTGGGGGTTCCGTGGGAGCTGAAGGACATCAACCAGGACCCCCAACTCCATGACCAGTACTGGGAACAGATCCCCGTCGTCCTCGTCGACGGAGCCCAGCACACGTTTTGGCGCGTGAACGAGGATCGCCTCCGCAAAGCACTGACCGGGTAGTCCAACTACTCCGAAAACGGCTTAGGATCGACGGCGACTTGGTCTCGGGGGCGGGGATCGTTGAGGAGAGTGTGCGGTTTTGCCCCCAAGAGTTGAGGAACGGTGGTGCGTATGCGCCGGTTCCACATCAGCGCGCCGGGCGTGCGTGAGCCCGGTCACGTTGGGCGGGCAAATCGGACACCATCTTTGTGCACGCGTTCACAAAGACATAGCCTGCATTCGACGGGGCGGTCTAGGTACGTGTGACCGCCTGCCCCCACGCTCTACCCGCAGGAGCACCGTGGCAACTGGCCGAACTCACCGACCGGCGACCCGTAGCCGAGGGATTCCCGAGGCCACCGTCGCCAGGCTTCCGCTGTACCTCCGCGCCCTGACCGCACTGTCGGAGCGCTCGGTACCCACGGTCTCCTCCGAGGAGCTCGCGGCCGCGGCGGGGGTCAACTCCGCCAAGCTGCGCAAGGACTTCTCGTACCTCGGGTCGTACGGAACGCGCGGTGTCGGCTACGACGTCGAGTATCTCGTCTATCAGATCTCCCGCGAACTGGGTCTCACCCAGGACTGGCCGGTTGTGATCGTCGGTATCGGTAACCTCGGCGCCGCTCTCGCCAACTACGGCGGGTTCGCCTCCCGTGGCTTCCGGGTCGCCGCGCTCATCGACGCCGACCCGGCCATGGCCGGCAAGCCCGTCGCCGGGATCCCCGTGCAGCACTCCGACGACCTGGAGAAGATCATCCAGGACAACGGCGTGTCGATCGGCGTCATCGCCACCCCCGCCGGTGCCGCCCAGCCGGTCTGCGACCGGCTCGTGGCCGCCGGGGTCACCTCCATCCTGAACTTCGCGCCGACCGTGCTGACCGTCCCGGACGGCGTCGACGTGCGCAAGGTCGACCTCTCCATCGAGCTGCAGATCCTCGCCTTCCACGAGCAGCGCAAGGCCGGCGAGGAGGCCCACGCCCACGCCGACGGCGCCGGACCGGCCGCCGTCACCCGTGAGTCCGACCGATCCACCGACCAGGGGCCCGACGGGGACGTACCCGCCGTGATGCCGGCATGAGTCTCCTCGTCGTAGGGCTGAGCCACCGCAGCGCCCCGGTCAGCGTCCTGGAGCGTGCGGCGCTGAGCGCGGACGCCCAGGTCAAGCTGCTGCAGGACACGGTCGCCGCCGAGCCGGCCACCGAGGCCGCCCTGCTGGCCACCTGCAACCGCATCGAGCTGTACGCCGACGTGGACAAGTTCCACGCCGGTGTCGCCGAGCTGTCCACGCTGCTCGCCCAGCACAGCGGGGTCGGGCTCGACGAGCTCACGCCCTACCTCTACGTCCATTACGAGGACCGGGCCGTCCACCATCTGTTCTCGGTGGCCTGCGGGCTCGACTCCATGGTCGTCGGAGAGGGGCAGATCCTCGGGCAGATCAAGGACTCGCTCGCCAAGGCGCAGGAGCTGCACAGCGCCGGGCGGCTGCTGAACGACCTGTTCCAGCAGGCCCTGCGGGTCGGCAAGCGCGCCCACTCCGAGACCGGCATCGACCGCGCCGGGCAGTCCCTGGTCACCTTCGGCCTGGAGCAGCTCGCCGGCGGTACGGACGTCACGGCGTGGGCCCGCGGCAGGAAGGCCCTGGTCATCGGCGCCGGCTCGATGTCGTCGCTGGCCGCCGCCACGCTCGCGCGTGCCGGTGTCGCCGAGATCGTCGTCGCCAACCGCACCCACGACCGCGCCGAGCGCCTCGCAGCCCTGCTCGCAGAGCAATACGGACAGGGCCTTGGTGAGACCGACGGTACGGACGTGCCCGCCCGCGCGGTACCGATGGAGTCGGTGCCGGTCGAGCTGACACGTGCCGATGTCGTCGTCTCCTGCACCGGAGCGACCGGGCTCGTCCTCACGGCCGAGGAGATCGCCGCAGGCGTGGAGGGCCGTACCGGTCAGCCGGTCGCCTTCGAGGAAGCCGGCGACGGCGTTCGTACGGCTGCCAAGGCGCCGGCCGCCAGGAGCGCCGCCGACGCCACCGACGTACGGCAGACTCCGCTGCCGCCCACCAGCGTCGGCACCGACGAGGACTGCCCGCTGGATCTCGGCTCCGTGCAGGGAGGTTTCTCTGTCATGGGGGAGGCCGCCGTCGCCGGTATGGACGCGGCCACTCTGGAGCAGCACGCGGCCTGGGCCGCGGGCAGCGCCGTCGACCGCCGTGAGGCCGCCCGGCGCAGCCCCGAGGCCGACGCCGAGCTGATCACCGCGCTCGCCGCGACCGTGGCCACCGTCGGCCGGATTCCCGAGCGCCGCAAGCCCGAGCCGGTCGTCGAGGCGTCCCGCCCCGCGCCCGTGCTCGCCCTGCTCGACCTCGCCATGCCGCGCGACATCGACGCCGCCGTGCACCGGCTGACCGGGGTGCGGCTGGTCGACATCGAGTCGCTGGCGGAAGCCTCCGCCGACGCTCCGATGGCGGCCGACGTCGACGAGGTCCGCCGTATCGTCTCCGACGAGGTCGCGGCCTTCGGGGCGGCTCAGCGGGCCGCGCACATCACACCCACCGTCGTCGCGCTGCGCACGATGGCCGCCGAGGTCGTGGCGAGCGAGATCGCCCGGCTGGAAGGGCGGCTGCCCGGGCTCGACGACAAGCACCGCGGGGAGATCACGCAGACCGTCAAGCGGGTGGTCGACAAGTTGCTGCACGCGCCGACGGTGCGGGTCAAGCAGCTTGCGGCAGAGCCGGGCGGCGCGGGGTACGCGGATGCCCTGAGGACCCTGTTCGACCTCGACCAGGAGACGGTGGCCTCCGTCTCGCGCGCCGAGGACAGCACCGAGAAGGACCGAGGCCCACGATGACTCAGCAGGCACTACGGCTCGGCACCAGGCGCAGCAGGCTCGCCATGGCGCAGTCCGGGCAGGTCGCGGACGCCGTCAGCCAGGTGACCGGACGGCCCGTCGAGCTCGTCGAGATCACCACGTACGGCGATGTCTCGCGCGAGGCCCTCGCGCAGATCGGCGGCACCGGCGTCTTCGTCACCGCCCTGCGCGACGCGCTCCTCAAGGGCGAGGTCGACTTCGCGGTGCACTCCCTGAAGGACCTGCCGACCACGCAGCCCGAGGAACTGGTCCTGGCGGCCGTTCCCGAGCGGGAGGACCCGCGCGATGTGATCGTCGCGCAGGACGCCCTGAAGCTCACCGACCTGCCGCGCGGGGCGCGCATCGGTACGGGTTCGCCGCGCCGGATGGCGCAGCTCAACGCGTATGCGCGCAGCCACGGGCTGGACATCGAGACGGTCGCGATCCGCGGGAACGTGGATACGCGGATCGGATACGTGCGCGACGGCGAGCTGGATGCGGTGGTGCTGGCCGCGGCCGGCCTGAGCCGTATCGGCCGCATCGACGAGGTGACCGACTTCCTGTCGGTCGACACTGTTTTGCCCGCCCCCGGCCAGGGGGCACTGGCGATCGAGTGCACCGCGGACAACGCGGACCTGATCGCCGCGCTCGGGGAACTCGACGACCCGTTCACGCGGGTCGCCGTGACCGCCGAGCGCTCACTGCTCGCCGCCCTGGAGGCCGGTTGCAGTGCACCTGTGGGTGCGCTGGCCGACCTTCTGGCCGACGGGCAGATTGTCAAGGAAATGCGCCTGCGGGGCGTCGTCGGCACGACCGACGGCACTCGTATGGTGCAGCTGTCCACCACCGGTCCCGTGCCCGAGACGCACGACCAAGCGCTTGCGCTGGGTCGCGAACTCGCTTCCGAGATGCTTGCCCAGGGCGCGGCCGGTCTGATGGGGGAGCGAGCACAGTGAGCCCCACCACTCTTCCCGCCGGCCTTGAACACGGGCACGTCACCTTCCTCGGTGCCGGACCCGGGGATCCGGGGCTGCTGACTCTGCGCGCCGTCGAGGCACTGGCGAACGCGGACGTACTGGTCGCCGAGCACGAGGTGCTCGACGTCGTACGTCAGCACGCCAGACAGGGCGTTGCCGAAGTGCATACGGACACGGGTCCGGATTCGGACGCCGCCGTGGGCACAGGCACGCCTCAGCTAGCGGTTGTTGACGGCGCGTCAACGACCGCTGGGCTACCCGCAGTGCGGGATGCCGCACATCTTGTCATGGAGGCCGCACGGGGCGGCAGGCGGGTCGTGCGTGCGGTGTCCGGGGATCCCGGGCTCGACACGTACGCCGCCGAGGAGATGCTGGCGTGTGCCGCGGCGGGCGTGCCGTTCGAGGTCGTGCCGGGTGTCGCCGCCGCCGTGGGCGTGCCCGCGTATGCCGGTGTGCCGCTGCGGGACGCGCAGGGCGCGGACGTGCGGTTCGTGGACGCGCGGACGGCTTCCGACCGGTGCTGGACCGAGGTCGGGGCGTCGGACGGGACGGTCGTCGTGTCGACGACGCTGGATTCCGTGGGCGCGGCCGCCGGTGAGCTGGTCTCGGCGGGGCGCAAGCCCGATACGCCGATGACGGTGACCGTCGCCGGTACGACCACTCGGCAGCGGACCTGGACCGCGACCCTCGGGACCATCGCCCAGACGCTCAAGCAGGCCAAGGTGCTGCCCTCGCCCGAAGGCGGGCGGCCGGTGATAGCCGTGGTCGGTGAGCGTTCCGCCGCCGCCCAGCGCGACCAGCTGTCGTGGTTCGAGTCCAAGCCGCTCTTCGGGTGGCGGGTGCTCGTGCCGCGTACGAAGGAGCAGGCGGCTTCGCTCTCCGACCAGCTGCGGTCGTACGGGGCCGTGCCGCACGAGGTGCCGACGATCGCCGTCGAGCCGCCGCGGACGCCTCAGCAGATGGAGCGGGCGGTCAAGGGGCTCGTCACCGGGCGGTACGAGTGGATCGCCTTCACCTCGGTGAACGCGGTCAAGGCCGTGCGGGAGAAGTTCGAGGAGTACGGGCTCGATGCCCGGGCGTTTGCCGGGATCAAGGTCGCCGCGGTGGGGGAGCAGACCGCGAAGGCGCTGATCGCGTTCGGTGTGAAGCCGGATCTCGTGCCGAGTGGGGAGCAGTCGGCTGCGGGGCTGCTGGAGGACTGGCCGCCGTACGACCCCGTATTCGACCCGATCGACCGGGTGTTCCTGCCTCGGGCCGACATCGCCACGGAGACGCTGGTCGCCGGGCTCATCGAGCTGGGCTGGGAGGTGGATGACGTCACGGCCTATCGGACCGTGCGGGCGTCGCCGCCGCCGGCGGAGACACGGGAGGCGATCAAGGGGGGTGGCTTCGATGCCGTTCTCTTCACGTCGTCCTCCACTGTGCGGAACCTGGTGGGGATTGCCGGTAAGCCGCACAACGTGACGGTGATCGCCTGTATCGGGCCGGCCACCGCGAAGACTGCCGAGGAGCATGGGCTTCGGGTGGATGTGATGGCTCCGGAGCCGTCTGTGCACAAGTTGGCTGAGGCGCTCGCCGAATTCGGGTTGCGGCGGCGGGCCGCGGCGGTTGAGGCGGGGGATCCTGTTACTCGGCCGAGTGAGCGGCGGCCGGGGGCGCGGCGGCGGCGGTCCACGACATAGGTGTGGGCGGGGTGTTTTTCGCCCCCGCCGCCCCTACCCGTCCCGTCCTCCAGGGGCGCCGCCCCTTCGACCCCGGGTCCCTGGGGGCTGCCGCCCCCCTGTCTCT
>NZ_JBSGVW010000078.1:0-6444 GCF_053608645.1 Streptomyces sp. NPDC055013
CGGTGAAGATTCGACACCTCCACCACACACGGGGGCCTTCGCCACGATCAAGACCGCGCCGCGTTAACAACGCTCGTGATCAATACAGCTAGAGCGCTGGGCGAGCGGCTGGCCTCCGAGCAAAGGCTCGCGGCGCGGCTGCAGATCATGGAGGCGGCGGCCGCCCTGGCCCTGCGGCTGCCGGCGGCGGCGCCTCAGGTCAGGAACTGGCTCGGTGAGCTCGCAGCCGACCCGGCACAGGACTCGACGACCCGCCTCGCGGCGCTGGTCCAGCAGACCCACTGCGCGCCCGAGGAGATCGGCGAGGACGTCGTACTGGCCGCCGTCGACCTGCTGCGCGAATCGGCCCGCGCTCTGCCCGTGCGGCCGATCCCACCGGCACCCAGCCTCCCGACGGCACCCAGCGACACGGTTGCTCCCCAGATCGTCGCTGCCTTCGAGGATCTCGACCGGCACACGCGCGTGTACGCACCGACCACGGCCCTGCTGCGCACCTTCCATGAGGCCCTGGGGCCTCGGGTGCCCGAGCGAACTGCGGTGCTGGCCGAGCAGCTGGCCAGCCCCGACCCCGGTTCGCGCCTGGACGCGATCCGTATGGGCGGAGAGCTGATGCGGGCCTGGCGCGGAGACCACAGCCGGCTTCTCCGCCTGGTCGCCGGCCAACTCGCCACGGACGCCCCGGAGATCGTCGCCGAGGCCGCAGCCGTCCTGGAGTCCTGCCACCCGATCGCCGCCCCGGCCCGCGAGGCACTCGCCGCGCTCGTGGACACCCAGCGCGCGACGCACGGCCCGAACGTATGGGCCGCCTCGCAGCCCCAGCTGCGCCGGGCCCACCAGGAGGCCGCACGGGCCTTGGCACGCATCGGCGACACGCATGCGCTGCCGAGTCTGCTAGCCGCACTGGACAGCAAGGTCGACGCCTGGCGCGCTATCCAGGTCGCCGGGCATCTGCCGCAGGCGGCGCAGCAGCTGGTGCCCCGGCTGGAGGCTCATCTGCGTCAGATCGATCTCTCCCAGCAGTGGACCGAGATGAGCGCCAACGCGATTCTGGCCGCCCTGGCCGCACTGGGCGACACGACTGCGGTCCCCGTGGTGGTGGACACGCTAGGCGCGGCGATGCTCCATGAGCAGCACAGCATCACGCGGTCAGCCCTGAAGGCGCTGGCCACGTTCGGGCCGGCTGCAGCCGGCGCACGAACCACGATCCAGTCGCTGAGCAACGCCACCGAGGGACACGTACCGTCTGCCGCCGTCGCCGCGCTATGGACAGTTGGCGGTGACCTGGCCGAGGTCATTCCGCTCCTGCTCGGCCTCCTCGACGACCCGATCACCTTCCGCATCAGTGACGCGGCTGATCTGCTCGGCGAGATCGGCCCGCCCGCCTCCGCCGCGCTGCCACGCCTGCGCGGTCTTCTGACACACGACTACGAGTGGGTTCGGGTCCACTGCGCGTCCGCGCTCTGGGAGATCGGTGGCGAGGCCGAGGTATCGGCCGTCCTGGACACCCTGCTCCAGGTCTGGGCGCAGAATCCCTCGACGGCCAACCACGTCGTGGCCTGCCTGGACCGCATGGGCCCCCTCGCAGCACCCGCTCTTCCCCTGCTCCGCGAGCAACTCGCCCTGCCCCGACGCGGTGGCAGATTCCAGAGCATCGGCCACGACGAAGAACTCCAGCGCGTCGGCCGTACCCTCATCGCCCGGCTCGATCCTCCAGGGCCCGGAGGAGCATCCACTGCGCTCACAGCGTGATCCTGCGCCGCCCATTACCGCGCCATCTGGCTCAGGCTTCGGTGACGCGGATGATTGTCCTGCCGGGGGTGCGCTTGCCGGGCATGAATGCGGAGGCTGCCTCGGCGAGCGGGCGGACGGCGCCGACGATCGGCTTGAGGCGGCCGTCTCGCAGCCGTTGGGCGAGGTCGGTCAGGCGGGGCCGGTCGGGTTCGACGACGAAGAAGACGGCTCGTCCGTCGCGGGGGTGGACGCTGACTGGCTCGGCGATGGTGACCAGGGTGCCGCCGGGGCGGACCAGTGCGGTGGAGCGTTCGAGGATGTCGCCGCCGATCACGTCGAACACGACGTCGACCTCGCCGATATCCTCCAGTTTCTCGGCCTGGAGGTCGACGAAGACGTCCGCGCCCAGGCCGAGGGCAGTGTCACGGTCACCGGCCCGGCCGGTGCCGATCACCCGGGCGCCGGCCTCGCGGGCCAGCTGCACGGCGATGGAGCCGACGCCGCCCGCAGCGCCGTGGATGAGCACGCTCTGGCCCGTGATCAGGTGGGCGTGGTCGAACAGGGCCTGCCAGGCGGTGAGCCCGGAGATCGGCAGCGCGGCGGCCGTGACGTGGTCGACATCGGCCGGGAGCGGGGCGAGGTTGCGGGCCTCGACCGCCGTGTACTGGGCCAGCGTGCCGTTGCGGGACCAGTCGGTCAGTCCGAACACGCGCTGCCCGATGGTCAGGCCGGTGGTGCCGTAGCCGAGCTCGGTGACTACGCCGGACAGCTCGTGGCCGGGCACGCTCGGCGTGCGGTCATGACCGGCCCGGTCGGTCCAGGTGCTGGGCCAGTCCAGCTCGCCGGGGGTGAATCCGGCGGCGTGGACCTCCAGGATCACGTCGTTCTCGGCGGCGTGCGGGTGGGGCAGCTCGGAGAGGGTCAGGCCGCTGACACCGGCGTCACGGTCCTGGACGGTGATGGCGTGCACGAGGGGCTCCTCTGAGTAGGGGGACGGTTAGGGATCGGGCATAGCGCCTGGCGGGCGCAGGCATCGGCCCCGCAGAAGGCCGACCGCCCGATGTGAGCAGTCCCAGCGCCGTCCGAAGCTGTCTATCACCGCACACAACGGCGGACGAAGGATGGCTGACAGGTGCCGTTGTGATCACGCTTCCGACCCTAGGAGGGAAGCAGCCCAGATGATTGGGCCACTTGCACCCACCTCCAGTGGGCCATTCCGCCAGGGCCGGTCGACGGCGTCGGGCACACGGTCGTAGATGAGGTTGCTCAAGACCGATCCTGACTTGCTCTTCTTGAGCGGTCTGATCTGCCCGTCGACGACCCCATTCCGGCCTTTCGCCCAGACTTGCCGCGGCGGCGCTCTGCGGTGGCACGGACTTCGGCGCGGCCAGATCGCCGGCCCATGAGTCAGCGCTTCGGTCCGGCACCGCAGGTCCTGTGCGCGGTCCACGGCGGCCTGGGGGAGGGACCGCCGAACGGTCGTTGCCTGCCCGCCTCTGCGACGGTCCGCCACGCTTCTCCCGCCACAGTTTGGACGTCGCCGGGGCCTGGGCCGCGGTGACAGGGAGGTGGGTCGGTGCCCAGAGGTGCGAGCTGCCGCTCGTGACCTTCGCCGTACTGAGGCGGGGTCAAGGATGGGTTCGGAGATCACCGAGGGGGCGGGTATGCAGCTGACCACCGATACACAGACCGACACGTATGAGCAGGCGATCGCAGCAGTGCAGGGCGCCTACGGTTTCAACCCCGCGGCTGTGGTGGGCGGTAGTGGAATCTATCGGCGGGACCGTTCACCGACGTAGATTTCCGAGGCGGGTTGCCAACACGGCCGACCTGCGGGTTCGTGATCACGGTCCCGAGTGTCGGCAGACGGTCGTTTCTCGACACTCAGGGTTCATCAGGTAGGAGGTCTCTTGAGCGAATATTGAATGACGCCATGCGAGAAGAGCTGGATGTGCTGCATGAGGGGGAGCGCCTACGCGGCACGCTATCCCCGCTGCGGCGTCGCCTACTGGCTGCGGGAGCCCGCTTCTGCCACCTTTCTCGCGGCCAGGCTGGGTGAGAGTTGTCAGCGGCTGAACTACCACCTGCGCGAAATGGAGAAGAGCGGCCTAGTGCTGGGCTGCTCGGTGGGAGGCTCTCGCCCGGAACACCGAGGTCACCACGTGAGCAGAGCGACCACACGAGATGGGTCAGCTATGTCACGCGCTGGTCTAATTTCTCCAGAAAACGAGGCCAGGCCGTCGCGTGCGCGGTGCGGATGTCCTCGGTCGCGACGTTGTCGACGCCGCTGTCCGCAAGCAGATCAGCCCTTCGCTTCGCGGACGTCCTTTCCCTGCTCGGCGAACGCTTTGAAGTCCTGCATGTGCTGTTGCGACTGCTTGCGGAAGGCGCCGGGCATCAGAAGTCCCACTAGCTTCATCAGAAAGCCGCTGAACCGGTATTCGTTCTCGCTCTCCCAGAGTGTCGTTTCCGGACCGGCCTCGGTCAGCCGGTCGCGCACGGCGCTCCACATGCCCTCGCCGACGATCTCGCGGTCGAAGTGAACGACGCTCGTTTTCGGGATCTCGCGCAGGTCTGCCGGTTCCCGGCGTGTGATGGTCTCGGTGCACTCCATCTTCCGCTGGCCCATCTGCATCACGACCCGCGACTTGGTGCCGAGCTGCCCGTGCTCCCCGCTCAGCGGCTCGTGCAGCACCAGGCCCCGCAGCCACTTCGGCAGGTGTGCCGGGTCGGCGAGTAGCTGAGCCACCCTTTCCCGCGGCAGGGCGATCTCGATCGAGACGGTGTACTTCATGGCGGAGCCTCCAGCTTCCTGAGTGAACGGGCAACTCTACTGATCTTTGACTCCGGGCTTGACGCTGGTGGGGTGAGTTCGAGGCCGGTTCCAGACAGCAATTCCGAAAAGGAGTTCGGGGATCATTGGGGATCTTGCGGGCGGGGGAGTGTCGCCCCTCTTGGAGATTGGCCTGCTTGTAGGACAGAGCCTGCCCCCCCCGTGAATGGTTAGGGCGGAGCCAGTGACCGGCCGTGCGCACCGACGCGTGGATACCGGCGCGTTCGATGCGCACTGGATCCGGCGGCGGTGCGCACCTGTTGCGCGCCTCGGCGTGCTATTGGTGCGCACCGCCGGGGGGTACGCCGCGCGGGCCCGCTCCAGGTGCTCGGGGGCTGGTAACAGCAGAGCAAATAGTTCGAGAGCGCGCTGGCTAAACGCCGGAGTGGACTGATGATGCAGATCATTGGGCTTATGCAGGCGGCTGAATCCGATTCCTTCCAGATCACACAGATGACGGAGCCCTTCGCGGCGACGGTAGCGGCTGTGGCACCAATCCTGGTGCTGGTCGGCACCGTGGAAGCCAACGCGCTAGTCAAGCGGGTGAAGGAGGGTGAGGCAGAGCGTGACGCCCCTCTTCGCGCGGCTGTTGAACTGATCCAAAGCGAGGGCACTGACGTCACGCGCCTGCGAGCTTCAGTGCGCGAGCTTCTGAACAAGGAAAGGCAGCCTCTATATGCGCTCTTCAGGCGCGATAGCCAGCTGACGCTGGTCCTCTGGGTCCTCTGGGTCCTCTGGGCGGGCGTGCTGACTGTGGCTGAGATGCTGGCACTGGGCTGGTTGACCGATACGAGACAGAAGCCCGACCCAGGAACGATCTTCTGTCTGATGGCGCTCATCAGCGGCTTCGCTTGGACTGTGGCGCACCCGATCATGCGTGTTCACTGAGATCAGCCAGGCGGTGCCCCGGGTGGGGGCACGGGTCAGTGGATGGGCTGCCAGTGCTCCAGCGCATCGTCCAGCAGCGGGGCTTCGGGGTCGTCCCAGATCAGGCAGCCCCACACCAGGCCGGGCACATCGGGGCCCATGGCATCGGCCGGCCCTTCGGTGAGCGTGCGGTACACCGCATCGAGGTAAGCGGCGATCGACGGATAGCCGGGCTGGTCGCAGGCCAGGTTGTCCGGCAGCGACCAGCGGCCGACGCCGTCCGCGCCCACGTAGTGCCCCGACTCGGGGCCGGCCTCGTCGCCGGTCAGCCACGGAACCACCGCGGCGCCCCACCAGTCCCTGCGGCCGATCTCGGGCAGCCGTGGCCAGAGCGCATCCGCAGGACCGAGCAAGATCCCGCCGGGCAAGAACGCCCCTGAGCCGACTTCTCCCTCCTCCTCATTGGCCTCGATGTATTGGTGTTCCACACCGCCGCACAGCCGCCAGAGATCGCCCAGCTCGGTGGGGAGAGCGAAGTTGAGGTGATGCTTCAGCTGGGCGTCGGCAGCTTCAATGGCCTGCTCCGGGGCGGGCGGCAGCAGGGAAGCGTGTGAGACCGGGGCGTTCGCCTTCAGCCAGTCCGTGAGGCGGCACCAGGCCGTCTCTACATTCCCTTGATCGCCCATGCCGCCAACCTACTGCGTCCTTCGGATTGGGCTGACGGTGGGTGGAGCCCAGGCCCGGCTCGCGTTTGGAACCAGGAGAGCAAGCTTCGACGGTTGTCAGGCGAGGCGGCAGCTGGTCCGGCCCGACCAGGCTCCCGACCATGGCAGCCCGGCGTGCAAGTTGCCGGATCGTGATCGATGGTCGGGGCTGGTGGCCGTCCTGTTGGTCAGGGTCGGCGAAATGAGCTGACGGCTAGGGTCCGTCTTCAAAGATCATCGGAGGGTGGATCATGGTGGGGTGATACGACGCCATGAACTCACCGACCAGGAGTGGGAGTTACTCGCTCT
>NZ_JBSGVW010000079.1:0-5823 GCF_053608645.1 Streptomyces sp. NPDC055013
GGTACCGGGTGACGTCGGCGCGCAACCGGTCGTAGACCGCCGTACAGGAACGAAGAAGGGGCTCCCCGCGGGGAGCCCCTTCTTCGTTCCTGTACGGTGTCAGCCGCCGAACTCCTGAAGGCCCTTCAGCGCCTGGTCCAGCAGCGCCTGGCGGCCCTCCAGCTCACGCTCCAGCTTGTCGGCCTTGGCGTTGTTGCCCTGGGCGCGGGCCTGCTCGATCTGGCCCCTCAGCTTGTCCACGGCCGCCTGGAGCTGACCGGTCAGCCCTTCGGCACGCGCGCGTGCCTCCGGGTTGGTCCGGCGCCACTCGTTCTCCTCGGCGTCCTGGATGGCCCGCTCGACGGCGTGCATCCGGCCCTCGACCTTCGGACGGGCGTCGCGCGGCACGTGGCCGATGGCCTCCCAGCGCTCGTTGATCGAGCGGAAGGCGGCACGCGTGCCCTTCAGGTCGCCGATCGGCAGGAGCTTCTCGGCCTCCTCGGCCAGCTCCTCCTTCAGCTTCAGGTTCTCGGACTGCTCGGCGTCCCGCTCGGCGAAGACCGAGCTGCGGGCGGCGAAGAAGATGTCCTGGGCGCCGCGGAAGCGGTTCCACAGGTCGTCCTCGTGCTCGCGCTGGGCGCGGCCCGCGGCCTTCCACTCCGACATCAGGTCGCGGTAGCGCGCCGCCGTCGGACCCCAGTCGGTCGACCCGGACAGCGACTCGGCCTCGGCGACCAACCGCTCCTTGGTCTTGCGGGCCTCCTCGCGCTGCGCGTCCAGCTGCGCGAAGTGCGCCTTGCGACGCTTGGAGAACGCCGACCGGGCGTGCGAGAAGCGGTGCCACAGCTCGTCGTCCGACTTGCGGTCGAGCCGCGGCAGACCCTTCCAGGTGTCCACCAGTGCACGCAGCCGCTCACCGGCGGCCCGCCACTGATCGGACTGCGCCAGCTCCTCGGCCTCGGTGACCAGCGCCTCCTTGGAGTGCCGGGCCTCGTCGGACTGCTTCGCCCGCTGCTGCTTGCGCTCCTCGCGGCGCTTGTCGACCGTCTCGACCAGCTTGTCCAGCCGGGTCTTCAGAGCGTCAAGATCGCCGACCGCGTGATGGGCGTCGACCTGCTCACGGATGTGGTCGATCGCGGTCTGCGCGTCCTTCGCCGACAGGTCGGTGGTCTTTACTCGCTTCTCGAGGAGGCCGATCTCGACAACCAGGCCCTCGTACTTGCGCTCGAAATAGGCCAGCGCCTCTTCAGGAGTGCCTGCCTGCCAAGAGCCGACAACCTGCTCGCCGTCGGCCGTACGCACGTACACGGTCCCCGTCTCGTCGACGCGGCCCCACGGGTCGCTGCTCACAGCGCCTCCTCCACATGATGCCTGCGAGGGGCTTGTGTTCCCCCGGGCATCGTCCACAGTTTCGTCACGGCCAACATAGGCGACCGGCGGGTTGCCTGTCCGCATCCCGCGCGACCGAAATTTCGCAGTTGAGCGGTCAGGATTTCGTGATCGTCGCCTTGTTGATCACGACCGTCGCATTGGGTGCGGTGTTGCCGGTCGTGGGGTCGGCGGGCTGGGCTCCGGCCTCCGCGATCTTCTTGAGAACCTTCATCCCGGCCTCGGACACGGTACCGAACGGTGTGTAGTCGGCCGGCAGCTGACTGTCCTGGTAGACGAGGAAGAACTGGCTGCCTCCAGTGTCGCGCCCCTCCTTCGTCTGAGCGTTGTACTGGTTGGCCATCGCGACCGTGCCCGCCGGGTACACACCGCCCTTGAGGCTCTTGTCCTTGAGGTTCTCGTCCGGAATCGTGTACCCCGGTCCGCCCATTCCGGTGCCCTGCGGGTCGCCGCACTGCAGGACGTAGATACCGCTGTCGGTCAGCCGGTGGCACTTGGAGTGGTCCAAGTAGCCCTTGCCGACGAGGAAGTCGAACGAGTTCACGGTGTGCGGGGCGGCCGACGCCTTCAGTGCGATGTCTATGTCACCGCACGTCGTCGCGAGCTTCATCGTGTACTTCGCCGACTTGTCGACGGTCAGCTCCGGCTCCTTCTTCCAGGTCGCCGTCTTGACCTTGCCCGCTGCGGGCTTCTCGCACGGGTCCGGGGCCTTGCTGGTCGGAGTGGGGCTGACCTCCGCGCCCGCGTTCTCCTTCTTGGTGCCGTCGTCCTTGAGTACCCCGGTCGTGTACAGCGCGAGGCTGCCGATGACGACCACTCCGAGCACCGACGCGATCACCGAGTTGCGCATCCGCGTCTTGCGTCGGGCGGACGTGCGCCGCTGCTGCTGCCGCAAGAACTTCTCCCGGGCGAGCTGACGCCGCCGCTGTTCCTGGCTGACCACCGGGTTCTCTCCTCATGCGTCGTGGGTGTCGACCGGTACGCGTGCGTCCGGTGAGCCGACTGCCTGCGTGTGCCCCGTACCGTATATGGGTTCGCTGAGGAATCGGCAGCGCCGGTAGGCTCTGACGTCAGGCGGAGCCCGCCGACAAACCACCCGTGTCCACACAAACGAAGGACGATCGTGCTCATTGCCGGGTTCCCCGCCGGGGCCTGGGGGACGAACTGTTATCTCGTCGCCCCCGCCGCCGGTGAGGAGTGCGTGATCATCGACCCGGGCCACGAGGCGGCCCCAGGAGTCGAGGAAGCACTGAAGAAGCATCGGCTCAAGCCCGTCGCCGTCGTCCTCACCCACGGCCATCTCGACCACGTGGCGTCGGTCGTCCCCGTGTGCGGTGCGCACGACGTACCGGCCTGGATCCACCCCGAGGACCGGTACATGATGAGCGACCCCGAGAAGGCGCTCGGCCGGTCCATCGGAATGCAGCTGATGGGCGAGCTGACCGTCGGGGAGCCGGACGACGTCAAGGAGCTGACCGACGGCGCGAAGCTGGCGCTGGCGGGGATGGAGCTCACCGTCGCGCACGCGCCCGGCCATACCAAGGGGTCGGTGACCTTCGGCCTGCCCGAGGCGGCGGACATCCCGCCGATCCTGTTCTCGGGCGACCTGCTGTTCGCCGGCTCCATCGGACGCACCGACCTGCCCGGCGGTGACATGGCCGAGATCCTCGACTCGCTGGCCCGCGTGTGCCTGCCGCTCGACGACTCGACCGTGGTGCTGTCCGGCCACGGCCCCCAGACGACCATCGGCCAGGAGCGCGCCACCAACCCGTATCTGCGGCAGGTGGCCGCCGGCCCGGGAGCCGCCGAGGCTCCCCGACGAGGAATGTGACGAGAGACTTCCGTGAGCACGTTTCAAGCACCCAAGGGCACGTACGACCTGATCCCGCCGGACTCCGCCAAGTATCTGGCCGTCCGCGAGGCGATTGCGGCTCCCCTGCGCAACTCCGGCTACGGCTACATCGAGACGCCCGGCTTCGAGAGCGTCGAGCTGTTCGCACGCGGCGTGGGCGAGTCCACCGACATCGTGACCAAGGAGATGTACGCCTTCGAGACCAAGGGCGGCGACAAGCTCGCCCTGCGCCCCGAGGGCACGGCCTCGGTCCTGCGCGCGGCCCTGGAGGCCAACCTGCACAAGGCGGGCAACCTCCCGGTCAAGCTCTGGTACTCCGGCTCCTATTACCGCTACGAGCGCCCCCAGAAGGGCCGTTACAGGCACTTCTCCCAGGTCGGCGCCGAGGCGCTCGGTGCCGAGGACCCGGCGCTGGACGCCGAGTTGATCATCCTGGCCGACCAGGCCTACCGCTCGCTGGGTCTGAGCAACTTCCGCATCCTGCTCAACAGCCTGGGCGACCAGGAGTGCCGTCCGGTCTACCGGGCCGCGCTCCAGGACTTCCTGCGCGGCCTGGACCTGGACGAGGACACCCTGCGCCGGGCGGAGATCAACCCGCTACGTGTCCTGGACGACAAGCGCGAGTCGGTCCAGAAGCAGCTCGGGGACGCCCCGCTGCTGCGCGACTACCTCTGCGACGCCTGCAAGGCGTACCACGAAGAGGTCCGCGAGCTGGTCACGGCGGCCGGCGTCGCCTTCGAGGACGACCCGAAGCTGGTGCGCGGCCTGGACTACTACACGCGTACGACCTTCGAGTTCGTCCACGACGGTCTGGGTTCCCAGTCCGCGGTGGGCGGGGGCGGCCGCTACGACGGCCTGTCCGAGATGATCGGCGGCCCCGCGCTGCCGTCCGTCGGCTGGGCGCTCGGCGTCGACCGCACGGTCCTCGCCCTGGAGGCCGAGGGTGTGGAGCTCCAACTCCCGTCGTCCACCAGCGTGTTCGCGGTACCGCTCGGCGAGGAGGCCCGCCGGGTGCTGTTCGCCAAGGTCACCGAGCTGCGCAAGGTCGGCATCGCGGCGGACTTCTCGTACGGCAACAAGGGCCTCAAGGGCGCGATGAAGAACGCCAACCGCAGTGGCGCCCGCTACACGATCGTCGCCGGCGAGCGTGACCTCGCCGAGGGCGTCGTCCAGCTCAAGGACATGGAGTCCGGTGAGCAGGCGGCCGTCGGCGTCAACGAGATCGTGGCCGAACTGGAAGCCCGACTGGGCTGAGTTCGGAGAGGTTCGGAAAGGGCGGGCACCCCTTCGGTGCCCGCCCTTTCGGTGTCCTGAACCGTGCGCCTCGGGACGGTCGCGCGTATTTCCTTATCCCCAGCGAACGGTGGGAAGGCGTGCGTGTACGGCACAATGTGCCCTGTCCGGAGAAACTCCAAGTCTCAAGTGACGGAATCGGCGTGATGAGCAAGACGACAGTCAAAGACGTCTCCACCGAGCCCGAGTCGGAGCGTGTCGAGGCGTCCCCCGGATCGGCGGGCAGCAGCCGTGCGTTCGCCCTGATGCTGGTGATCACCGGCGCTGCCGGCGTGCTTGCCGCGTGGGTCATCACGATCGACAAGTTCAAGATCCTTGAGGCGAAGGTCGAGGGGAAGTCCTTCACGCCCGGCTGCAGCCTGAACCCGATCGTCTCCTGCGGCAGCATCATGGAGAGCAAGCAGGCGGCCGTCTTCGGGTTCCCCAACCCCATGCTCGGACTGGTCTGTTACGGCATGGTCATCTGCGTCGGTATGAGCCTGCTCACCCGCGCCCGCTTCCCGCGCTGGTACTGGCTGACCTTCAACTTCGGCACGCTCTTCGGCGTCGCCTTCTGCACCTGGCTGATGTACCAGTCGCTGTACAACATCAACGCGCTGTGCCTGTGGTGCTCGCTCGCCTGGGCCGCGACGATCACGATGTTCTGGTACGTGACCTCCTTCAACGTCCGCAACGGCTTCCTGCCCGCGCCGCGCCCGCTGAAGAACTTCCTCGCCGAGTTCACCTGGGTGCTCCCGGTGACGCACTGCGGTGTCATCGTCATGCTGATCCTGACCCGCTGGGGCAGCCAGCTCTGGGCCGCCTGACCCGCACCGGCGTCGATGTCAGTGCGGTGATTTAGGGTTTCCCACGTGGAGCCCGACCTGTTCACCGCCGCCGCCGAAGAACGCCAGGAGAAGGACCCAGCCGGAAGTCCCCTGGCGGTGCGCATGCGCCCGCGCACCCTGGACGAGGTCGTGGGCCAGCAGCACCTGCTGAAACCGGGCTCGCCCCTGCGCAGACTCGTCGGCGAGTCCGGCGGCGGCCCCGCCGGACCGTCCTCGGTGATCCTCTGGGGCCCGCCCGGCACCGGCAAGACGACCCTGGCGTACGTGGTCTCCAAGGCCACCAACAAGCGCTTCGTCGAGCTCTCCGCCATCACCGCCGGGGTGAAGGAGGTCCGCGCGGTCATCGAGGGCGCACGGCGTGCCACCGGCGGCTTCGGCAAGGAGACCGTCCTCTTCCTCGACGAGATCCACCGCTTCAGCAAGGCCCAGCAGGACTCCCTTCTCCCGGCCGTCGAGAACCGCTGGGTGACCCTGATCGCGGCG
>NZ_JBSGVW010000080.1:0-5688 GCF_053608645.1 Streptomyces sp. NPDC055013
GCGCCTGTTCGGCGCGGGCGGCGGCTTTCCCCGTTCAGGTCCGCGAGGTGCGGTCCCTCGACGTTCAGCCCTTCGACCAGTGGTAGAAGCGCTGCGCCATCGCGTCCTTCGGACTCCGCCAGGTCTGCGGGTCGTACGGGCTGACGAACGCCTCGAGCTTCCTGCTGATGTCGACGAACTCGGGGTGCCCGGCCACCTTCGCGATGGCGGGGCCCGGGTCCTGCTCGGCCTCGATGTAGTGCATGTACACATCGCCGAACTGGAACAGCGAACGCTGGGTCACCCCGACGAGGTGCGGGAGTTCGCCGCGGTCGGAGGCCGCGAAGACGCCCGCGATGTCCGAGGCGGACTGCGGGGCCATCCTGGCGACGATCAGTGCGTGGTGCATGCGGCCTCCACACGGTCGCGGATGAGCGCCATCTGGATGGGTGAGTTGCGGTTGATGATGTCAGTCATCCCGGCGTCGTCCACCGGCGCTTCGGGCTTCATGGCGAAGTCCTGCGTCCAGTGCATCCGGGTCCCGGCCGGGGTCTCCTCGTACTCCCACACGATGTTCATGTACTCGAAGGGGCCGGTTTCGACCCTGCGGGCGCGCACGACGAGCTTCTCGCGGTCGGCGACCCGTTCCGAGACCCAGCTCCACACCTTGCCGTTCTCGTCGGGGTGCATGGTCAGGCGGAAGGTCACCGTGTCGCCCTCGCGGGACAGCACGTCGCAGGACGCGTACTCGCTGAACAGCTGGGGCCATCGCTCCAGGTCGTTCGTCATGTCCCAGACGAGGTCGACGGGAGCGGCGATGGTGATCTCGTTCTCGGTGTGTCCGGCCACTTCAGGCTCCTGTCGTGAGGCTGCCGTTGACGAGCGCGAGGAAGGCGCGGGGGCTCTTGCAGCGCTCCGCGTCGGTGGGCAGCGCCTGGCCGTGCCGGTTCTCCAGCTCGCCCACGATGCCGAGGAGGCCGAGCGAGTCGAGCCCGAACTCGGAGAAGGGCGTCTCGGCCCGCGCTTCGAGCTCCTGCGGGTCGACGGACACGCCGGCGGCCTGCTTCATCAGCGCGGCCAGCTCGGCGACGGTCACTTGGGTCACTCCGGTGGTCATGAGGGTTCTCCTTGTCGTTCTATGCGGAGGATTCGGGGCCCCGGCGAAGGACCAGCGCCGCGTTGGAGCCCATCAGTCCCCGGCTGAGGACCAGGGCCGTGCGGAGCTCGGCCGGGCGTGCCGTGCCGGTCACCAGGTCGATGTCGTGGCAGATGTCGAAGACGCCCGGCGTCGGCGGTATCTGCCCGTGCTCCATGGCCTGCACCGCGGCCACGATGTCCAGCAGGGGTGCCCCGCAGTACGACCGTCCGATGCCGGTCTTGGGGGCGGTGACCGGCACTTGGGTGCCGTGCCGGCCGAGGGCGTCGGCCAGGGCCAGCGCCTCCGCACGGTCCGCGTCGGGCACGCCCATCGCGTCGGCGAAGACCACGTCGATCTCCTCCGGCGCGCAGCCGGCCTCGTCGAGGGCGCCGCGAATGGCCTGCGCGAGCCCCTCCCGCGACCGGTCCCAGCGCGAGGCACCCGTGAACGTGGCCGCGTGTCCCGCCACGGTGGCCCGCACGGCCGCCTCCCGGCGCCGCGCCCGGTCCAGGTCCTCGACGACCAGCACGGCACCGCCCTCGGCGGGCACGAAACCGCAGGCCGCCGTGGTGAAGGGACGGTAGGCGCGGGCCGGGTCCTCGACGGTGCTGAGCTCGGGGTAGCCGAGCTGGCAGACCCCCGAGTACGGGGCGAGCGGGGCCTCGGCGGCGCCGACCACGACCACGTCCGTGCCCCGGTGCACCGCCCGCGCGGCGTGCGCGACGGCGTCCAGGCCGCCCGCCTCGTCGCTGGCCACCACCCCGCAGGGGCCCTTGAAGCCCTTGCGGATGGAGATCTGGCCCGTGCTGGCGGCGTAGAACCAGGCGATGGACTGGTAGGGCCCGACGAACCGGGACCCCTTGCCCCACAGCTTCTGCAGTTCCCGCTGGCCGAACTCACCGCCGCCGGATCCGGCCGCGGTGACCACACCGACCGAGTACGGCGAGTCGGCGGCGCTGCTGCTGAGTCCCGCGTCCTGCAGGGCGGCGTCGGCGGCGGCCAGCGCGAAGTGGGTGAACTTGTCGGTCTGGACGAGGAAGGTCTCCTCGATCAGCGCCGACGGGTCGAATCCGCGGACCTCTCCGGCGACGCGGAGCGGAAGGTGCTCACAGCCCTCCCGGGTGACCCGGTCCAGTACGCTCGCGCCCTCCTTGACGGACTTCCAGTAGGTGTCCGCGTTCAGGCCGTTGGGCGCGACCACACCGACTCCGGTGACCGCTGTGCGCCGGGTGCGTTGACCACTCATCGTCGTCTCCTCCCAGTCGGCCCCGTCAGGAGCACCGCGGACTGGAACCCGCCGAAGCCGCTGCCCACGGAGAGCACGTTGTCGAGCCTGCGGGGGCGAGCGGTGCGCGGGACGTAGTCCAGGTCGCACTCGGGGTCCGGGGTCTCGTAGTTCGCCGTCGGCGGAACCACCTGCCGGGCCAGCGCGAGCACACAGGCGACGACCTCGATCGCGCCGATCGCGCCGAGCGAGTGGCCCACCATGGACTTGATCGAGCTCATCGGGGTGTCGTAGGCGTGGGATCCCAGCGACTTCTTGACCGCCGCGGTCTCGTGCCGGTCGTTCTGGCGGGTGCCCGAGCCGTGCGCGTTGACGTAGTCGATCTCGGTGGGGTCCACGCGCGCGTGGTCGAGCGTGTCGTCGATGGCGCGGGCCATCTCCAGGCCCTCGCTGGTGAGTCCGGTCATGTGGTACGCGTTGCCGAAGGTGGCGTAGCCGCCGATCTCGCAGTAGATGTGCGCGCCGCGCGCCCGGGCGTGCTCCAGCTCCTCCAGGACGAGTACGGCGGCGCCCTCGCCCATGACGAATCCGTCGCGGTGGGCGTCGAAGGGGCGGGAGGCGTGCTCGGGGTCGTCGTTGTTGGGCGACGTGGCCTTGATGGCGTCGAAGCAGGCCATGGTGATCGGGGAGATCGGCGAGTCCGACGCCCCGGCTATGCAGATGTCGGCACGGCCCTCCTCGACGGTGTGGAAGGCGTAGCCCACCGCGTCGAGTCCGGAGGTGCAGCCGGTGGACACGGTCTGCACCGGGCCCTGCGCGCCGAACCGTTCGGCGACGTCGGCCGCGAGCGTGCTGGGCGAGAACGCCCGGTGCAGCTGCGGCTCGGCGTTGCGGTGATCGACGTCCCAGCGCTGCCCGTGCTCGCTGACCAGGACGTAGTCGTGCTCCAGCCGGGTCGTGCCGCCCACCGCGCTGCCCAGGGACACGGCCACGCGCCAGGGGTTCTCGGCGGCGAAGTCGACACCGCTGTCGGTGACGGCCTCCTGTGCGGCGACCAGGGCGAACTGTATGTACCGGTCGGCGCGTTCGGCGATGCCGGGTTCGAGGCCGTGCGCCAGGGGCTCGAAGTCGCACTCGGCGGCTATCCGGGACCGCAGGCCCGCGGGGTCGAACAGGGTGATGCCGCGGGTCGCCGTACGGCCGTTGGAGAGGAGGTCCCAGAACGCCGGAACTCCGGTCCCGCCGGGGGCGACCACACCTATGCCGGTGACCGCCACGCGCCGGGTCACGAGAGCACTCCGGGTCGCTCGGGCTGCCCGCCCTCCTCCTGGACCAGCGGGTACGCCTTGATGTCGTCGCTGAGCTCCGGCGCCTCGGTGTCGACGTGGCCGAGCTTGGGGTTCGGCGCGAGCGGGCCCAGATGGAAGACCATGCGGGCCTCCTCGTCACCGACGTTGCGGAAGCGGTGCCGCATGTCGATGGGGATCATCAGGCCCTGGTCGGAGCGCAGGGAAAACGTTTCTCCATCGAGGTCGACCTCCAGCCTCCCCTCGACGACGTAGATGAACTCCTCGGAGTACGGGTGGTAGTGCTCGCTGATGCGTTCGCCGGGCCGCATGATGGCCAGGCCCATGAAGCCGCTCGTGGCACCCACCGTGACCGGGGTGAGCAGGGTGCGCAGGTCGCCGCCGCGCTTGCGGTTGGGCTCGATCTCTTTCAGGTCCACGACGCGCGGGCGCATCTTGTCCATGGTCTGTCTCCAGGTCGTTCGGTGGGGTGGTGGTCCCTGCGCGGTCAGGACTGCGCAGCCCTGCGGTCGGTGATCAGCGCCATGTCGGCGTGCGTCAGGAGGCGGGTCGCCTCGCGTTGGCCGGTGAACGGACCGGCCACGCCGAGCGCGTCGGTGTCGAGCAGCCGGGCCAGCACTGCGGCCTTCCTCGGGCCATGGATGCCGAGCGCCATGACCGGGTCGGTCTCGGGATCACCCCGTACGTCGATGAGACGGACGACGATGTCCTCGCGCTGGAAGACGGTGCTGCGGTGCACGGGGCCGGCCGGGTCGGCCGCCGCGGTCTCGTCCTGCTGCGAGAGCAACCGGGCCAGCGCCATTCCGCAGCCCTTGCGGGCGGGGTAGTACAGGGCGTGCCGCTTGATGTCGTCCGGCTCCGGGCCGCCGCGGGCCACGTGGTGGACGGGCGGCATGGCGGCGCGGATGAAGAACGTCCGGGCCGACTCGGGGTCGGACAGGTCCCGGTGCTGCTCCAGATGCGGGTTGAGGGCCTCCTCGACGGCCCGTACCTCGGGCTGGCGCGAGACGTGGCGCAGGGCCGCCATCAGGTCGCCCTCCACCTCGACCGTGCGGACGACCCGGTTGCCGTGCATGAAGAGGGTGGTGCGGCGCAGCCGCGTGGTGTCGTCGACGCGGGCCTCGGGCGGTGCGTATCCGGCGAGGATCTCCGCGACCTTGGACTCGGAGCCGGGCTTGACGGTGAAGGTCAGGGCGTGGCGGATCACACCGTCGCCCACCCTTACGGCCGTCTGGAGTCCGCCGGCCTTTTCCGGGCGGGCGCCGCCGGTCTCGCGGACGATTCCGTACCGCATCGAGCGAAGCTCACGGACGCAGCTCTGCAGGGGCCGGACCGTCTCGAGATGCTCTTCACTGTTCACCCAGGCGAGGTACGGCGGGGCGGTGGCCCATTCGCTCGTGATGACCCACTGGGACGGGTTCTCCAGGGACTGGCACAGCTGGTCACCGAGGTGACCGGGGACCGACGCGACTCGGTCGCGCATGTGCTCGTAGGCGTCCAGGAACTGTTGCTCGGCACCTTCGTGGAGGTCGACGAGAAGGAGGACTCGCATCCTGGAGCCGTCGAACGCCGACTGGGATGTAAAGGGCGAAGTGGTCATCCGGCAGACCCTTCCTTCGCGGGAGCAAGCGGCGGCCGTCCGTGTCCACCAGCGCGAACGCGGGTTTCGGCCCTGAGCCTTCATCGTGGGTCAGGGCTCTGGGGTCCGCGAGCCACGCGGGCCAAAGGGGGGAACTGGCCGTGCGCGTGCGTCCGCCGGCCGCCGACGCTGCGTCAGGCGGGGGCTGGGGTGGGGGCCAAGAAGGGGGTGCCGGGGCGTAGTTCGTGGGGGCGGGTCGCGTCCGGCGGTTGGGCCGGGATGCCTGCGGCGGCCTCCGGCGGTTGGGCCGGGATGCCTGCGGCGGCCTGTGGGGGTTCGCGTAGCGCCTGGCGGTGCGTTGTGGGTCGGGGCCGTGCCGGGGGGTGTCCGTCCTCGGACCGGCGGTTGGGGTCGGGCAGAGAGGTGCCGTTTCTTGACGCCGGCCACTGCGGGCGGACAC
>NZ_JBSGVW010000081.1:0-4724 GCF_053608645.1 Streptomyces sp. NPDC055013
GCCATCGGCCTGAACGGCCTCGTCCTCAAACGCCGGACGGGCTGAAATACCGGGACCGGCGCCGACACGCAGCGCCGGTGTAGGTGTGCAACCCTCGCCCCACCGGCGCGCCCCTCAACCTCTGATGATCGCCAACGCCTCGTCCCGCACCTTCGCCATCGTCGCCTCGTCCCGTGCCTCCGCGTTCAGGCGCAGCAGCGGCTCCGTGTTGGACGGGCGGACGTTGAACCACCAGTCGGCGGCCGTGACGGTCAGGCCGTCGAGTTCGTCGAGTTCGACGCCCTCTCGGGCCTCGTAGGCGGACTTGATGGCCGCGAGGCGGCCCGCCTGGTCGGCGACGGTGGAGTTGATCTCGCCGGAGCCGGCGTAGCGGTCGTACTGGGCGACCAGGCCGGACAGGGGGCCGTCCTGGCCGCCGAGGGCCGCAAGGACGTGCAGGGCGGCCAGCATGCCGGTGTCGGCGTTCCAGAAGTCCTTGAAGTAGTAGTGGGCGGAGTGCTCGCCGCCGAAGATCGCGCCGGTCGTGGCCATCTCGGCCTTGATGAAGGAGTGGCCGACGCGGGTGCGGACCGGTGTGCCGCCGTTCTCCTTGACGACCTCCGGGACCGACCAGGAGGTGATCAGGTTGTGGATGACCGTGCCCTTGCCACCGTGCTTGGCGAGCTCGCGCGAAGCCACCAGGGCGGTGATGGCGGACGGGGAGACCGGGGCGCCGCGCTCGTCGACGACGAAGCAGCGGTCGGCGTCGCCGTCGAAGGCGATGCCCAGGTCGGCGGACTCCTCGCGGACGCGCTTCTGGAGGTCGACGATGTTCGCCGGGTCCAGCGGGTTCGCCTCGTGGTTCGGGAACGTGCCGTCCAGCTCGAAGTACATCGGGACGACGTCCAGCGGGAGGTCGGCGAGCACGGTCGGCACCGTGTGGCCACCCATGCCGTTGCCCGCGTCGACGACGACCTTCAAGGGGCGGATGGAGGTCAGGTCGACGAGGGAACGCAGGTGGGCCGCGTAGTCCTCCAGCGTGTCCCGCTGCGTGATCGTTCCCGTCTGCGCGGCCGGTTCCGGGGCGCCCGACTCGGACCAGTCCTCGACCAGTTCGCGGATCTCCGTGAGGCCGGTGTCCTGGCCGACCGGGGCCGCGCCCGCGCGGCACATCTTGATGCCGTTGTACTGGGCCGGGTTGTGCGACGCCGTGAACATCGCGCCCGGGAGGTTCAGCGCGCCCGACGCGTAGTACAGCTGGTCGGTGGAGCACAGGCCGATCTCGGTGACGTCGACGCCCTGGGTCGCCGCCCCGCGCGCGAAGGCGCGGGACAGACCGGGGGACGAGGGTCGCATGTCGTGTCCGATCACGATCGCGCTCGCGCCGGTCACCCGCACGAAGGCGGCTCCGAAGAGCTCGGCCAGGGACTCGTCCCACTGGTCCGGGACGACCCCGCGCACGTCGTACGCCTTCACGAGCTGTGACAGATCAGCAGCCACGGCCAACCCTCCTGAAAGTCCTATCGGTCACCCCAAACTACCCGCCCGGACTGACACTGCGCTGGGTGACCGCTGAGTGGACTCCCAGCCGCAACCTCAGGTCAGCGCGGAGGTCAGGGCAGCATCCAGCCCAGCACCGGTGAACTCTGGCCGATCACGATCAGGCACATCACCAGCAGCAGGCCCAGACTCCACGGCAGCACGCGTCGCAGCAGGTCCCCCTCCCGGCCCGCGAGCCCCACGGCGGCGCACGCGATGGTGAGGTTCTGCGGCGAGATCATCTTGCCGAGCACACCACCTGAACTGTTGGCGGCGGCCAGGAGTTCCGGCGACAGCCCCGACTCGCGGGCCGCCGTCACCTGCAGTGCTCCGAACAGCGCGTTGGCCGAGGTGTCCGACCCGGACACGGCCACTCCGAACCAGCCCAGCACCGGCGACAGGAAGGCGAGCCCGGCGCCGGCCGCCGCCACGAAGTAGCCGATGGTGGCCGCCTGTCCGGAGAGGTTCATGACGTAGGCGAGCGCCAGCACGGACGTCACGGTCAGGATGGCGAACCTCAACTCGTGCACGGTCGCGGCCCACTCCCTGACCGCCACGCGCGCGTGCACCCCCAGCACGACTGCCGTGCACACTCCGGCGAGCAGTACGAGTGTGCCGCCGGTGGACACGATCGGCCAGCTGAAGACATTGCCGCTGACCGGTTCCCCGTCCGGGTTGGCGACGTTCAGGAAGGGCCAGTCGAACGTCCGGGTCGCCTCGGCCAGCCAGTCCTTGACGACCGGGATCTGCGCGATGGAGAAGATCACGACGATCAACGCGTACGGCGCATAGGCCCGTACGACCTCGCGCCGCGGATCGTCCACGTCCAGCTCCTCGTTCCGCGACCCGGTCAGCACGGACGCGCGTACGGCCTCGGTGGCGGGCACGCGCGCGTGCGGTACGGCGACCAGGGCGCCCGCACCGGCCAAGGCGGCGCCGATGTCGGCGAGTTGCGCGGACACGTAGTTGGAGGCGGCGAACTGGGCGACGGCGAAGGCGACTCCGCAGACCAGGGCGGGCACCCAGGTCTCCCGCAGCCCGCGCCGTCCGTCCACGAGCCCGACCAGCACCAGCGGAACGACCAAGGCCAGCAAGGGCGTCTGACGCCCCACCACGGAGGCCACGTCATCCAGCGGCAGTCCGGTGACCTGCGCCAGCGTCACCACGGGCGTTCCCATCGCCCCGAAGGCCACGGGCGCGGTGTTGGCGACCAGCGCGACGACCGCCGCGCGCACCGGATCGAACCCTAGCGCCACCAGCATGACCGCGCAGATCGCGACGGGCGCCCCGAACCCGGCCAGGGCCTCCAACAGGGCCCCGAAGCAGAAGGCGACGACGAGTGCCTGGATCCGGGGATCGTCGGAGAGCCGCCCGAACGACCGGCGCAGGATGTCGAAATGACGCGTGCGGACGGTCATCCGGTACACCCACAGGGCGTTGACGACGATCCACAGGATGGGGAAGAGCCCGAAGAGCGCTCCCTGAGCGCCGCTGGAGAGCGTCTGACCGAGCGGCATGCCGTACGCGAGCCAGGCGACCAGCACGGCCGCCAGAAGCCCCGTGAGCCCCGCCAGGTGGGCCTTCATCCGGACCCCGCCCAGCAGGACGAGGACGATCACCAGCGGCAGAGCCGCCACCAGCGCGGACAGGCCGAGCGAGCCGGCGACGGGTTCCAGTTGCTGCACGTACACGGGCGCCTCCCCGGGTTCCGTCATGCGGAAAGCGATTTCTCGTTCCGACATGCGGAATGGTCGTGTCCGCGCCAACGACACGTCAATGCTTGTGCATCACTCAACGAAACAAGCACACGAGAAACAGGAAACCCGACTGTTTCGACGGTCAGTTGTCGGGCGACCGAAGCACCCGCAGATGCCCCCGCCGCGCGACCTCCATCGGGTCGGCCCCACGGCCCCCGCCCCCGCCGGCCCCGGCCGCCCGCTCCTGCGGACGGGCCGCCTCACGCACGGCGTTGGCAAGCGCTTCCAGGTCATCACCGCTGGGACGGGCCGGAGCCGAACTGTCCAACAGCCGTACGACCTCCCACCCGCGAGGGGCGGTGAGGCGCTCGGAGTGCTCGGCGCACAGGTCGTAACAGTGGGGTTCGGCGTAGGTGGCGAGCGGGCCGAGGACCGCGGTCGAGTCGGCGTAGACGTACGTCAGCGTCGCGACGGCGGGACGGCCGCAAGCGGTGCGCGAACAGCGACGTACAGGGCTCACGACGTTGGACGGTACCGCACTCTTGAGCGGGCCGCGACGACTCTCCCCCGGCTCACTCCACCGTGTCGTGTTGTGAAACACCCCACACGCCCCTTTCACCCCACCTCGCTGACCTGCAGTGAAGCCTCACCCCAAGATCCGGCACACGCTTGAAACCGGTCACCACTCACCCCAAACCCCGTCATTTACCTCGCCGTCGACGGTCTCGGAGCATACGGAAACGAGCCCAACCTTGGCTGGAATGGTCATCTGCAGACATGCCGCACGAGCGGCCGGACGTCGCCCTCACCACCCCATGGAGATCGGACAGGCACCCGCCGCGAGGACTACCCTTCATCAGTGATGGACACCCCCGTACCGCCCCGCGCCGCCGGCCCCGGGCCCCGCCGCCGTGATCGCCACGGTCGGGGCATGCGCGGCCCGATCGCACCGCCCCAGGTCCCCCTCGCCGCGAGCCGCGCCGACGTCTTCGCCGACCTGGTCCAGGACTCCGTGGAGCGCCTCGAACGCCGCTGGCCCCAGCTTGCCGACATGGACTTCCTGGTCCTCGAGGTCCCCCGCCTGGACGGCCCCGGCCGGGCCTGGAACGACGAGGCGGTCCCCCTGGGCGGCACCATCCCCGCCCGCGAGGGCCGCCCGGCACGGGTCGTCATCTACCGCCGCCCGGTAGAGATCCGCACCAAGGGCCGCGACGAGCGAGCAGCCCTGGTCCACGAGGTGGTCGTAGAACAGGTGGCCGAGCTCCTGGGCCTCACACCGGAGACGGTGGACCCCCGCTACGGCGAGGACTGAAGCCGCCGACGGGAGGTGCCAGGGCTGGTCGGTGTTCGGGACAGTGGCCCCACGGACCGCCGGTCGCGTACGGCGGCAAGGGGACGTGCCGGGGGGTGTCCGCCCGCAGTGGCCGGCGTCAAGAAACGGCACCCACCCTGCCCGACCCCAACCCAGATCGGACAGGCACCCGCCGCGAGGACTACCCTTCATCAGTG
>NZ_JBSGVW010000082.1:0-1415 GCF_053608645.1 Streptomyces sp. NPDC055013
AACACAGTGGACGCGAGCATCTATGGACAAGCCCTCGGCCTATTAGTACCGGTCACCTCCACACGTTACCGTGCTTCCAGATCCGGCCTATCAACCCAGTCGTCTACTGGGAGCCTTACCCCATCAAGTGGGTGGGAATACTCATCTCGAAGCAGGCTTCCCGCTTAGATGCTTTCAGCGGTTATCCCTCCCGAACGTAGCCAACCAGCCATGCCCTTGGCAGAACAACTGGCACACCAGAGGTTCGTCCGTCCCGGTCCTCTCGTACTAGGGACAGCCCTTCTCAATATTCCTACGCGCGCAGCGGATAGGGACCGAACTGTCTCACGACGTTCTAAACCCAGCTCGCGTACCGCTTTAATGGGCGAACAGCCCAACCCTTGGGACCGACTCCAGCCCCAGGATGCGACGAGCCGACATCGAGGTGCCAAACCATCCCGTCGATATGGACTCTTGGGGAAGATCAGCCTGTTATCCCCGGGGTACCTTTTATCCGTTGAGCGACGGCGCTTCCACAAGCCACCGCCGGATCACTAGTCCCGACTTTCGTCCCTGCTCGACCCGTCGGTCTCACAGTCAAGCTCCCTTGTGCACTTACACTCAACACCTGATTGCCAACCAGGCTGAGGGAACCTTTGGGCGCCTCCGTTACTCTTTAGGAGGCAACCGCCCCAGTTAAACTACCCATCAGACACTGTCCCTGATCCGGATCACGGACCCAGGTTAGACATCCAGCACGACCAGAGTGGTATTTCAACGACGACTCCCCCTGAACTGGCGTCCAGAGTTCACAGTCTCCCACCTATCCTACACAAGCCGAACCGAACACCAATATCAAACTGTAGTAAAGGTCCCGGGGTCTTTCCGTCCTGCTGCGCGAAACGAGCATCTTTACTCGTAGTGCAATTTCACCGGGCCTATGGTTGAGACAGTCGAGAAGTCGTTACGCCATTCGTGCAGGTCGGAACTTACCCGACAAGGAATTTCGCTACCTTAGGATGGTTATAGTTACCACCGCCGTTTACTGGCGCTTAAGTTCTCAGCTTCGCCACACCGAAATGTGACTAACCGGTCCCCTTAACGTTCCAGCACCGGGCAGGCGTCAGTCCGTATACATCGCCTTACGGCTTCGCACGGACCTGTGTTTTTAGTAAACAGTCGCTTCTCGCTGGTCTCTGCGGCCACCCCCAGCTCAGGAAGCAAGTTCCCTCACCAGTGATGGCCCCCCTTCTCCCGAAGTTACGGGGGCATTTTGCCGAGTTCCTTAACCATAGTTCACCCGAACGCCTCGGTATTCTCTACCTGACCACCTGAGTCGGTTTAGGGTACGGGCCGCCATGAAACTCGCTAGAGGCTTTTCTCGACAGCATAGGATCATCCACTTCACCACAATCGGCTCGGCATCAGGTCTCAGC
>NZ_JBSGVW010000082.1:1513-2863 GCF_053608645.1 Streptomyces sp. NPDC055013
GTTGTGTGAATGACACGACTTCGGCGGTACGCTTGAGCCCCGCTACATTGTCGGCGCGGAATCACTAGACCAGTGAGCTATTACGCACTCTTTCAAGGGTGGCTGCTTCTAAGCCAACCTCCTGGTTGTCTCTGCGACTCCACATCCTTTCCCACTTAGCGTACGCTTAGGGGCCTTAGTCGATGCTCTGGGCTGTTTCCCTCTCGACCATGGAGCTTATCCCCCACAGTCTCACTGCCGCGCTCTCACTTACCGGCATTCGGAGTTTGGCTAAGGTCAGTAACCCGGTAGGGCCCATCGCCTATCCAGTGCTCTACCTCCGGCAAGAAACACACGACGCTGCACCTAAATGCATTTCGGGGAGAACCAGCTATCACGGAGTTTGATTGGCCTTTCACCCCTAACCACAGGTCATCCCCCAGGTTTTCAACCCTGGTGGGTTCGGTCCTCCACGAAGTCTTACCTCCGCTTCAACCTGCCCATGGCTAGATCACTCCGCTTCGGGTCTTGAGCGCGCTACTATATCGCCCTATTCGGACTCGCTTTCGCTACGGCTTCCCCACACGGGTTAACCTCGCAACACACCGCAAACTCGCAGGCTCATTCTTCAAAAGGCACGCAGTCACGAGAATGTGCAAGCACATTCCGACGCTCCCACGGCTTGTAGGCACACGGTTTCAGGTACTATTTCACTCCCCTCCCGGGGTACTTTTCACCATTCCCTCACGGTACTATCCGCTATCGGTCACCAGGGAATATTTAGGCTTAGCGGGTGGTCCCGCCAGATTCACACGGGATTTCTCGGGCCCCGTGCTACTTGGGTGTCTCTCAAACGAGCCGCTGACGTTTCGACTACGGGGGTCTTACCCTCTACGCCGGACCTTTCGCATGTCCTTCGCCTACATCAACGGTTTCTGACTCGTCCTGTCGCCGGCAGACAACAGAAGAGAGATCCCACAACCCCGTATACGCAACCCCTGCCGGGTCTCACACGTATACGGTTTAGCCTCATCCAGTTTCGCTCGCCACTACTCCCGGAATCACGGTTGTTTTCTCTTCCTGCGGGTACTGAGATGTTTCACTTCCCCGCGTTCCCTCCACTTGCCCTATGTGTTCAGGCAAGGGTGACAGCCCATGACGACTGCCGGGTTTCCCCATTCGGAAACCCCCGGATCAAAGCCTGGTTGACGACTCCCCGGGGACTATCGTGGCCTCCCACGTCCTTCATCGGTTCCTGGTGCCAAGGCATCCACCGTGCGCCCTTAAAAACTTGGCCACAGATGCTCGCGTCCACTGTGCAGTTCTCAAACAACGACCAGTACACCGTCACACACCACCTCAGTGGTGCTA
>NZ_JBSGVW010000083.1:0-4327 GCF_053608645.1 Streptomyces sp. NPDC055013
GGTCTGGGGGCGGCAGCCCCCAGGAGCCGGGGTGGAAGGGGCGGCAGCCCCTTCAAGGACGGGAAGGGTAGGGGCGGCGGGGGCGAAACCACCCCCACCAACCCCACCACCGCCCAACCCCGGCACCCCGCCCCCACCGGCGGTACGCTGACCAGGCACATCCGCACACACGCACGTACCGCACCCACCCGCCCCAGAAGGGACACCTCATGCCGCTGGAAGCCGGCCTCCTGGAGATCCTCGCCTGCCCGGCCTGCCACGCCCCTCTCAAGGAGCAGGACGCCGAGCTGATCTGCACCGGCCAGGGCTGCGGCCTGGCGTACCCCGTCCGTGACGGCATCCCCGTCCTGCTCGTGGACGAGGCCCGCCGCCCCGCGTAACGGGCCGCCCCGGCACCGGCGCAAGGGCGACGGAACGACCGGTCACCGTCCGGGACCAAGCAGCCCCCGCCCTACAGACGTCCGGCCTCCGCTGCTGCCCCAGGCGTCGCACCGTCCCGCCCCCTGCGCACGGACTCCAGCCACCGCCGGCAGGCGACCGCCGACGGATGCCGTCACCAGGACCCCCCGGAACCGAAAACCACCCGGAACCCAGCCCCCGCACCGGCGCCACCAGGACCGAGCAAGCCCCCCGACGCACACCCCGCCCCCGCGCAAGACCCCCGCCCCCCAAAAAAGACCCGGCGATCGGAGGCTGCCGCCCATGCTCGACGAATCGTTGCTGGACACGCCGGAGGCGCTCGCCGAGGCCGACCGCCGTGCCCTGCTGCGCGGCGCGGCCGAAGCAGGAGCCCGTGTCCGCACCGCCGCCCGGCACGCAGCCGAGGCCGGCATCAACGACCTCAAACCCGACGGCCGCCCCCGCGCCATCCTCATCGCGGGCCCCGGCGCCGCCGCCATCTGCGTCGCCGACCTCCTCGGCACCCTCGCAGGCGCCACCAGCCCCGTCACCCGGCTGGCCCCGGCCGGCGTCGCCCCCGCCGCGGGTGCTCTGCGCTGGGAGCTCCCGGGCTGGGCCGGCTCCGTGGACCTGTTGCTGATCACCACCCCCGACGGCAGCGAGCCGGGCCTTTCGCTCCTCGCCGAGCAGGCGTACCGCCGCGGCCTCACGGTCGTCGCCGTGGCCCCCGCCGCCTCGCCGCTCACCGAAGCCGTGCACAACAACCACGGCCTGTTCGTGCCGATGGCGACCGCCCCGTACGACGAGGGGGAGGAAGAAGTCCTCGCCGCCTCCGCCCCAGGCGTCCTGTGGGCCCTGCTCACCCCGCTGTTGGCGCTCCTCGACCGCACGGGCATGCTCACCGCTCCGCCCGACGCCGTCGAGAAGGTCGCCGACCGCCTCGACCACATCGCCGAACGCTGCGGGCCCGCCATCGCGACCTACAGCAACCCCGCCAAGACCCTCGCCGCGGAACTCGCCGACTCGCTGCCGTTGATCTGGACCGAGGGCGTCTCCGCCGGCCCGGCCGGCCGCCGCTTCGCCGCCGCGCTCGCCGAGCTCTCCGGCCACCCCGCTCTCGTCGCCGAACTGCCCGAGGCACTCGCCGCCCACAGCGCCCTGCTCGCCGGACGACTCGCCGCGAACGCCGACCCCGACGACTTCTTCCGCGACCGCGTGGAGGAGACACCGGCCCTGCACGCGCGCGTGGTGCTGCTGCGCGACCGCCCGATCGGCGGCCTCACCGCCGCGCCCGCCGCGCGCGACCTGGCCCTGAGCCATGACACGCCGATCAGCGAACTCGAGCCGGAAACAGGCGGCGAGCTGGAGACCCTCGCGGAACTGATCGCCATCACCGATTTCGCCGCCGTTTACCTGGCGCTCGCTTCGGGAGCCTGATCTGTCCCAGGGGGCCCTGGCCGCCGTACGCAGCAGGAACCGGCAGGCGTACACAAGGCGAACCGGCGTCCCCCACGAAGAGACCCGCCTACCCGCACAGAACAGGCAGACAACCGCATGGACCGCCTCGACAACACCGTCCGCCCCTACGCCTGGGGTTCCACCACCGCGATCCCGAAGCTCCTCGGGGCCGAGCCGACCGGTGAACCGCAGGCGGAGATGTGGATGGGCGCACACCCGGGCGCACCCTCGCGCACCGAGCGCGGCACGCTGGTCGAGGTCATCGAGGCCGACCCGGAGCGCGAGCTGGGCGAGGCGACCGTGGCGAAGTTCGGCCCCCGCCTGCCCTTCCTCCTCAAGATCCTCGCCGCCGGCGCCCCGCTCTCCCTCCAGGTGCACCCCAACCTGGAGCAGGCGAAGGAGGGTTACGAGGACGAGGAGCGCCGGCACATCCCGGTGGACGCGGGCCACCGCAACTACAAGGACGCCAACCACAAGCCCGAACTGATCTGCGCGCTCACCGAGTTCGACGGCCTGTGCGGCTTCCGCGACCCCATCGCAGCAGCCGACGCGCTGGACGGCCTCGGCGTCGACTCCCTCAAGCCGTACGTCGACCTGCTGCACGCCCACCCCGAGGACGCGGCCCTGCGCGAGGTGCTCACCGCGATCCTCACCGCCGACCCGGACGAGATGGCCCGCACGGTCGCTGACGCCGCGGCCGCCTGCGCCCGACTCGGCGGCGACTACGCCCCGTACGCCGACCTCGCCCACCACTACCCCGGCGACCCCGGCGTCATCGCCGCCATGCTCCTGAACCACGTCCGCCTCCAGCCCGGCGAGGCCCTGTTCCTCGGCGCCGGCATCCCGCACGCCTACCTCAGCGGCCTCGGCGTCGAGATCATGGCCAACTCCGACAACGTCCTGCGCTGCGGCCTGACCCCCAAGCACGTCGACGTCCCCGAACTCCTGCGCGTCGTCCGCTTCGAGGCCGGCGACCCCGGGGTGCTGCGCCCGGAGGCGTCCCCGGACGGCGAGGAGGTCTACGAGACCCCGATCGACGAGTTCCGGCTGTCCCGGTACGTCCTCCCGGAGGGCACCACCGCCCACGACGTCACGCGCGCGACCCCGCAGATCCTGCTCTGCACGGCAGGCTCCGTCCGCATCGGCGAGCACGACCTGACGCCCGGTCGGTCCGTCTTCGTACCGGCAGGCGAAAAGGCCGAAGTGTCCGGTGCCGGTACGGTCTTCCGCGCCACGGTCGTCGCCTGACCGAGGGCATCCGAAGACCCGGCGCGCCGTTGTCGGACCGGGCTGCAACAATGGCCCACCGGCAAAGGACGGGCAAAGCCGAACGGGGGCCGCACGCCCCCTCGGCGACGCCCTGAACGGCGTACGGACGTGCAGACGTACGGGCGTGCAGACGTACGAAGACGAAGGCGAAGGGACAACGCGACACATGAGCGCGTCAGGCGGTACCAAGGCGATCGTGGCGGCACTCGCCGCCAACCTCGCGATCGCGGCAGCGAAGTTCGTCGCGTTCGCGTTCAGCGGCTCGTCGTCGATGCTCGCCGAAGGCGTGCACTCGCTCGCCGACTCCGGCAACCAGGCCCTGCTGCTGGTCGGCGGCAAGAAGGCCAAGCGTGAGGCGACCCCGCAGCACCCCTTCGGCTACGGCCGCGAGCGCTACATCTACGCCTTCCTCGTCTCGATCATCCTGTTCTCCGTGGGTGGCATGTTCGCCCTTTACGAGGGCTACGAGAAGATCAAGCACCCGCACGAGATCGACCACTGGTACTGGCCGGTCGGTGTTCTCGTCTTCGCGATCATCGCCGAGACCTTCTCCTTCCGTACGGCCATCAAGGAGTCCAACGTCCTGCGGGGCAAGAAGTCCTGGAAGGAGTTCGTCCGCCACGCCAAGGCGCCCGAACTGCCCGTCGTCCTCCTGGAAGACCTCGGCGCGCTGGTCGGCCTGATCCTCGCCCTGGGCGGCGTCGGCCTCGCCCTGCTCACCGGCGACGGCGTCTGGGACGGTGTCGGCACCATCTGCATCGGCGTCCTGCTCGTCCTGATCGCGGTCGTCCTGGCCATCGAGACCAAGTCGCTGCTGCTCGGTGAGGCCGCGGGCGCCGAGGACGAGCAGAAGATCGAGGCCGCCATCGTCGACGGTGACGTGGTCACCCGCATCATCCACATGCGCACCCTCCACCTCGGCCCCGAGGAGCTCCTGGTCGCCGCCAAGATCGCGGTCCCGCAGGGCGACACGGGCGCCGAGATCGCCTCCGCCATCGACGCCGCCGAGGCCCGCATCCGCGAGGCGGTCCCGATCGCCCGCGTGATCTACCTCGAGCCCGACATCTACAGCGAGGCCGAAGCAGCCAAGGGCGCCGACCGCAAGGCAGCGCCGGGCGGCGCGACGCCCGACGGCACCGACCACTGACGTTCCGTAGGACAACGCACAACTGACAGCGGGGCCCGCCGAGTCGCTCGGCGG
>NZ_JBSGVW010000084.1:0-3388 GCF_053608645.1 Streptomyces sp. NPDC055013
GCGCCCCCCCGCGGCCCGGGGCCCCGCCCCTTCCCGTCGATGCTGTCAAAGGCCGTCGATGCCGTTGACGAGCGGGGTGCTCAGCCGAACTGCTGCTCGAGATCCTTGAGCTTGCGCTCCAGGGAGTCGAGCCGTGGCAGGGCCATGGTGTCGTCCTCCGAAGTGAGGTCGACGGTCACCGGGTCAGAACCGGTGCGGACGGGCTGAAGTGACGGACGTGAGCGCACGGGCAGTTGCTCCGGCGCCGATATGGCAGGCTCCGCGGAGACTTGGGCCGACGCACGCTCCAGAGCCTGCGTCTCGACCTGTCGGCCGCCACGGCCGACGAAGCCGCGGTGGCCCCGGCTGATGGCCTTCAGCTGGGCCCGCTCCATGCGCTCCTGCTCGCGCCGGCGCAGGCGGGCCGCCTCCTTCTGCCGCTTGTCCTCGCGGACCTCGTCGACCGCCTCGTCGAGGCTGCGCACGCCCTCCAGGAGCATCAGCGACCAGGCCTTGTAGGTCTCGCGGGGCGCCCGCAGCCAGCGGACGATCCGGATCTGCGGGAGGGGCCTCGGGACCAGACCCTGCTCGCGCAGGGCGGCCCGGCGGGTCTGCTTGAGCGCCCGGTCGAAGAGAACGGCCGCGGAGAGGGACATGCCGGCGAAGAAGTGCGGGGCGCCGTCGTGGCCGAGGCCCCGGGGCGCGTGCACCCAGTTGAACCAGGCCGCGGCGGCCGCGAACGTCCACACGAGTATCCGGGAGCCGAGCGCCGCGTCACCGTGGCTGGCCTCGCGCACCGCGAGCACGGAGCAGAACATCGCCGCGCCGTCCAGTCCGAACGGCACCAGGTACTGCCAGCCGTTGTGCAGGTTCAGGTTCTGCTCACCGAAGCCGACCAGGCCGTGGAAGGAGAGCGCGGCGGCCACGGCCGCGCAGCAGAACAGCAGCACATAGGAGGCGGTGCCGTATATGGCCTCCTTGCGCCTGCGGCGCTCCTCGCTGCGCTCCCACGAGTCGTCAGCGCTCGTGTCCTTCCCCGAGGTCTTCCCGCGCCGAAGCACCGCTATCGCCGCCAGCAGGCCCAGGAGCAGGACGGCGCCCGGAAGCAGCCAGTTCAGCGATATGTCGGTCAATCTCATCTGGGGTCCCTTGCATTGGGATAGGGCGTAACGCCCGCCATAGTGGCCCAATCCCACTGGCCCTCAGGGGGTTTCGGGGCAAGAGGCCGCCAAGGAAGTGCAAGGGGATGCCCAGGGCGGCGTTCTGCTCGAACTGCCGCTTGAGGGGCAGGAGTTGAGTTCGAACAACACTACCCGTGCGGGTGGTTCCACGGAAAGTTCCGGCGCGAAGTGAGGAATTTGTGAAACGCCCGTAACCGTAACGGGTGTCCCGCGCGCGGGTGATCTTACGGCACGAAGGCTGACGCGCACGTCTGAGGGGGCCTCAACTGGCCGCGGCCAGAAGCTTGGTGACCCGGTCCGCGTCGCAGGTGCGCGGGCAGGTGGCGCACGTGTCCTCGGGGCGCAGTGTGTAGAACATGCAGCAGCTCGCCCGGTCCCGGGTGGGCAGCGACTCGCCGTTCGGCCCGGTCAGTTCACGGAAGGCGGCCGAGCCGACGTACGGCTTCGTCGCGCCCGGCAGCAGCAGCTCCAGTTCGCGGCGCGCCCGGTCCTGCTCGCCGTCGCCGAGCAGATGGGCGACGTACCACAGGCTCTCGACGACCTCGTCGGTCGCCATGCCCCACAGCGCGCGTCCGCGGCGTCGCATGCGGGGGCCGAAGCCGGTGAGCACGGGTTCGAGGTGCTCCGCTATCGCCGTCCGCACCTCTGCGCGCAGCGCCTCCTCGTCGGGCACGACCCTCGCGCCGGGCAGGGTGGCGGCCGGGTCGCCGGGGAGACAGGCGAAGGTGGCGGGGCGGGCGGCGAGGGCGCCCATCGGGAGGTCCGGGGCCGTGCGGTCGTACGAGACATGCGTCACGGGGAAGCGGGGGACGCGGCGGAGCAGGAACCAGGGGACGGTGATCAGCAGACACACGGGCCAGGCGTAGCGGTGCAGGCCGAAGCTCGCGACGACGTCTGTGCGCGCGGACTGTCCGTAGTCACGCTGTACCTGCGCGTCGTCCCAGGCCAGGAACGTGTCCAGGCCGGTGCCGCCCTCCGCGAGCGTGGCTGCGGTGACCCAGCCGTCGTGCCGGGGGAGCTGTGCGTCGGTGGCCGGCTGGGTGATGGCGAGCCCCGGAAGGACCTCGGTGAGACGGGTGTAGGCGTCCGCGAGGGCTGAGGGGGGCACAGGCATTCCGGACCGCCGATTCGTGAGGTGGTGAAGGTAAGGCTTACCTTACCCAAGATCGCTGCGGTTTGAACTGTCGCGTTCTGCGCCTAAGGTGCTTGACGGGTGAGTAACAAGCCGCCGTAATGACCCCAAGTACCGATACGTCCGGAGGAGGACCCGTGAAGCAGGGCGCGCAGGGCTCCGCGGCGACGGGGAATCCGCCGGTGTCGCAGGGCCCGGAGGCCCGGGCGGGTGCGGGCGGTACGGGTACGGGTGTGGCGCGGGTGCCGGCGCAGGGGCGAGCCCCGGGTGTGGACGCGGGGCCGGGTGCACCGGCGCCGACGGCTCGGGGTGAGCACACCCACAGTGAGACGCCGATTCCGCGGCCGCGGGCGGTCGTCCAGCGGGCCTCGGTGCGGGGGCAGATCGTCGACGCCCTGCGCACCGCGCTCGTCACCGGTGAGCTGATGCCCGGGGCGGTCTACTCGGCCCCGGCGCTGGGCGAACGCTTCGGCGTCTCCGCGACGCCGGTCCGTGAGGCCATGCAGCAACTCGCGCTGGAGGGGGCCGTCGAGGTCGTCCCGAACCGGGGGTTCCGGGTGGTCGAGCGCGGGGCCCGGGAGCTGGCGGAGCTGGTTGAGGTGCGGGCGCTGATCGAGGTCCCGGTGATGCTCCGGCTCGCTCGCACCGTCGCCGCCGAACGGTGGGCGGAACTACGGCCGTTGGCGGAGGCGACGGTCCGTGCGGCGTCGACCGGCTGCCGGGCGACCTACGCGGAGACGGACCGCACCTTCCACCGCGCCGTGCTGTCCCTGTGCGGCAACGAACAACTCGTCCAGATCGCCGACGACCTCCACCGCCGGGCCCAGTGGCCCCTGGTGAGCCCCGCCCGCCCGACCGGCCGCGGCCACGCCGACCTCGTCGCCGACGCGGCCGAACACACGGCTCTGCTGGACGCGTTGATCGCCGGGGATGTGGATGTGGTGCGGGCGTTGGTCGGGGAGCATTTCGCCGGGGCGCGCTGAGGCTTGCCTCCGGCCTCCGGCCTCTGGCGGTTGGGCGTCTATGCCTGCGGCGGCCTGTGGCTGTGTGGTGGGGGTTCGCGTAGCGCCTGCTGTTTCGTTGTGGGTCGGGGCCG
>NZ_JBSGVW010000085.1:0-2956 GCF_053608645.1 Streptomyces sp. NPDC055013
CTCTTGAGGAGGGGCGCCCCGTCGACGTATGACCTGGCTGTACGGCTGCTAGTTCGCGTCCTCGCTGTCGATGCCCAGGCCGGGCAGGAGGCCCGGGAGGAGGGGCGGGAGGGTGACGGCGGGTTCGGTGCTCGGGGTGGACGTGGACGGTGAGGCGCTGCCGGTGTCCTTCGGCGGGTCGAGCAGGCCGCCGGTGTTTCCGCCGAGGAGACCTTCGCCCTCGCCGGTGGAGCCCTCGGCCGACTTGCTGGGGCTGCTGGACCGGTTGCCGTCGGAGGAGCCGCTGCCGCCCGCGCTGGGGCGGGCCGACCGGTCGGACCCGGACGTACCTGTGGATGCCGATCCGGAACTGCCCTGCCGCTTTCCGTCGCCGCCCGGTGCCGGGGTCGGCGGGAGGAGGGACTGCAGCGGGGCGACCTCTTCGTCTATGGCGTCGAAGACCGAGGACACCTGGTCACTGACGTCCCCGAGCTGGAGGGGAAGCCGCTCGCGCAGGACGCCCCACGCCGCTCGGTGCGAGCGTGAGAAGGCGGAGAGGGCCTGGATGGGCCCCAAGGAACCCGGGTCGCGCTCGTACGCCTCACGGAGCAGGCGGTGCCCCTCCGAGGCGTCGTGGCGCATGCCGGACAGAGCACGGCGGACCTCGCCGACCGACTCGTGGTCGAGCTGTCCGCCGCGGCCGCGCTCCATCAGCCTGCGGGCCTCGCTCAGCCGGGTGGAGGCCTGGTCGAGATACGTTCGCCCGCGCTCGTCGTCGCCGTCGGCCAGGACGTTGAGCTTGAAGTCCTCGATGCCGCGCTTGAGGCCGTAGAGAGAGTCACCGGGCAGGGCCTCGGAACTCGCGGCCGAGACTCCGCCGAAGGCTCCCGCGGCGACTCCTACACTGAGCCCGCCCGCGGTCAGGCCCTTGGCCAGCCGGGAACGCGGGCGGAACTTGCCCAGCGGGGACGCCCTGTGCGCGCCCCGCGCCCGGTGCGAACGCTGCTCGGGCAGGGCGGGACTCGCCTCGCCCGCCGCGGTGCCCTCCTGCATCATGGCCTCCATCGCGGCCACGAGCTGGGCCCTCTGGACGACCTTGACCTCTGGGTCGAGCACGGGCTTGGGCAGCTCGTCCAGACTCGCGGTGAGGGCCAACAAGCGCCCCCGCTCGGTCTGTTCCGCAGCAGCCGGCGCCGGTGCCGGTCCATCGCACTGCTCGGCCTGCTCGGCCGCCGAGACCCGGTCGGTCAGCTCCTCCAGGGCCTGGGCGAAGGCGTTCGCCCGCCGGTGCGCCGATACGTTCGCGATCACTGGCGGCACCTCCTCTCGTCATCACGGTCGACTCCCCAGGGGGTCCTGAGGGTTGCACGCCCTGACCGAATCCACACGATCGAGTGATCAGAGTCGGCCAGAGAGTGACCACAGGGAGCCTGCATCCCGCACAACGAGTGGCTTGGCACTTGGGTTACGGACGGAGGAAGAACGGGTCGCGAAGTCAACGGACTTTCACCGAGGGTGAGTTGAAGGTAGCGGAGTGTGCTGGTTCGTCAGGGGCCGCTCAGCGGGCGTCTTCCGGGAGCAGCCGGGCGAGGGTGCGCACGGCGCGGTACTGGAGGGTCTTGATGGCGCCCTCGTTCTTGCCCATGACGCGGGCGGTCTCGGCGACGGAGAGGCCCTGGAGGAATCGGAGGGTGACGCACTCCTGCTGCTGGGGGTTGAGGCGTCGTACGGCATCGAGGAGGGCGGCGTTGGAGAGGGACTCGAGGACGGAGTCCTCCGGGGAGCGCTCGACCTCGTTGGCGTCGAGCATCTCGCCGGTGGTCACCTCCAGCCGGAAGCGGCTGGACTTGAAGTGGTCGGCGACGAGGTTACGGGCGATGGTGACGAGCCAGGCGCCGAAGTCCCGGCCCTGCCAGGTGAAGGTGCCGATCCGGCGGAGTGCGCGCAGAAAGGTCTCGCTTGTGAGGTCCTCGGCGGTGGCCTTACCTCCCACCCGGTAATAGATGTAGCGATAGACGGTGTCGCTGTACTGGTCGTAGAGCCGGCCGAACGCGTCGGCCTCGCCGGCCTGCGCGCGTTCCACGAGATCCATCATTCGAGCGCTGTCGCTGTCGGCGGCCGGCCGGCGGGCGGTTGCCGCGCCGGCGGAGCGTCCGCGTCTGCCGACGGCGGCGCTGCCGTCGGCGAGCGCGTAGCACGGGCCTACGGGCGCGGTGGTTACGGCGAGGACGGGGACGGCGTACGCGGTGGGGACGAAGCCGCGCAACAGGTTGTGGACCGTTGCGCGCAGCGTAGCCAGGCCCGAGGCGTCAACCCCGACGTGTGGGTACACGGGACTCCCAGAGGCAGAGCTTCCATCACGTGCAGTGCGGGACCGTTCACCCGTCGTAGCGACGGAGGGGTACCGGATTGCGTCTGAGGAGAATAACGCTTCGTGCAGGCACTGCTACGCCCAGTTGCTCAAATCATCGATTGCGTCTCTTCCGTAACCGATTGACGTCCTATCAAGTGCCGGAGAGTGACCGGTTGTTGATCGAAGTCTTCCGTGTTCCGGCTTACTCCAGGGCGTGTTGTGGCCGTGTGCAGCCAAGGGGACTGGACAGGGGGTTGTGGGGGTAGGGGGTGCGGATTGGCTGGCCGCCCGGGCGTGGTCAACTTGCTGCCCCTGAACGTTCCTCGCCCCCGCCGCCCCTACCCTTCCCGTCCTTGAAGGGGCTCCGCCCCTTCGACCCCGGCCAGGGGGCGCAGCCCCCTGGACCCCCATCGGCCTGAACGGCCTCGTCCTCAAACGCCGGACGGGCTGGAATGCCTGGACCGGCACTGGAAAGTGACCCGCAGGGCGACCGTGGTGATGGCGTACCCCCGCGGCGCCGCACCCGCGTACGGCGGCAAGGGGACGTGCCGGGGGGTGTCCGCCCGCAGTGGCCGGCGTCAACACGCGGTACCTCTTGGCCTAAGGCGACCGCCGGTCCGAGGA
>NZ_JBSGVW010000086.1:0-2882 GCF_053608645.1 Streptomyces sp. NPDC055013
CGGCCGGCCCAACTGGCCGGCCGGAGCGCTCAGTCGCAACCGGTGTGCGGCGGTCAGTGGCCCGCGGCCCTCAACTCGCCGACCAGGCGTGCAGTCACGGGTGCCGGTACCGCGTGGCGTTCGGCGGCTCGCAGCAACGCTCCGCCGATCGCGTCCAGTTCGAGGGGGCGACCGGCCTCGGCGTCGCGTTGCATGGACGACTTGGTGGCGGGCGGGAAGGCGTCGTAGCGGGCGAGGGCCGAGGCCGGGTCGGCGGGGCCGCCGCAGGCACGGCTGACGGCTGCCGTTTCCTCGACCAGGGACGTCAACTCCTCGCGGTGGTGCGTGCGTACGTCACCGAGGGGGAGGGCGTGGCGGGTGGTGAGGAGGGCGAAGGGGGCCAGGAAGGACATCTTCGCCCAGAGGGTCGCCGTCTCGTCCGGGAGGACGCGGGTGGTGGGTCCGGCCGCGTCCAGAGCCTTCGCGAGGGCGCCGAGGCGGTCGCGGGGGACGGTGTCGCCCGTCAGGTCGATCTCCGCGAAGGGGCTCGTGTGCTCGATCTCCCCGGGCGCCACGCGGGTCGACTCGACGCGGATGACCGCGGGGGTGACGTGCTCCGGGCGGTAGTGGGCGCGGAGGGTCTCCGGGTGTTCCACGCCGTTCAGGAAGGGGACGATCAGGGCGTCGCCGAGCGCTGCGCGCGGGGTGCGGGCCAGGGCCGTGTCGAGGGCGGTGGCCTTGACCGTGATCAGGCAGGCGTCGACGGGTTCGCGGAGCTCGGTGTCCGCCTCCACCTGAGCCGTGAAGTCCCCGAAAAGGCCACTGCGGACCTGGATGCCGGTCGTGCGCAGGGCCTTGGCCGTCTCGTCGCCGGCCAGGCAGATGACGCGGTGCCCGGACCTGGACAGGAGTGCGGCGAGCAGGCCGCCTATGCCGCCCGGGCCCAGTACCGCCACCGTGAGCCGGTCGTTCGCCGTCGTGCGATGCGCCGTCATGCGGTTCCTCTCGTCGGTCGGCCCCTCAGTGGTGGCCGCCTCGGGCGTGATCATGGCAGACATGGCCCAGTTCGAGGGAGACTGTGAGGCATGTGCCGCAGCATCAAGACACTTCGTCCGCCCGTGCTGCCCGAAGAGGCGACGGAGGAAGACATCCGCGCCGCCGCCCTGCAGTACGTCCGCAAGGTCTCCGGCTTCCGGGCCCCGGCCGCGCACAACCAGGAGGTCTTCGACCGCGCCGTCGATGTGATCGCCGAAGCCACGGCCGACCTGCTGGCCGGTCTGGAGATCCGGGGGCAGGCCGCCCGCCGGGCGGGCTAGAGGGTTCCTGCGCAGCCCACCGGATCGAGATGACGCGCCCTCCGGTGACGGTGGGCGTCAGTACCGCTGCGCCTTGGCGATCTCGGCGGTCAGGCGCGGCTCGGGAGGCTTGCGGCTGATGGCGAGCGGCTGGGCCTTCTCGCCGGGTTCGAGGTCCTCCGCGCCCACGAACCGGGTCTCGGCGACCTTGCCGTCGGAGTCGCGGAAGTCGACCTGCACCGCGTAGGACGCGGTCTCGTCGGTGCGGTTGGTGATGTTCACGACGACGGCCAGCAGACCGCCCGTCTGGGCGCGCGGTTTTCCGGTGAGCGACACGTCCGCGGTGGCGTTGCCGCGGCCGTCGACGTCCTCGAGTTCCCGCTGGGCGGCCTGGTTGGCCCGTACGATCTCCGCCGATACGGATGCCTCGAACTCCGAGGCACGGGCGGAGGCGGAGGAGGCCGCGGCGGAGGCCCGCTCGCGGGCGGACGCCTCGAGCGAGGAGAGGGCCGTGGCCGCCGTGCCGGAGAACGAGGCCGTATCGGGGGGCGTGGGGGTCGGCCTGGGGGAGGCGGCGCCGTCGCCCTCGTCGTTCCCGCCGCACGAGACCAGCGTCGCGGCAGCCGTGGCCGCCAGGAAAAGTCCGGCCAGGGCGGTGCGCACGCGGGCGCGCTGCGCTGGTCTCGTCGCCTTCGGCGCGCGGGCACTCATGTCAGGGGGTCCCTTTCCTCGCGGCAGCGGTGGGACCAATCGTGCACGCCATGTGTCCATTCGGCGACTCAACGTCACATCGGCTTATGCCGGCCGGCGCCGCACCAGGTACGTCGCCAGCGCCCCCGCCGCGAACAGGGCCCCCACCGACGCCGCCGTCGCCAGCCACGTCGCTCCCAGCCACTGGGCGCCGAAGTAGCCGAGGGCCACGCTGTAGACGGCCCAGGCGAGGCCGGCCAGGGCGGACCAGGGAAGGAAGTCGCGGGGGCTGCGGTGGGCGGCGCCGGCGCCGAACGAGACGACCGAGCGGCCGGCGGGGGCGAAGCGGGCCAGTACGACCAGGGCGCCGCCGCCTCGGGCGAGGGCCGTGCCGAGACGTTCCTGCGCTGATGTCAGGCGGCGGGAGCGGGCGATCGCGCGGTCCAGTCGGGCGCCGCCGCGCCAGGCGAGGCGGTAGGCGACCAGGTCACCCAGGACGGAGGCCGTCGCGGCGCAGAGCGTCAGGGCCAGGATGTCGGGGACCTCCCCGGGGACCTGACCGGTCGCCGCGCCCGAACCGGCGGCCGCCGCCGTAGCCGCCGTGATCACCAGCACGCCGCTGGGCAGCACCGGTACGAACACGTCCAGCAGGACCGACAGGCCCACCACCACATAGATCCAAGGGGCCGCCGTCAGCGACCCCACGTCCTCGAGACCCTCGAGCACCACAACTCCCCGTGTTTCCCCCCGTGGCCAGACCGTGCCGCGACGTCGCGGGGGAGCGGCAGGGGCGGCCTATGACAGCCATACAGCGTACGCCGGGGGTGTGACAGGAGGTTCATCGGGGGCTCGTGTGTTCGGCACAGCATGTTCACACGGCCGAAGCGAACGGCGCCGGCACCCGCGTGAGCCTCGCGG
>NZ_JBSGVW010000087.1:0-2793 GCF_053608645.1 Streptomyces sp. NPDC055013
GTTTAAATGTATGTTCTTTGAAAACTAGATAACAGTGTAGCTCATATTTTTTTAATTTTAGTTTGGTTAAGTTAGAAAGGGCGCACGGTGGATGCCTTGACACTAGGAGTCGATGAAGGACGGGACTAACGCCGATATGCTTCGGGGAGCTGTAAGTAAGCTTTGATCCGAAGATTTCCGAATGGGGAAACCCACTGTTCGTAATGGAACAGTATCTTTACCTGAATACATAGGGTACTGAAGGCAGACCCGGGGAACTGAAACATCTAAGTACCCGGAGGAAGAGAAAGCAAATGCGATTTCCTGAGTAGCGGCGAGCGAAACGGAATCTAGCCCAAACCAAGAGGCTTGCCTCTTGGGGTTGTAGGACATTCTATACGGAGTTACAAAGGAACGAGGTAGACGAAGCGACCTGGAAAGGTCCGTCACAGAGGGTAATAACCCCGTAGTCGAAACTTCGTTCTCTCTTGAATGTATCCTGAGTACGGCGGAACACGTGAAATTCCGTCGGAATCTGGGAGGACCATCTCCCAAGGCTAAATACTCCCTAGTGATCGATAGTGAACCAGTACCGTGAGGGAAAGGTGAAAAGCACCCCGGAAGGGGAGTGAAAGAGATCCTGAAACCGTGTGCCTACAAATAGTCAGAGCCCGTTAATGGGTGATGGCGTGCCTTTTGTAGAATGAACCGGCGAGTTACGATCCCGTGCGAGGTTAAGCTGAAGAGGCGGAGCCGCAGCGAAAGCGAGTCTGAATAGGGCGTTTAGTACGTGGTCGTAGACCCGAAACCAGGTGATCTACCCATGTCCAGGGTGAAGTTCAGGTAACACTGAATGGAGGCCCGAACCCACGCACGTTGAAAAGTGCGGGGATGAGGTGTGGGTAGCGGAGAAATTCCAATCGAACCTGGAGATAGCTGGTTCTCTCCGAAATAGCTTTAGGGCTAGCCTTAAGTGTAAGAGTCTTGGAGGTAGAGCACTGATTGAACTAGGGGTCCTCATCGGATTACCGAATTCAGTCAAACTCCGAATGCCAATGACTTATCCTTAGGAGTCAGACTGCGAGTGATAAGATCCGTAGTCAAGAGGGAAACAGCCCAGATCGCCAGCTAAGGTCCCAAAGTGTGTATTAAGTGGAAAAGGATGTGGAGTTGCTTAGACAACTAGGATGTTGGCTCAGAAGCAGCCACCATTTAAAGAGTGCGTAATAGCTCACTAGTCGAGTGACTCTGCGCCGAAAATGTACCGGGGCTAAATACACCACCGAAGCTGCGAATTGATACCAATGGTATCAGTGGTAGGGGAGCGTTCTAAGTGCAGTGAAGTCAGACCGGAAGGACTGGTGGAGCGCTTAGAAGTGAGAATGCCGGTATGAGTAGCGAAAGACGGGTGAGAATCCCGTCCACCGAATGCCTAAGGTTTCCTGAGGAAGGCTCGTCCGCTCAGGGTTAGTCGGGACCTAAGCCGAGGCCGAAAGGCGTAGGCGATGGACAACAGGTTGATATTCCTGTACCACCTCTTCATCGTTTGAGCAATGGGGGGACGCAGAAGGATAGAAGAAGCGTGCGATTGGTTGTGCACGTCCAAGCAGTTAGGCTGATAAGTAGGCAAATCCGCTTATCGTGAAGGCTGAGCTGTGATGGGGAAGCTCCTTATGGAGCGAAGTCTTTGATTCCCCGCTGCCAAGAAAAGCTTCTAGCGAGATAAAAGGTGCCCGTACCGCAAACCGACACAGGTAGGCGAGGAGAGAATCCTAAGGTGAGCGAGAGAACTCTCGTTAAGGAACTCGGCAAAATGACCCCGTAACTTCGGGAGAAGGGGTGCTCTGTTAGGGTGCAAGCCCGAGAGAGCCGCAGTGAATAGGCCCAGGCGACTGTTTAGCAAAAACACAGGTCTCTGCGAAGCCGTAAGGCGAAGTATAGGGGCTGACGCCTGCCCGGTGCTGGAAGGTTAAGGAGAGGGGTTAGCGTAAGCGAAGCTCTGAACTGAAGCCCCAGTAAACGGCGGCCGTAACTATAACGGTCCTAAGGTAGCGAAATTCCTTGTCGGGTAAGTTCCGACCCGCACGAAAGGTGTAACGATTTGGGCACTGTCTCAACCAGAGACTCGGTGAAATTATAGTACCTGTGAAGATGCAGGTTACCCGCGACAGGACGGAAAGACCCCGTGGAGCTTTACTGTAGCCTGATATTGAATTTTGGTACAGCTTGTACAGGATAGGTAGGAGCCTTTGAAACCGGAGCGCTAGCTTCGGTGGAGGCGTCGGTGGGATACTACCCTGGCTGTATTGAAATTCTAACCCGCGCCCCTTATCGGGGTGGGAGACAGTGTCAGGTGGGCAGTTTGACTGGGGCGGTCGCCTCCTAAAGTGTAACGGAGGCGCCCAAAGGTTCCCTCAGAATGGTTGGAAATCATTCGTAGAGTGTAAAGGCATAAGGGAGCTTGACTGCGAGACCTACAAGTCGAGCAGGGACGAAAGTCGGGCTTAGTGATCCGGTGGTTCCGCATGGAAGGGCCATCGCTCAACGGATAAAAGCTACCCCGGGGATAACAGGCTTATCTCCCCCAAGAGTCCACATCGACGGGGAGGTTTGGCACCTCGATGTCGGCTCATCGCATCCTGGGGCTGTAGTCGGTCCCAAGGGTTGGGCTGTTCGCCCATTAAAGCGGTACGCGAGCTGGGTTCAGAACGTCGTGAGACAGTTCGGTCCCTATCCGTCGCGGGCGCAGGAAATTTGAGAGGAGCTGTCCTTAGTACGAGAGGACCGGGATGGACGCACCGCTGGTGTACCAGC
>NZ_JBSGVW010000088.1:0-2440 GCF_053608645.1 Streptomyces sp. NPDC055013
CCCTCGAAGTGCGTCCCGACAAGGAACTGCCGGCGCAGGGACCGGGGCCTTCTGCGTGCGTATGAGCCGCTGGGCTCAGCGCGCGTGAGCTGCTGGGCTCAGTGGGCGTGCCCGTGGCCGTGGCCACCGGCCGCCGGCTCCTCCTCTTCCTTCTTCTCGACGACCAGGGTCTCGGTCGTGAGGAGGAGGGAGGCGATGGAGGCGGCGTTCTCCAGGGCGGAGCGGGTGACCTTGACCGGGTCGATGACGCCGGCCTTGACCAGGTCGCCGTACTCGCCGGTCGCGGCGTTGAAGCCCTGGCCCTTGTCGAGCTCGGCGACCTTGGAGGTGATGACGTAGCCCTCCAGGCCGGCGTTCTCGGCGATCCAGCGCAGCGGCTCGACGGCGGCCTTGCGGACGACCGCGACACCGGTGGCCTCGTCGCCGGTCTTGTCGAGGTTGCCCTCGAGGACCTTCACGGCGTGGACCAGAGCGGAGCCACCACCGGAGACGATGCCCTCCTCGACCGCGGCGCGGGTCGCGGAGATGGCGTCCTCCAGACGGTGCTTCTTCTCCTTCAGCTCCACCTCGGTGGCGGCGCCGACCTTGATCACGCACACGCCGCCGGCCAGCTTCGCGAGGCGCTCCTGGAGCTTCTCGCGGTCCCAGTCGGAGTCGGTGTTCTCGATCTCGGCCTTGATCTGGGCGACACGGCCGTGCACGTCCTCGGACTTGCCGGCGCCGTCGACGATCGTGGTGTCGTCCTTGGTGACGGTGATCCGGCGAGCGGAACCGAGCACCTCCAGGCCGACCTGGTCGAGCTTGAGGCCGACCTCCTCGGAGATGACCGTGGCGCCGGTGAGGGTCGCCATGTCCTGCAGCATCGCCTTGCGGCGGTCACCGAAGCCGGGGGCCTTGACCGCGACCGCGTTGAAGGTGCCGCGGATCTTGTTCACGACCAGGGTCGACAGGGCCTCGCCGTCGACGTCCTCGGCGATGATCAGCAGCGGCTTGGAGGCACCGGCCTGGATGACCTTCTCCAGCAGCGGCAGCAGGTCCGCGATGGAGGAGATCTTGCCCTGGTTGATGAGGACGTACGGGTCCTCCAGGACGGCCTCCATGCGCTCCTGGTCCGTCACGAAGTACGGCGACAGGTAGCCCTTGTCGAAGGCCATGCCCTCGGTGAAGTCCAGCTCCAGACCGAAGGTGTTGGACTCCTCGACGGTGATGACACCGTCCTTGCCGACCTTGTCCATCGCCTCGGCGATGAGCTCGCCGACCTGCGTATCCTGGGCGGACAGACCGGCGACGGCGGCGATGTCGGACTTCTCGTCGATCGGGCGGGCGGTCGCGAGGAGCTCCTCGGAGACCGCGGCCACGGCCGCGTCGATGCCCTTCTTCAGCAGCGCCGGGGAAGCACCGGCGGCGACGTTCTTCAGGCCCTCGCGCACCAGCGCCTGGGCGAGCACGGTGGCGGTGGTCGTACCGTCACCCGCGATGTCGTTGGTCTTGGTCGCCACCTCCTTCACCAGCTGGGCGCCGAGGTTCTCGTACGGGTCCTCGACCTCGACCTCACGGGCGATGGTGACGCCGTCGTTGGTGATGGTGGGCGCGCCGAACTTCTTGTCGATGACGACGTTGCGGCCCTTGGGGCCGATCGTCACCTTGACCGTGTCGGCCAGCTTGTTGACGCCGCGCTCGAGGGCGCGACGGGCGTCCTCGTCGAACTTCAGGATCTTCGCCATGACAGCGGGAGCCCTCTCGAATCTGTGGGTTAAAAAGACACTGCGCCCCGGGCGCCCGGCTTCTTATGTGGTCGCGGGGGCCAGGGGCGCAGCTGGAAGCAGAATGCTTGAGGTGTCTTACTTCTCGATGATCGCGAGCACGTCGCGAGCCGAGAGGACGAGGTACTCCTCGCCGTTGTACTTCACCTCGGTGCCGCCGTACTTGCTGTACAGCACGATGTCGCCGGTCTTGACGTCGAGCGGCAGGCGCTCGCCGTTCTCGAAACGGCCCGGGCCCACGGCCAGGACGACGCCCTCCTGGGGCTTCTCCTTGGCGGTGTCCGGGATGACCAGGCCAGAGGCGGTGGTCTGCTCGGCGTCGAGCGGCTGGACCACAATGCGGTCCTCGAGCGGCTTGATGGCAACCTTGGAGCTGGTGGTCGTCACGATCCGACCTCCCCCTTCGGAGATCTCACGGGGTTAACTGTCTGAGGTGGCGACCAGGTGGATCCGTCGTCGCGGGTGCCGGACCTGCCCGTCGCGTAGTTGGCACTCTCCAGTGGGGAGTGCCAGACCCGAGACTATGACCGCGATTAGCACTCGGTCAAGCGGACTGCTAATTCGCGGCGCTGGCGGTGCCGCGTTCGGGTGACCGGCGCTTCGGGTGCACGGCGTTGCCGTGGCCGCCTGGGGGCTGCCGCCCCCAGACCCCCGCCATCGGCCTGGACGGCTCGTCC
>NZ_JBSGVW010000089.1:0-2127 GCF_053608645.1 Streptomyces sp. NPDC055013
GTCACGGTGTTCATCCGTGACCGCCGCCGCCTCGAAACGACCGAGCCCCGCGTCGGTGATCGCCTCAGCGATCCGCCTCAGCGATCCGCCTCAGCGATCCGCGTCCAGTGGCTCCAGATCGTCTTCCTCGTCGAGATCCGTGTCGAGTTCGTCCTCGAGGTCGTCGTCACCGTCGCCCTCGTCGGCCTCCTCGTCACCGTCCTCCGCCTCGTCGACGTCGTCCAGGTCCTCGTCGAACACCGTGCTGACGTCGAAGCGGCAGACCACCCGCTGCGGATCGACCCCCTCGAAGGGCGCCTCCAGCCATTCCCCGGCTTCGGGCTGCTCGTCCGACGCGGTCACCCAGAGCGTGGAGTCGCCCTCCTCCAGGCCGAACTCCTTGTGCCGGGAGGCGATCTCGTCCGGCTCGAACTCGCCGAACAGGATGCCGAGCGCCCCGTGCACCGTGCCGGAGGCATCCGCGTCCGTACCGTCGTCGTAGTCCGCCGCCTCGATCCGCTCGGCATGCGCCCGCAGTCGCTGCGGCTCCGCGACGACGTAGTCGCGGCGGATCAGCACACTCACAGCGTTCGGATCCTCGGGTCCCGTGTACGGCGGCAGGGCGTCCTCCGTACCGGGGATCTCGAAGGGCGTGACCTCGTCGTAGCGGTCGTAGAGCAGCTCGTCGTAGACCTCGGCGGCTGCGGCCAGCTCGTTGAACGCCTCATAGACGGCCGGGTCGTCCTCACCCGACCGACGTTCGACCGCGGCCAGGTGACGGTCGAGCGCGGTCTTGACCGCCTCGGCGGCGGCGCGTACCTCGGCAGCGGTGGGCTGCACAGCATCAGACATAGTGCAGACGCTATCCGTACCGGGCCCCAGCCCGCACAATAGATGCGATGCCGGAATACGAATTTGTCGACGTGTACGTACCGCGCGGGGTCTCCCGCAAGGACGCCACACGCCTGCTGACGGACCATGCCGAGTACGGACACTGGGAGTTGGACCGCCTGAGCCTGCTGCGCGACGGCAGCCGCAGGGTGCGGCTGCGGCGCCGGATCATCCGACAGGTGCGGGCCACATGGTGAGCTGAGAGGCCACACAGCGAGACACGGACCGCAGACGGACAGGACAGCAGAAGAGGAAACACACGGAGCGGGCCCCGCCGAGGCGGGGCCCGCTCCGTTGCGTGCCGGACGCCTACGTCCTATGCCGAGGGCCGTGCCTTGCGGTACAGCACCGCGCCCGCGAGCAGCGCCCCCGCACCGACCGGCAGGGCGAGGCCCATCGGCAGGTCGACACCGGTCTGGGCGAGCTCGGCGTCGCCCTGGGGCTGGGTGACGAAGTGGGCGCCCGGGTGGTTGCCCTGCGAGGAGCCGCCCGGAGTCAGGCCGCCCGTGCCGGGCGGCGTGCCCGGGGAACCGGGGTTGCCCGGCTCGACGGGGTTGCCCGGCTGCTCGGGGTTGCCGGGGTTCTCCGGGTTTCCGGGGTTCCCAGGGTTGCCCGGCTGCTCGGGGTTGCCGGGGTTTTCAGGGTTCCCGGGGTTGCCCGGCTGTTCCGGCGACCCGGGCGGGTTCTCGTGACCGCCGCCCGGCGGGGTGTGACTTCCGCCGCCGTTGTTGGAGCAGTCGTTGTCCTCGGCGGAGTTGCCGATGCCGATGACGTCGACGGTGTTGCCACACACGTTGACCGGCACATGGATCGGCGCCTGGACATGGTTGCCGGAGCCGACGCCTGGCGAGTCGGTGGCGTGCCCGCCGGCCGACGCCCCTGAGCCGCCGTGGCCGCCGGACGAACCGCCGCCCTGGTTGCCACAGCTGTTGCCGCTCGCCGGGTTGAGCAACCCGACGACGTCGACCGTGTTGCCGCAGACGTTGACCGGCACGTGCACCGGCGCCTGCACCGTGTTGCCCGACAGCACGCCGGGCGAGTTCGCGCTGGAGCCGTGCGCACCCGAGCCGGTCGCGTGGGCGGCGCCGCCCACGGCGGCGACGATGCCGGTCGCGGCCGCCACGGTCATCAGGCCCTTGCGGGTGACCTGTCGCATTCGCTTGTTACCTGCCTTCGACCTTGTTCCGAAAATACGACGCCGGAAATCCACCGACGCTGTAGAAAAGGCCGGTCGGCCCCGGAGCGCATGGCACGCGC
>NZ_JBSGVW010000090.1:0-2096 GCF_053608645.1 Streptomyces sp. NPDC055013
GGCCGTGACCTCATGGTCACGGCCCGCGCTTTTTCGCGTGTCCGAGGGGGGACTTGAACCCCCACGCCCGATAAAGGGCACTAGCACCTCAAGCTAGCGCGTCTGCCATTCCGCCACCCGGACAAGGTGTCTGTCGCGCGGGGCTTCCCTCGCGGCGACAGAGAAAACATTACCAGGCTTCGAGGGGTGCCCGATCACCCCCCGTCGCCGCGTGAACGGTGTGTGACGGGCCGCGGCCGGTCTTGGGCGGGGACCGTGGGAGAGAGAGGATGAGGGGGAACCACCAGCAGCGACAGCGTGGGAGGAAGCAGCGTGAGCGAGACGGACACGGCCAGGGGCGTCACCGGCGAGGACGAGGTCGTGGACCTCTGCCGCGAGCTGATCCAGATCGACACCAGCAACTACGGCGACCACTCGGGTCCCGGTGAGCGCAAGGCGGCCGAGTACGTCGCCGAGAAGCTCGCCGAGGTGGGCCTCGAGCCGAAGATCTTCGAGTCGCACCCGGGACGCGCCTCCACCGTGGCGCGGATCGCGGGGGAGGACCCTTCCCGGCCCGCGCTGCTCATCCACGGCCACACCGACGTCGTGCCGGCCAACGCGGACGACTGGACGCACCACCCCTTCTCCGGCGAGGTCGCGGACGGGTGCGTGTGGGGGCGCGGGGCCGTCGACATGAAGGACATGGACGCGATGACGCTGGCGGTCGTACGCGACCGGCTGCGCAGTGGCCGCAGGCCGCCGCGGGACATCGTGCTCGCGTTCCTCGCCGACGAGGAGGCCGGCGGCAAGTTCGGCGCCCGGTTCCTCGTCGACAAGCACCCGGACCTCTTCGAGGGCGTCACCGAGGCGATCAGTGAGGTGGGCGGGTTCTCGTTCACCGTGAGCGAGGAGCGGCGGCTCTATCTGATCCAGACGGCCGAGAAGGGCATGCACTGGATGAAGCTGACCGTGGCCGGCACGGCGGGACACGGGTCGATGATCCACCGGGACAACGCGATCACCGAACTGTCGGAGGCGGTCGCGCGGCTGGGCCGGCACAAGTTCCCGGTGCGGGTCACCAAGACCACCCGGGCCTTCCTCGACGAACTCGGCGACGCCCTCGGCACCGAGCTCGACCCGGAGAACATGGAGGGCACCCTCGCCAAGCTCGGCGGCATCGCCAAGCTGATCGGCGCGACCCTGAGCAACACGGCCAACCCGACGCAGCTCGGCGCCGGCTACAAGGTCAACGTCATCCCGGGCGAGGCCACCGCACACGTCGACGGCCGCTTCCTGCCCGGGTTCGAGGAGGAGTTCCTCGCCGACCTCGACAAGATCCTCGGGCCGAACGTGCGGCGTGCGGACGTGCACGCCGACAAGGCCGTCGAGACCGGCTTCGACGGGCCGCTCGTGGCGGCGATGCAGTCCGCGCTGGTGGCCGAGGACCCGGCCGCGAAGGCGATCCCCTACATGCTCTCCGGCGGAACCGACGCCAAGTCCTTCGACGACCTGGGCATCCGCGGCTTCGGCTTCGCACCGCTGAAGCTGCCGCCGGAGCTGGACTTCGCCGGCATGTTCCACGGCGTCGACGAGCGGGTGCCGGTGGACGGCCTGCAATTCGGGGTCCGAGTACTCGACAGGTTCATCGATGCGTCCTGAATTGGGCCACTGAAACGACACTTCAGTATTCGGCCAGACGTACTGGGCGTGCCCGGGGAGAGTGAACACGCTCATAGGGTCGTAGCCCTATTAGTTCCTCCTCGTTACAGGTGATGCGATCAGCTACTTGAGATCGCATTGCCAACAAGGAGGAATAATGATCAAGAAGGTCGTCGCCGCTGCGGCTGCCACTGGTGGGCTGGTTCTCGCGGGCGCGGGCCTCGCCGTCGCCGACTCCGGTGCCCAGGGTGCTGCCGTGCACTCCCCGGGTGTCCTGTCGGGCAACGTCGTTCAGGCGCCGATTCACGTCCCCGTGAACGTCTGCGGCAACACGATCTCGGTGATCGGGCTGCTGAACCCCGCCTTCGGCAACACCTGCATCAACAAGTGACGTTGTGCCTCGCCCCGTGAAAGGGGCTGAGCCCGTCGGCCCCGGAGCGCGTGCCATGCGCTCCGGG
>NZ_JBSGVW010000091.1:0-1104 GCF_053608645.1 Streptomyces sp. NPDC055013
GTTGAGCTGGGTGATCAGGGGGGTGATGGTGCGGCCTTCGTGTTCGGCCGCTTCCCAGTCGCGGGGCCGGAGCTGGTACTTCTCCGAGTCGAGGTACTCCTCGCTGCCTTCGCGCAGGTGGGTGTTCTCGCAGAGCTCGTAGCCGCTGTAGATGCCCCAGGTGGGGGAGAGGGTCGCGGCCAGGACGGCGCGGAGTTCGAAGGCGGGGCGTCCGCCCTCCTGGAGGAAGGCGTGCAGGATGTCGGGGGTGTTGGCGAAGAAGTTGGGCCGCATGTAGGCGGCCGCCTCGCCGGACAGTTCGGTGAGGTAGTCGGTGAGTTCCTGCTTGCCGTTGCGCCAGGTGAAGTACGTGTAGGACTGCTGGAAGCCGATCTGGGCCAGGGTGTGCATCATCGCGGGGCGGGTGAAGGCCTCGGCGAGGAAGATGACGTCCGGGTCGGTGCGGCCGATGTCGGCGATGACCTGCTGCCAGAACACGACCGGTTTGGTGTGCGGGTTGTCGACGCGGAAGATGCGCACGCCGTGGGCCATCCAGTGGCGCAGGATGCGCAGGGTCTCCTCGACCAGGCCGTCCATGTCGGCGTCGAAGGCGATGGGGTAGATGTCCTGGTACTTCTTCGGCGGGTTCTCGGCGTGGGCGATGGTGCCGTCGGGGCGGTGGTGGAACCACTCGGGGTGCTTGTCGACCCAGGGGTGGTCGGGGGAGCACTGCAGGGCGAAGTCGAGGGCGACTTCCAGGCCGAGTTCGCCGGCCCGGGCGACGAACCAGTCGAAGTCCTCCAGGGTGCCCAGGTCGGGGTGGACGGCGTCGTGGCCGCCCTCGGGGGAGCCGATCGCCCAGGGCACGCCGACGTCGTCGGCGGTGGCGGACAGGGTGTTGTTGGGGCCCTTGCGGAAGGTGGTGCCGACCGGGTGGACGGGCGGCAGGTAGACCACGTCGAAGCCCATCGCGGCGATCGCGGGCAGCCGGCGCGCGGCGGTGCGGAAGGTGCCGTGGGGCTGCTCGGGGGTGCCCTCGGAACGGGGGAAGAACTCGTACCAGGAACCGAACAGGGCCCGCTCCCGCTCCACCAGCAACGGCAGCGGGTCCGAGGCGGTGACCAG
>NZ_JBSGVW010000092.1:0-1052 GCF_053608645.1 Streptomyces sp. NPDC055013
TGTATTGACCCGCGGGGTTGTTGACGCGGGTGATGGGTGGCTGGCCGCCGAGGGCGGTGTGGCACCGGTGGTGGTTGTAGGTGTGCAGGAAGTCTGTCAGGGCCTCGGTGCGTTCGGGGTTGCTGGCGTAGGGCCGCATGTAGGCCCACTCGTCGAGCAGGGTGCGGTTGAAGCGTTCGACCTTGCCGTTGGTCTGCGGCCGGTAGGCGCGGGTGAGTTTGCCGGCCGCACCGAGGTCGGCCAGGGCCTGCCGCCAGGCGAAGCTCTTGCGGTAGGGCCAGGCGTTGTCGGTCAGGACTCGCTCGATGCGGTCGATGCCCGCCGCGGTGAAGAAGCTCGCGGCTCGGCGCAGGAAGGCGGCGCAGGTGGCGGCCTTCTCGTCCGGATGGATCTCGCTGTAGGCCAGTCGGCTGTGGTCGTCGACGGCGGAGTGGATGTAGTCGAAGCCCATGTTGCTGCGGGTGGCGCGGCCGGCCTGGCGGCCCAGCACCTTGTGGCCGCCGCCGTCGGGGATCCGGCCCAGCTTCTTGACGTCGACGTGGACCAGTTCGCCGGGCCGGTCGCGTTCGTAGCGGCGGATGACCTGGCCGGTGGGCCGGTCCAGGAAGGCCAGACGGTTCAGGCCGTGCCGGGTGAGGATGCGGTGCACGGTCGAGGCGGGCAGGCCCAGGATCGGTCCGATGCGTGCCGGGCCGAGTTTGCGGTCCTGCCGCAGCCTGCAGACAAGCGCCTCGGTGGCGGCTGCAGTCCGGTGCGGTGTCCTGCGGGGGCGGCTGGAACGGTCGATGAGTCCGCTCTCCCCCTCGGACCGCCAGCGCCGGATCCACTTGTGGGCTGTGGGACGGGAGATGCCCATCTCTGCGGCGACATGGGCGACGGGACGGCCGGAGCGGACACGCTCGACGAGCAGCCGCCTGCCGTGAACGGTCAGCCGAGCATTACGGTGGGACACGAAGGCCTCCGTCCGGTGAAGATTCGACACCTCCACCACACACGGGGGCCTTCGCCACGATCAAGACCGCGCCGCGTTAACAACGCTCGTGATCAATACA